>DIRC01000015.1:1989-8178 GCA_002427465.1 Clostridiales bacterium UBA5446 | reverse complement strand
CGGTATAAGCGCAAATTTGTGGCGAGCAGCGGTATGCCGGGCCAGGGGAAGCGCTGTACGGGAAAAGACGGCGAGAGTATTCGTATCCGGGTGCCGAGGGGTACTCTGCTCCGGGATGCGGATACCGGCGCAATCATACGCGACATGTCCACAGGCGAGGAGTTTGTGGCGGCGAAGGGGGGGCGCGGCGGTTGGGGAAACAAGCATTTCGCCACGCCTACACGCCAGATTCCCAGGTTTGCGAAGCCGGGGCTGCCGGGCGAGAACCATGTGATCACCCTGGAGCTGAAGCTTCTGGCGGATGCGGGGCTTGTGGGTTTTCCAAACGTGGGCAAGTCCACGCTTCTTTCCGTCGTATCCAATGCCCACCCGAAGATTGCCAATTACCATTTCACCACGCTGTTTCCCAATTTGGGTGTCGTGTATGTGGAGGATGGAGTGTCGTTTGTTCTGGCGGACATCCCCGGTATTATTGAGGGGGCCTCGGAGGGCGCCGGGCTGGGCCATGATTTTCTGCGCCATATCGACCGCTGCCGTCTTCTGATCCACCTGGTGGACGTTGCGGGCAGTGAAGGGCGCGATCCGATTGAGGATTTTGAAGCGATTAACAGCGAGCTTCGTAAATACAGTCCGGAGCTGGCCGACCGGCCGCAGATTGTCGCCGCCAATAAATGCGACCTGCTGGGGGATGACCGGGAGCCCATTGAAAGGCTGCGGCAGTATGTCGAGGCCCGGGGATACGACTTTTTCGAGCTGTCCGCCGCGACGACGGCCGGCGCCCGGGATCTGATGCGGGCCGCGGCGGGAAAACTCAGCGCGCTGCCGCCGGTCATCGTGTACGAGCCGGATTATGTGCAGCCGGAGCCGGAAATCGGCACCGCCGACGAGGTTTCCATAGAAGAGGACGACGGCGTGTGGTTTGTAGAAGGGGACTGGCTTAAGCGGCTGGTAGCCTCCGTGAACTTCGGCGACTATGAGAGCCGGATGTATTTTGACCGCCGCCTGAGGGATGCAGGGATTTATTCCCGGATGGAAGAACTGGGCGTGCGGGATGGGGATACCGTCAGCATCTATGATCTGGAGTTTGAATATCATAACTGAGAAAAAGCCATACCGGCAGCCAGGTCTCCCGGTATGCTTTTTTATCGTATTTCAGCCCGCTGGAATAAAGACAGGCCGGCCGCCATATGGTATGGCGGCCGACCGGCCTTGCTTGGAGATTTGAAGTTTGGTTACTTCATGCCGTTTTCGTAGGCCTCGATCATCTTTTTGACCATCTGTCCGCCAACGCTGCCGGCCTGACGGCTGGTAAGGTCGCCGTTATAGCCCTGTTTCAGATTAACGCCGACCTCGCCGGCCGCTTCCATCTTGAAGCGGTTCATCGCCTCGCGGGCATTGGGGTTCACGAGGTTATTGCTTCTGTTAGCCATTAAAGTACATCTCCTTTTTCTCTGTTTCGGGTTGATATCCCGCTAATATCTTTTCCGCAGGAAATGGACTTATTCCACAATCCATTATGCAATTTTTTGAAAAGCAAAAAAGTGTTTCATAGAATGGGCGAAACAAAAACCAGCGAAGTCAAATGGCGCCTGCAATCATAGTTGTATTATTTGCCGAAATCGTATACAATTAAGCAATGAAAAAAATGCCGAACTTGGGGGAATCAATATGCTGCAGCCGGAACACCTGCGTTTTTTGTCGGAACATTTTACAGCCTGGGGACACATGAACGCACAGGAAAGAACTGCCTTGGTCAATCATGCCGTACCGCGCTTTTTTGAAAAAGGAACCAATCTGCACAGCGGCGAAAGCGACTGTGTGGGGTTCTTTCTGGTGCGCAGCGGAATGCTCAGGGCGTACATGCTTTCGGAGGAGGGGCGGGAAATTACCTTGTATCGCCTCGGACCGGGAGATATGTGCATCCTTTCGGCTTCATGCGTGCTGTCCACGATTACTTTCGACGTCAGCGTCGATGCGGTGAAAGATACGGAGCTGCTGTTAATCAGCGCGCCGTTTTTTGCGGAGCTGTCGGAAAAAAATATTTATGTGGAGTGCTTCGCCTATAAATTGGGCACCGAAAGGTTTTCGGATGTGATGTGGGCCATGCAGCAGCTGCTGTTTATGAGCATGGACAAACGCCTGGCGGTTTTTCTATGGGACGAAATCTCGAAGAGCGGTGACAGCATCGTCCGCATCACCCACGAACAGGTCGCCCGGTACATCGGCAGCGCCAGGGAGGTTGTCACGAGAATGCTGAAGTATTTCGTCTCCGAGGGCATTGTGGAGCTGTCGCGCGGCGGGATAAAAATCATTGATAAGCAAAAGCTGAAGGGGCTGACGATATAAACGCACGGCGGGCATAAAAGCCCGCCGCGCGTTTTTTATTCTGCTAAAAGGTCAGTCCGTGCCGGGAGCTATCTTATCAATTTCAGCCGTCAGTTTTTCAAGTGTCTGGGCGCCTGAGACGGTTTTTGCAATATTGCCGTCGGCGTCGATGAAAACCGTTGTGGGCAGCCCGGTGATATTGTAAGCGGAGGCGGCCTCAAGGCCGGTGTCGAAGTATACCGGGAACGTATATCCGTTTTCGTCGATGTAGGCCTGGCCGCTTTCCCGGGTCTCCCGCTTCCCGTCGGCAACGTCGATCATCATGAAGACCACATCGTCTCCGTATTGGGCAAAGGCTTCTTCAAAATCGGGCATTTCCAACTTGCAGTAATGACACCAGCTGGCCCAAAAATTCAAAATGACGGGGCTTCCGGAAAAATCGGAGAGATCTATCGGGTTTCCTTCGCCGTCGAACACGGTGAAATCCGCGGCCGGGACCTTATCCGGTTCCGCAGTGCCGGATAGGGAGCCGTTTTCCGTTTCCGAGGGGATTTTACCGGCCGTATCCTTCAGGTTGGTATAGAATAAATAGGCTCCGGCCATCAGGACGGCGAATAGGGCGATAAAGATCAGTGTGCTTGTTTTGTTACGCATATTACCTCCTAAAAATCCAGCAGGGAAAGCAATCTTCCAAAGGTTCCGCTCATCATGGCGACGCCTATGATTATCAGGAAAACGCAGGAAACCAGGTTGATGATTTTGTAATTGCGCTTGATGAAATCGAAGGCGCCCTTCAGCCGGTCTATCAGCACGGCGCTGAGGACGAAGGGTATGCCAAGGCCCAGGGAGTAGCAGACGAGCAGGATGACCCCCTTCAATGCATGGGCCTGTTGGGAGGCCAGCATCAGGGCGGAGCCGAGAAACGCGCCGACACAGGGCGTCCAGCCCGTTGCGAAGACGAGGCCAAACAGGACCGAGGAAAAGAACCCCAGGTTGCCGAGGGCTTTTGCCTGCCCGGAGCCGCGAAAGAAATTGAGGTTGATCACGCCCAGGAGGCTTAAGCCGAACAGGATGATAATCAGTCCGGAGACAATGTTTACGGCATTCTGGTGCTTCGTCAAAAAGCTGCCCACGGTTCCCGCCAGAGCGCCCATCAGCGTAAATACGATGGTAAAGCCCAGTACAAAGCCCAAGGCGTTTTTCAGCGTGGTGCCCGCGCCGGTTTCTCCGCTGCCGCCGGCAAAGTAAGAGATGTACACCGGGAGCATGGGGAGCAGGCAGGGGGAAATGAAGGTGATCATTCCTTCAAGAAACGAGATCAGGTATTGCATCCGGCACCGCCTTTCCCAATCCGGACAAACCGATGATATAGAAAACGTCGGGCCATCTTTTACGGCCCGGCGTCTTACCGGTCACTTATGCCTCAAGCATTTTGATTATGTCGGCCTTTGGTCTGACACCTACGGCGGTATTTATAATTTTTCCGTCTTTTATTACGACCAGCGTGGGGATGCTCATCACCTTGAAGTTCTTGGCCAGCTCCGGCTGTTCGTCAATGTTGATCTTGCCGACTACCGCAGTGGTGACTTCGTTGGAGATATCCTCCAGGATGGGGGCCACCATACGGCAAGGGCCGCACCAGGACGCCCAGAAGTCCAGAAGGACCGGCTTATCGGAATTCATAACCTCGCTGTCAAAATTGTCTTTGGTGATCGTTTTTACTGACATGACTCATTCCTCCACAGTCTTTTGTTTGGTATTATATTATAACCGTTTCCGCCGTTATTCTGTGAGCAGATCACACATGGAAAACATTTGTCGATCTGGGGCGATTAACGCCCGCCGCCAATGAAGAACGGGGCTACGGTTTTTGCTGTTGCATCGGATGTGGCGCAGGTATATAATAGGAAAATCCCGGCAAAAAATCGACATAAACGGTGCTTATCAGACATGGTTTTTTCCAGCTTGATATTTTTATACGCGTTTCTGCCGCTTTCGCTCCTATGTTATGTGGCCTGCGGGAGCATAAAGGCAAAGAACGCCTCGCTGCTGGTGTTCTCCCTGATATTTTACGCATGGGGGGAACCCAAATATGTTTTTTTGCTGATGTTTATGTCTATGGCCGCATGGTTCTGCGCGCTCCGCATAGAAGCCGCGCCCAGCCGCGAGTCCGGAAAAACATGGCTTATTATATCATGTATTCTCGATATTGCGCTAATCGGTTTTTTCAAATATTCGGGGCTTATTTGCTCTGTTTTTGGAGAGGTGCCTAATTTTATCAGCCGGATCGCCCTTCCCATAGGAATTTCATTTTATACTTTTCAGCTCCTCACCTATGTTGTGGATGTATACCGCCGCGACGCACCGGCCCAGCGCAGCTATTGGAATGTACTGCTTTACGCGGCCCTTTTTCATCAGTGCGTGGCCGGGCCGATCGTCAGGTATAAAACGATTGCCCATGAGCTTTTTGAAGCGCGCCGGCCGGAAGGGGAGCTGCTTGCCGGAATTTCCCGTTTTGCGGTGGGCCTGACCAAAAAGGCGCTGCTGGCCAATCCCTGCGGCAGCCTGACGGAGACTTTGCTCCTTTCGGACGCGGTGATATCCAATCCCGCGCTGTTTTTCGAGAATCTCAGGGCGCTTTCCCAGCTGCCCGCGCTGGGAGTCTGGCTGGGGATGCTGGCTTTCACGCTTCAGATATATCTCGACTTTTCCGCCTATTCCGATATGGCCGTGGGTCTGGGAAAAATGCTTGGCCTGCATTATCCGGAGAATTTCGATTATCCGTACGTTTCGCGCAGCGTGACCGAGTTTTGGCGGCGCTGGCATATGTCTCTCGGGGAGTTTTTCAGGGACTATGTCTATATCCCATTGGGCGGGCGGCGGTGCTCCGCGGCCCGGAACGTGCTTAACCTTTTTGTTGTCTGGGCGCTTACCGGGCTTTGGCACGGCGCCAGCTGGAACTTTGTTTTTTGGGGGGTATATTATTTTGTTTTTCTCCTTGCCGAGCGGGGATTTATGCGCAGGGCGCTTTCTAGGCTGCCCGGGTTTTTTTCGCATCTTTATGTGATTTTTGCGGTCTTTTTCGGATGGATCATCTTCCGGTTTTCGAACATGACTCTGGGCTGGACGGTTTTCCTGGGATTATTCGGCGCAAACGGAAACGGGCTTGCCGATTTTGCGGTGGTTACCCAGCTTAAAAACAACCTTTTCCTGCTTGCCGTATCAATCGTGGCCTGCACGCCGATGGCCAGGACGCTGGGGAACAGGCTTTTCATATACAGCCGGCGCCGGCCAAAACTCGGCAGCTTGTGGGAAACCGCCGTTTATTCGCTTTTACCTGCGCTGATGCTGCTTTTCTCCACGGCGTCACTGGTGGGGGACAGCTACAATCCCTTTATCTATTTCCAGTTTTGAGGTGAAGCATGAACAAGGCGCCCGCTCAAAAAACGGATAATGGTACGAAGTCCGGGCAGACACGGCGCGAAAAACGAGAGGAACTTTCAAGACGCCGCAGGCTGGCTGCGCCTTTTTTCCTGATTATGGGCACGCTTATGGTGATCGCTTTCATTATCCCACTGCGCCCGACCCGGTCATACAGCGAAAAAAGGGCTTTGGCGGCTTTCCCCGATTTTTCGGTGGAGACCCTGATATCCGGCGAATACTTTGATGGAATTTCCGCCTGGTATTCCGACACCTTCCCCGGCCGGGAATGGTGGATCAGGGCCGCCTCCGCCATGGACGCCTTGCACGGGTTCTCGGATGTCACGATTTACGGTGAACTCGGCACGGCGGACGCGATACCTAGCCCGCCCGGGTATACCGAAAGTACTGAAAATCCTGAGACGCCGAAACCGACGCCGGAGG
>DIRC01000015.1:0-1791 GCA_002427465.1 Clostridiales bacterium UBA5446 | reverse complement strand
CCGACGCCGGAGGTGGCGGAAACCTCTCCCCCCACGGAATCGGTGGAGCACTGGGGCGGGATCGATGCGGGGGAGGATGCGGAGGTTATCTTCGGCACCGTCCTTCAGATCGGGGATTCGGCCTTTGCGTATTACGGTTTCTCCCAGTACAATGCCGACCGGTATGTGGGGATGGTGAACGCCTGCGCGGACATAATGGCGGAAAAGGACATCCAGGTGTACGACGTGCTGATCCCCACCAGCGTAGGCGTGCTCGTATCCTCGGACGACATGGAGAAGATCAAATGCTCGGATCAGGGGGCGTCCATCAGCTATATGTTCGGCGCCATGAACGACAATGTGTGCAAGGTCAATATTTTCAATACCCTTATCGCCCACAACGACGAGTATCTTTATTTCCGGACCGACCACCACTGGACGGCGCTGGGGGCGTATTACGGTTATGAACAGTTCTGCGCCGTTGCCGGGTTTGAGCCAGTGCCCCTGGAAGACTATGGAGCGCTGGAGTTTCCGGGCTTCAAGGGTTCCTACTACTGGAGCTGCAATCAAAATTCGCGACTGCGGGAAGATACGGTATACGCCTATGACCCGCCCGGGAACCTGACGATGAAAATCACGACCGCGGAGGGAAATACTTTCCCGTGGCCGGTGTTGACGGACATGTCCGGCGCGGACTCCAGCGCGAAATATATGACATTTCTCGGCGGTGATCATCCGCTGACGGTGATCACGAACGAGGATCTGCCGGCGGCCGATAACTGCGTGCTGATCAAGGATTCGTTCGGAAATCCCTTTGCCCCTTATCTCAGCCAGCACTACCATAATGTTTATATTATCGATTATCGCAGCTATTCCGCCATGACGCTCCGGCACTTCGTGGACTATTACGAGGTTGACGCCGTCATTTTCGCCGAAAGTCTCGCCATGGCCCAGGGGGACGGGACGCTGGATTTGCTGGAATGGTTCTGCGCATGAATGCAAAGGAGAAAGAATATGTCAATCGAAAAAGGACGAGCGTATTTCAGGCAGTTTGGGATGGAGCACAGGGTCATCGAATTTGCGGTTTCCAGCGCCACGGTGGAGCTTGCCGCACTGGCCCTCGGCGTGGAAGGGGCAAGGATAGCAAAGACCCTTTCGTTCCAGTCGCCGGAGGGGTGTGTTTTGGTTCTGGCCGCGGGAGACGCCAGGATAGACAACCGCAAATTCAAAGATTGCTTCAATATGAAAGCTAAAATGCCCACTGCTCAGGAGGTGGAGGCATTGGTAGGCCACCCTGTGGGCGGTGTTTGCCCATTTGGGATTAACCCCGGCATCCCGGTATATCTGGACAATAGCCTTAAGCGGTTCGAGACCGTTTTCCCGGCCGTGGGCAGCGGAAACAGCGCGATTGAGCTGACGCCGGACGAGCTTTATCGATATTCCAACGCGAAAGCGTGGGTCGACGTATGTAAGCTACCGGAATAAACCGAAAACCCTTCCCAATTTGGGAAGGGTTTTTGATTTTATGGATTCCTTTGGTTATTTTCCGAATACGATATCCCGGGTATCGCGGGCAATGACCAGCTCCTCATTGGTTGGAATGACCATCAGCTTAACGCGGCTTTCAGGTGTGGAAATGATCAGATCCTGGCCGCGCTTTTTGTTGGGCTCGGGGTCGATCTCGCAGCCAAGGTATTTGAAATAGGCGGAAATGGCGGCGCGGGTGGGGCCGCTGTTTTCGCCGATGCCGGCGGTGAATATGATGGCGTCCACGCCGTTCATGGCGGCGACATAGGAGCCGACGGACTTGGC
>DIRC01000058.1:27623-32909 GCA_002427465.1 Clostridiales bacterium UBA5446 | reverse complement strand
CTGACTCTTGCCGGCAAATCCGACAACGGGCTTCCATGCCTGTATTTCAGCCTGTCCACGGAGCAGGGTGAGGAGGAGCAGATTGCCGTAACAAAAAAGTCGGGGGATGTTGCGAAATGGTCAAACTCGCACAGGCCGGAAAGCGGTAATGTCACTGAGGATGAGGCCGCGGCCACGGCGGCGGAGTTTTTGGCCGAACGCGGCTATGATAACATGAAGGAGCTGTCGCGCCAGATTGAAGGCGGCATCTGCGAGCTGAGTTTTATCTATAGCCAGAACGGCGTCCTCTGCCTGGACGATATCATCATGGTATCAGTGGCGCTGGATGACGGCAAGGTCTGTTCGATGATGGCGGATAAATATCTGAAAAACCATAAGGAGAGGGATCTGACGCCGGCGGTTTCCCCTGAGGATGCTGCAAATGCCCTTCCAGATTCTTTGGAACCTGTTGATTCGCGGCTGGTTTTGACCCACATGGCCGGGACGAAGGAGTATTTCTGCTATGAGATCACCTGCAAGAGCAGCGAGGACGAGGATGTTGTGGTATTTGTGGACGCCCTGACCGGCGAACAAAAAATGATCGAGTTTTTAGGAGTAAGAGCCGACTGAGTTCGCCGCGTGTTTTTGTGAGGCAGTATTTACCAAGTGGTGCTTGACGAATATCGCCGGAAAGAGTACTATTATGTTAGTAAGGAATATGCTGCTGCGCATAGTTTTACTTTTCCAAGAAACGGAGGAACTCACATGGGTTTTATTCCCCGTCTAACCTGCCGCCGCTGCGGGCGTCAGTATTCCGGCCTTCACAGCCGCTGCCCATATTGCGGTACCCGGCGCGTTAAATCCAGCGACAGGGTGCCGTCCCCAACGCCGGCCATGAATCCCGGCACCGATGCCGCGAGACGAGCCGGCACTGGGACGAAATGGCAGATGATATTCGGCGCAATCCTGCTTGGGGCCGTTATTTTGGCTGTGATCGTTCTGGTCAGCACCAGCCTGAACAGCGGTGTCGGCCAAACGCCGCCGCCCACGCTGCCGCCGGTCTCCAGCACGCCGATTCCCACGCCCAGCCCGACAGCGACGCCAGCTCCGACGCCGACGGTGACAGACGTGGAAATCACATATTACGGCGAGGAAAAGACCGATTTTTCGATGAACGTCGGCGCGTCGACGCAGCTTATGGCTTCGGTATATCCGTGGGATGTGACCGCGGAGGTCACCTGGTCGATTTCCGATGAGACCGTTGCCACCGTTGACGATACCGGCCTTGTTACCGGTGTCGGCGCGGGAACGGCGACGATAACCGCCGAGAGCTTCGGTGTGAGCGCCACCTGTATTGTCAGAGTAAAAGGCTGATAGGCTGAAAATACGCGCCGCCTTTGGGCGGCGCGTATTCTTTTCGGCCGGGTTTAAGACTGGTCGCCATCCCGCGGCATGCGTATAATAAAACCAGAGGTGGTTTGAGTGACATCGTGTGAATGGGCGGCGGCGGTAACGGCCATTGCGATTGCAATCGCGCAGGATAAATCGGCGGAGGAGATCGGGTTTATGGCGCTGCTGTTTTCGCAGTTGGGCGATACTTTGGCGGTTATGGCGGCAGAGCCGCCGAAGTGCATGTGAGTATAAGCCTGATTTTCGGAAAAGGACATAGGCGCTGCCGGAGATTAATGGCGGTTTTTCCGGGCATACTGTCACTGAGGTGATCCAATGCCCAAGGACAGTCAGCCCGATAATAAGAAGGCCAGATTGCGGAAAGCCAACGGACAGACCCCGATTACCCGGGAAAACCAGAATCAAAATTCAAACGCTAAAAAGAAATCAATTCCCAATAACGACGTTTAGGAGAAACCCATGGCTAAAGCAGGTATGCGTCGGCCCAGCCCCAAAGCGCCCCACGGAACGGAAAGCAACCGCAAAACACACTTTCCCAAAAACGATGCGCCGCCCGTTCCTGAGCTTCAGGGCAAAGCCAAGCAGACAAAGGAAAAGGCAAAGCCGATCACTGAAAAATAACCGTCCCGCCACCCGGCGGGACGGTTATTTTCGCGCTGTGCAGCTCAGCCGATTCTGTCCGCTGCCGTCGAGACGGCTTTTTCAGCCGCGGCCATGCAACGGGCTTCGGCGGCATAATACTTTTCCCTGAGTTCTGCCGCGCAGGCCTTATCCTTCATTAGGGCGGCATTGATGAACAGGGTTTGCTTAGACGCGAAAATAGCGGCCTTGCACAGCTCCGCCGCGACGCCCACGTCGGAAATCGCGGATTTTATCCCCAAGCCGGCCAATTCCGCCAGCAGGCCGAGGGTCTGAAGCGCAGCGTCAATTACGCCGATGGGCGCGCCGCAGGCGGCGCAAAGGGCGCCCTCCACCTTCGCGGCTCTGGCGGGATCGTCTCTGGCCATGGCCCAGGCCTTCGACAGGGATTCGAAGCCCGCGGCGTCGCCGTCGATGAGGGCGAGCATTTCGGCCCGATGCTCCTCGAATTTTTCAAGGGCGCCGAGAATCCATGGCTTCGCGTCTTCGTAGCTGGGCTTATCCAATGTCAGCCTGCAGACCATGCAGCCCAATGCCGCTCCCATGGCCCCGGACAGGGCGGCGGCGCCTCCGCCCCCGGGAAAGGGGGCCGACGAGGCCAGCTGCTGCATAAAATCAGTTAATTTTTTTTCAGCGAATGAGTCCATATGGGAAATCCTCCGTTATATCAAATGATCCTTGACAAAGGGGATGCGTGAAAGCACCAGCCAGCCCGCCATGCTCAAAGCGAACACCACCGCCGTCTCAAGCGGGATTTCCACAATGGGGGCAAAGAGAAAAACGTCAATGCCCACGTGTCGGAAGACCATGATGAAGAAATGATGGATGAGATAGACGCAGAAGGTGGCCTTTGTTAACCTGGCGGAGCGCGGGGTGCTCTCCTTGCCGTCGGCCAGAATATGCACTCCGCCGAAGATTCCGGCGGCCATCAGAGCGGGGCCGGGAGACATCCCCTCCATGAAGTCCAGAACGGCCGTGCCGGACAGGAGGGATGCGGCGACCGTGCCGCCAAAGGTAAGGGCAAAGCCCAGAAGAAAGAGGGAAGAATAAAAGGGCAGACGCCTGCGCTCCGGGGGGCGGGAACCCATGACCCAGCCCAGAAGCGCGTATCCCAGGGCGGAATAGGCCATGTTGATTTCAGTAAAGCCGATCATGCCGCCGAACCATTTGAACGGATAATACTTCCGCAGCAGAGGCAGGGCTATACCGAATATCAGCCAGATCGTAACACCATAGCGCTGCTCTTTCTCGCCGGCAGCCCGGACAAATACCCGCATAACCGGCAGAAAGATGTACAGCAGAAGGAGCATTTGCAGATAGTAAAGGTGCAGGTGGTGGTTGAAGCGCAGAACCTGAAGGATGGAATTCAGGAAACCGTTTGGCTCATACCAGCCTGTCAGGACATACTGGCCAAGAACGGTGAAGATATAATAAGCCCAGGCCCAAAACAGGAGTATCCACAGTACCCGCATGAAATACTTCCGATAGATCAGCCTTGGGGTCAGGCTTCGCGCGGGGTCCAGCATGAGGGAACCTGTGCACATGAAGAACACGGGCACGGCGAAACGCGCGGCGGAATCCCAGAAGGTGCATGAAAGCCAGCCGGCGGAGCCCAGGGGATAATCTGTGACGCCATGACCGGAAACGTGTATGATAATAACGCCGAAGCAGGCGATGAGCTTCAAAATGTCCGGAGCCGCCGTGCGGCGCTTTTTTGTGCTGTCCAAGATGTTATTCCTCCGAAGGGGTGTTCACAAGCCCCATAAATATCCACACCAGGGGGACGACCAGGCAAAGGCCCAGACCAAAAAAGCTCTGTATCCAGTAGCAAACCAGTCCGCAGCCCAATGCCGGGATCAGCGTGCCCCGCCGTTTCCGCAGCCATGAAGAAAGAGAGACGGCGATTACGGACAGATAGGCGGCAAAACCGGCGGCGCCGATGTTGACGAGATAATTCAAATACTCGTTGTGGGCGTTATCCACATGGGTTTTGAGGGTCAGGCCGGTTTCTGTCACATATCGGGAAAAGTCCAGATCAGTGCGCAGGGTAAGGGTATCCGGGCCGCCGCCCAGCAGCGGGCGCTCGGCAATGACGCCCAGGGTTTCGCGCCAGATCAGGATTCTGCTGGAGCCGAACGAATCGTCTATATGCCCGTGCAGGAACTGAGATAGCTCATACATGGTGCCCTCAGTGCCCGGCCAGAAGAATATCGCAGCCAGGGCGCCTGCGGCCGCGGATGCACAGGCGGCGCAGCAGATGTGCGCCGGCCTTCCCCGGCCGGAGCGCAAAAATACGAGATAGGGCGGCAGGAGCAGGGCACATAGGCCCACCGCAAGAATCCCGGAGGATACGCCCGAGAAGATGAGAATCAAAAGGCACAGGGCGGCGGGAATCAGCAGCAGCCTGTCACGCCTGTCCCGGGAGAGGACGCCGAGCCCGGTGAACAGGGGGATGCAAAGACAAAAAAAGGCGGCCAGCACATTGGTGTTGCCCATGGTGCCGAGGAAAGCGCCGCTGTATTTATATCCGGAGTCGTAATAGGTGTAATCACCGGGAAACAGGCCCAGGGGATTGCCGCCCAAAAGTTGCAAGAACGCGATCATGCAGCAGATTGTGGCCGAGACGGCCAGGGCGTATACATATGCCCTGCGCGGCCTGCCGAAGGCCGAGACGCCAATCATGATCCCGCCGTAGAGCAAAAGCGTCAGCAGCCCGTCATAGCGGGAGGCGCCTAGCAAGACGCGGGTTCCGTAAGGGGAAAAAAGCGCGGACAGGCAGGCGGCCAGCATGAAAGCGGCGGCCGCCGGGTGGCACGGGCGGCTTACGGGCAAAGTGGGCCTTGCGATAACGGCGGAGACGGCGAGAGCGGCAAGCCAAAGCCCGGTGGCGGCGGCAAAAAACGCAAATTTTGAAACCGTCAGCGCCTCATAGCCTCTAAAGCCCGTCCAGAGCGGAAAGATGAGAAGCATGAGCCAGATGTACTTGTCCGTGAGCCACGTCTGCCAGTTTTTCATAATAGTACATTTTATCATGATTATCTGTTGCGCGCAACAAGCCGATATGGTTTAATTGGCACGGAGGTAAACGACATGTTTTTCGATACCCATGCACATTACGACAGCGACGCTTTCGATTCCGACCGGCATGAGCTGCTGGAATCACTGCCGGCCAAAGGCATCGCGTATGTGATTAATCCCGGATGTGACGAGGCCTCGTCCCGGACGGCGGCGGAGCTTGCGGAGCTGTACCCTTTCCTG
>DIRC01000058.1:7929-27476 GCA_002427465.1 Clostridiales bacterium UBA5446 | reverse complement strand
CGGCGGCGGAGCTTGCGGAGCGGTACCCTTTCCTGTACGCGGCGGTCGGCTGGCATCCGGGGGAATGGAGCAGCTGGACGGCGGAGAGCATCAATACCGTGCGGACACTTGCTGCGCTGCCGAAGGTGGTCGCGATCGGCGAGATCGGGCTGGATTATTACTGGGACAAGACCAAAAAGGCGGTTATGCGCGACATGTTTGCCGCGCAGATGGCTCTGGCGGAAGGGCTTGATCTTCCCGTGATTATCCATGACCGGGAGGCCCACGGGGACTGCCTGGAGATCATAGCGCAGTTTCCGGGAATAAGGGGCGTGTTACACTGCTATTCGGGCAGCGCCGAGATGGCGGCCGAGCTTGTGCGCCGTGGCTGGTATCTGGGCTTTGACGGGCCGGTGACCTACGGCAACGCCAGAAGGGCCATCGAATCCCTGGAGGTCTGCCCGCTGGACCGGATACTCATCGAGACGGACAGCCCGTATCTGACGCCTGCACCCCATCGCGGCGAGCGGAACGATTCGTCTACACTGCTCTTTACGGCGGCAAAAATCGCCCAGGTGAAGGGGGTTACCCCGGAGGAGATTGCCGCCATCACCCTGGAAAACGGGAAAAGGCTCTTTCTGGGCGGATGACCCTGCCGCCGCGGAATAAAAAAGGGCACGGCGAAAGCCATGCCTCTTAATCGGCGTTAAATTCCTGTTCGTTCATGGAGAGGAGGTAGCTTACTTCGCGACAATCTCCTTGAGGGCTTTGCCGGCCTTGAACTGGGGGACGCGGGAAGCGGGGATCTTGATTTCTTCCTTGGTCTTGGGGTTACGGCCAATGCGCTCGCCGCGGTACTTCACGTCAAAGCTGCCGAAACCGACAAGCGAGATCTTTTCGCCGGCAACAAGTTCATCGGTGATGGCGTTGAAGGTGGCGTTTATGACTTTCTCGGTGTCTTTCTTGGAAAAGCCGGCCTTCTCGGCCACAGCCGCGATAAGTTCTGCTTTGTTCATTCATATTCCTCCTGAAATTTCTGTAGAGTAAAAGTCTGATATAGAAAATTGCCGGTATTGAGCGGAAAGGCAAATTTCTTACGGTTTGAAGGGCACGGGCTCCTTACCTTCCAGCTCGTGCCTGCCCTGCTGGTAAATCTCTTCCATCTCGCCAAGGCTCATGGCCGAAAGCTCTTTTCCGAGCCTCGCGGCGCCTTCCTCAAGATAACGGAAGCGGCGAATAAATTTTTCGCAGGACTTATGCAGGGTTTTTTCCGGGTCAAGACCAAAAAAGCGCACAACATTGACCACAGCGAAAAGGATATCCCCCAGTTCCTCCTGGATATTCGGGAGGTCTCCGGCGTCGATTCCCTGCTGAAGTTCGTCAGCCTCTTCCCGGAGCTTGTCCATAGCGCCGGAGACGTCGGGCCAGTCAAAGCCGACCTTGGCGGCCTTTGCCTGAATTTTTTCGGAGCGCCAAAGGGCGGGAAGACCCCGGGGCACACTGTCCATGGCCGAGGCGGAGGTTTTCTGCGCCCGCTCCTTGCGCTTGATCTGTTCCCAGATATCCAGTACCTGATCCGGGGTGCCGGCGGGGGCGTCGCCAAATACGTGAGGATGGCGGAAGATCAGCTTTTTGCAGGACGCATCCGCGATGTCGTCCATAGTAAAGCCGCCGGTGTCCTGTTCAATGCTGGCATGGAAGATGATTTGAAGCAGCAGGTCGCCCAGTTCCTCCCGCAGGTGAAGCGGATCTCCCTCGTCAATAGCCTCGCAGACCTCATAGGCCTCCTCCATCAGATTGCGCTTTAAGCTTTCATGAGTCTGCACCCTGTCCCAAGGGCAGCCCTTCTCGGAGCGAAGATACGCGATCAGGGAAATATAGTCCTCAAGAACATAGTTTTCTTTGCACACAAAATCTACCATACTCTCATTCTTTCTGCAAGTAGTTTTTTCAAAAAGCCCTTGATAATTCAAGGTTTATTGTTATGTTACCCAATTTTCAGCAGTTTTGCCAATTTGTCGCCTTTTGGGATAAGCTTCATGTCCTCCGCGGTAATCGCCCGGGTCAGAATCACAGCAAAAGCATAAACGATCACAGCGGCAAATATGGAAACGGCCATTGCCGCGGCCATCTGCAGCCTGCCCATTTCCGGGCCGCCCAGGAGAGACGACATACCGGCATAAACCGCCCATGCCGTCACGCCCATTGCGGCGCTGCTGAGGGCGGGCTTGAGCAGAATCTTGCCCAGAGAAGGACTTCTCTCAAGGCACTTGCATAAAAAGGCATAGTCCATGACGCACATCACGATATAGCAGCCGATTGTGCCGATGGGCGCGCCGACAATGTTCAGCTCCGGCCTGGCTACGAGAAACCAGTTTATTACGATTTTTACGAGGCCGCCGGCCGCCATGGAATATACGGGGTAGATCTCGTTGCCGTGGGCCTGGAGAATTGCGTTCATCAATATCGCCATGCTGACAAAGAAGGACGCGATTCCGAGTATGAAGAGCAGGCTCGGCCCGGCCGCGTTGCTGTTGGGGTACAGGACGTTCATGATGGGATACGCCAGCACGGAAAGGCCGACACCCATGGGCAGGGCGATAATTGCGGAAATGCGCATGGAATTTTCGGCGATTCTGGCGGCCCCGAGGCGGTCCCGCATCACCATGCGGGCCGAAATAGCCGGGACGAGGCTGATGGCCAGCTGGGTAATAAAGGTTGGGGGAAGATTATAAAGGGTTTGCGCCTTGCCGTATACGCCATACAGGACCTTGGCCGTCTCATAGGAGACGCCTGCCGCGCTCTGCAGCCTGCCCATGCTCAGTCCGCTGTCCAGAAGGTTGATCAGAGTCAGGACCGAGGAACCCAGGGTTATGGGAATGCCGATGCGGAGCAGATCCCCAAGGATTTTTCCGCGGCTGTCCGGCACGTCCGGCGCGGACACGGCCGCCGCGGGATAGTTACGTTTCTTATAAATGAACATATATACGAAGGCTGCCAGGCCGCCTGCGGTCACGCCGAAAATGGCGCCCGCGGAGGCCACGGGGGTGCTCTTGCCCAGCCGGACAAGATACCAGGCCAGAGCCAGGCCGATGACGACCTTTACCAGAACCTCCAGCACCTGGCCCACCGTCGTGGGGATCATGTTTTCCCTGCCCTGGCAATAGCCGCGGTATGCGCTGGTCAGGCAGACGAGCAGTACGGCGGGTGAGAGGGCCCAGATGCTTTGCGCCGCTTCCACATCGTTGAGCATAGCAGCCAGCTCGGTGGGAAACAGGTACATGACGATGGAGCAGAAAACGCCCAGAACCAGAAACGTCCACCAGGCGACGCTGAACGTGCGGCGCGCTTGAATGATCCGGCCGCGGGTATGTGCCTCGCATATCATCCGGGAAAGGGCGACGGGAAGTCCGGCGGTAGCTAAGGTGAGAAACACGCTGTACATATTATACGCAATAAGAAAATGCGCATAACCCTCATCGCCGATAATATTGCCGATAGGGATTTTATAGAGCGCGCCCAGGATTTTCATGATAATGATCCCGGCGGCGAGAATCGTCGCGCCGTGGAGATAATTCTGCTTTTTGGGTTCGGACAACGGGTATCCCCCCTTTATATTGCTAAACCGTTTGATCACTTTACACTATAAAAATGAAAAAATCAAGGGAATGCTTACCATTCCCTTGAAATTACGTAATGATAATTAAGCCTGCTTTTTGGGATGGCGGACCGAATCGATATGGATTGCCAGGTCTACCATTTTGCAGGAAAAGGCCCATTCGTTATCATACCAGCTGATCAGCTTGACGAAATTATCGTTCAGCGCCAGTCCGGCGTCTGCGTCAAAGTTGGAGGTGTGAGAAGCGGTGCGGAAATCTGAGGAAACGACCTTGTCCTCCGTATAGCTGAGGACGCCCGCCATCTCACCTTCGGCGGCCTTTTTGACCGCGGCACAGATTTCTTTGTAGGAAGCCGGTTTCTCCAGTCGGCAAGTCAGGTCAACGATTGAAACGTCCGCCGTGGGGATGCGAAGGGCCATGCCGGTAAGCTTCCCATTCAGCTCGGGAATGACCTTGCCCACGGCTTTTGCCGCGCCGGTGGTGGTGGGAATGATGTTATCGAAGCAGGAGCGGCCGAGACGCCAGTTTTTCTTGTTGTAATTATCCACCACGTTCTGAGATGCGGTTGCCGCGTGTATGGTGGTCATCAGTCCCTCGGCGATGCCGAAATTATCGTGGATCACCTTTGCCAGGGGGGCCAGGCAGTTGGTGGTGCAGGAGGCGTTGGAAACTACCTGCATATCCGGCGTGTATTTGTCCAGATTGACGCCGCACACGAACATGGGGGTGTTGTCTTTTGAAGGCCCGGAAAGTATGACCACCTGTGCGCCGGCCTGGAGATGATCCTGGACGCTTTCCGTGGTCAGAAATTTTCCGGTGCATTCCAGCACGTATTCCGCGCCCAGCTCCCGCCAAGGCAGCTCCGCCGGGATGCGGGAATTCAGAAGCGGAACGCGTTTTCCGTCGACTATGAGCGCCGGATGGTCTCCGGACTCGTATTCGACCGCGCCGGGGAAGCGGCCGTGTACGGTGTCGTACTTGGTGACATACGCCAGCTGATCCGGAGTTTTATCAGGGGCGTTGACGCCGACGATTTCCACATCGCCGCGGGTGATGGCGGATCGGAAGACCAGGCGTCCTATGCGGCCGAAGCCATTGATTCCTATTTTAATACCCATGCGAGTCCCTCCATAGAATTCGTTAAATCACATTGTTTAATTTAATTCGCCGTCGTGCCGCGATTATTTTACGCCCAATAGGGCCAAATAGCAATACCATATTTCAAATGTTATAAACGTTCGGTATGAACCGCCTGCGCTGCCGGATTTTGGCGTAACTGTATTGCCGGCAACAGCATATCATATTGATGTATCTGCAGGCAATGTTGTCCTTCAGTTTTCGACAAACTATTGTATTTTTCAATTAAATTTGCTATCATCACTTATAAATAAACCAGGAGGTAGGCATGGATGATCCGGTCCCTGGCCTGGCGGCATTGTTCTCCCTCTCGAGAGATGCTGTAATAGGCGTTCGGAAGGCTATTATTGTATTCATGAATCCCGCCGCGATTGAGAAGGCGGGAAGCGACAGCACGGGTAAACCGGCGCTGCTGATTCTTCCGGAGCATATCTTGAATGTAACTGCTGAGACATTTGTTTCCTCCGGGGTGATTTTTGATCAAAACGCCGCTGTTTCGGTATCGGTACTGAACGATATCCGGGTCTATATGCTGCACTTTGAACCCGAGCCGCTGTCGAACGATGCGGACGCATACCTTATCGCGCCGATGCGTACGCTGATTACCAATATTAAGCTGGCCGTGGAACGGCTTTCCGCTTTTACGGAAGAATACGGCGATGAAAAACTGATGACCTGTACCTCCGTGCTTGAGCACAGTCATAACCAACTTCGCCGCCTTCTTCTAAATCTTTCGGTGGTCAACGCGGTAAACAAGGGGGAAATCCCATGGCTGCCGGTTACAATTGAGCTGAAGGCGTTTTGTGCCGGTCTTGTGGAGGCCGCGGCGTTTTTTGGGGAAAAGCGTGGGATATCGGTCACTTTCGAATGCGGGCTAAAGTCCTGCTTTGCTGTTGTGGACAGGGAACTTTTTGAGCAGATGTTTTTAAATTTGCTTTCGAACAGCCTGATCTCACTTGAAAAGGGCGGCCGGGTCAAGGTGACCCTCAGTAAATCCGGCAACCGACTTATTCTGATGATTCAGGATAATGGTCCCGGCATACCGCCCGAAATTCTTTCGACGGTGTTTTGCCGATGGAGAGAAAACAAAACTCTGGTTGAAACAGCCTCCGGCGCGGGGATAGGGCTCAGCGTCGCCAGATGCATAGCCGAAAGGCACTGCGGCTCCATTGTGATTGAAAGCAGGCAGGGACAGGGGACTAAGGTGATTGTCATGCTGCCCGAGGATAATGAATCCTGTACCGTTTTCCGGAGCATGGAAACGCCTTACAGCCTGGACAGCCTGGACCCCGTGATGGTTCAGCTTTCAACGTGGCTGCATGCTTCCGAATATGGGCCGGCGCTGAATGATTAAGGGGGTGTGCCGTGAGAATCGACAAGTATTTAAAGGTTTCGCGCCTGATAAAACGGCGGTCGGTGGCAAACGAGGCCTGTGACGGCGGCAGGGTATCCGTGAACGGGAAAACGGTGAAGGCTTCCTGCGACGTGAAGCCCGGAGACGTGCTGGAAATCGCTTTTGGCCAGCGCCGTCTCAAAGTAGAGGTGCTTTCGGCGGACGAGCGCGTCACAAAATCCGACGCGCCTGCCATGTACAGGGAGCTTTAAGGTTCCGGAAAGAGGTCCGGAGCTAAAATAAATCGGTGTATGCAGGCTGCATACGCCGATTTATTTTTGCCGCGCAACTACTGGATTATATATTTTCGGATCTCCTCACCCGCGCTCTGCGGGTCGGCGGTCATTGTTATCGTAAATCGGATACTCTCCTTTTTTGCAAAAGCCGAGAGCCAGCCAAGGAATTCAACTACCTGGTTTTCTGTGCCTGCGTTGAACATTTTATGGAAGTTATCAATAAATATATGGCAAATATCGTAGTTTCCCGCGCACAGGCCGCTTATAAAGCCCTTCATAAATTCGAAAGTGCCAATTTCATAGTCGCTTGCATGGATAAGCCGGGCCTGGTATGGAATATCATAAGTGAGGTTTTTGTCTTTTTCAATGCATACAACGTCGCCGTGCTCTTCGCTGATTGCCACTCTGATGAGTTCCACGAGCCTTTTGGTTTTGCCGGAACCTTTCAGGCCCATTATTACCTTGACCATAGTAGACCACACTCCTTAGTTTGATGGGGAAGTCTGCTTCCCAGCTTCAGATTACCATCTTTTAAAGGGTACTTCAACAGATGAATAAAAAATTAAAATACTGTTCATATCAGACCCCTGGTTTTCCCAGCATTTTGAACATTGTTTTCTTATAAGCTTCAACTCCGGGCTGGTCGAAGGGGTTCACGCCCGACATATAGCCGGAAAGTGCGCAGGAAAACTCGAAAAAGCAGATCAGCTGCGCAAGGCCGGCCTCGTCCCTCATGGGCACGGAGATGCCGATGTTTGGCACGCCCCCGCTGATGTGGGCGGCCTTGACGGCCTCGGCCGCCACTCGGCATACGTCGCCCAGATCCCTGCCGGCAAGGTAATTCAGCCCGTCCGGGTTGCCCATGCCGAAGGGGATGGGGAATTTCCGGCGGAAGCTCTCGAAGCATACCACCGTCTCAAGCATCTTGCGCGGGCCGTCCTGGACGTACTGCCCCATTGAATGGAGGTCGGCGGTGTATTCCAGGGAGGCTGGGAAAAGGCCGATGCCATTTTTACCCTCGCTTTCTCCGAAAAGCTGCTTCCACCACTCGGCCATAAAGCGGAATGAAGGTTCGTAGCAGGCCAAAAGTTCCAGGGTGCGGCCGGATTGGTAAAGATGCTGCCGGGCGGCGGCATATTGCCATGCCGGATTATCCGGGCTATGAAGGCTCAGCCGGTCGAAGGTTTCGGCCGCGGCCGAAATAATCCGGGCAATGTCAAGTCCCGCCACGGCCATGGGCAAAAGTCCAACGGCTGACAAAATGCTGTAACGTCCCCCCACGTTCCCGGGGATCGTGAAGCACTCCCAGCCTTCGGCAAGGGCCATTGCGCGCAGGGTACCCGAGGAAGCATCCGTAGTGGCAAAAATATGTTTTTTCGCCGAGGAGCCGTATTTTTTCTCCAGCAGGGTTCGGGCAATTCGAAAACCCAGGGCGGGCTCAAGGGTGGTGCCGGACTTTGAGATGACGTTCACATCGAAATCAGTGCCGCCTAGCCTTTCGATCACGTCGGATACATAGTCCGGAGAAAGCCCGTTGCCAAGGAAGAAGATTTTCGGGTCTCCGGGAGCGGGGACGGGGCGAAGCAGTTCAATGGCGCCCCTGGCCCCGAGATAGGAGCCGCCGATGCCAACAACCACAAGTGCGCCGGAACGGGATCGGATTTTCTGAGCGGCGGACAGGATGGTTTTCAGTTCGGCTCCCGCCATTCTCTTCGGCAGCTCCAGCCAGCCGGTAAAATCCGTGCCGGATGCGGCCAATTCCTCCAGGTGTCTGTGGGCGGCCGCGGCTCCGGCGTAGTCGGGGCCTCCGGCATCAAAAAACGGCGCTGCTCCGGATAAATCTACCTTAATCATGTTATCCCATTCCTTACGGTTAGAGTAAAGTCATTATACTACAGCCACTGAAAAATACAAGGGATATTTGGCATATTTTGCCTCAGGGTGGGGATAATGAACCGATTAAAAGAGGATAATGATAATAGAGTGGGGATGTTTATTCCGAAGATGTGGCCATGTTCAGCATACGCAGGAAAATGCCGCAGACTGAAAGGCGGGGAACGTCGTTATCTGCCGTCAAGGCCACTTGGGCAGTTATGTCGGAGCCTGAATATACGGTCAGGGTACCCAGCCGGTCTCCGGCTTTCACGGGGGCGGTTATGCTTTCCGCCAGATCCAGTGAATAATGGATATCCTTGGCGACGGACTTTTCCAGCAGTATGGCGTCCGAGCCGGCATACAGGGGCTGGACGCTGTCGCTTTTTCCCAGCTCCACCCTCACCGGAGGGAGAACCCCTCCGGCCTGAAGCGGGCAGAGGGTATAGTTTGCGAACCCATAGCTCAGCAGAGCTTTCGCATCGTCGTTGCGGCTTTCTATGCTCTTGCCATGCATGATAACGGCGATGTATTCTACCCCGTCCCGTTTCGCGCTGGCGGAAAGGCAGTACATGGCGGTGGTGGTAAAGCCGGTTTTCAGGCCTGTACAGCCGTCATAGTAGTATACCAGCTTATTTGTGTTCGACAGGCCAAACTCTCCGTTGCGCACGGTGTCCATCCATATGGTGGTGTAGTCCTTTATCCAATCGTGGAGCAGCAGCTCGCGGGACATAATCGCAATGTCATAGGCACAGGTATAGTGTTCTGGATCCTCGAAAAGGCCGGTGCAATTTTTAAAATTGGTGTCCTCACAGCCCAGTTCCAGGGCGCGCGCGTTCATTTTTTGGGCAAAAGCGTTTTCAGAGCCGCTGATATGCTCGGCCATGGCCACGGCGCAGTCGTTGGCCGAAACCACGGCGATGCATTTGAGCATATCGGAAACCGTCATCTGCTCGCCCTCCTCCAGCCAGATCTGGCTGCCGCCCATGGAGGCGGCTCTGGAGCTGGCGGTAACCATCGTATCCAGCGTTATGAGTCCGCTGTCAACGGCTTCGGCAATGAGCAGCATCGTCATGACCTTGGTTACTGAGGCGGGCGAACCGCGCTCTTTTGCATTTTTTTCATAAATCACGGTGCCGGTGGTTTTTTCCACCAGAATTGCGCAGGGGGAGGATATGCTTATGGCGTCCTCTGAAACCGGCTCGATCGCCATGACCGGCAAAGACAGAGCCAACACAAGCAGGAGGGCAAGGGCAAAGCGCGCGGACTTTTTCATGGGAATCACTCCATCACGTTTTTTGTAAAAGCCTATGCGGAAGACCTGTCTGCGTATTCCACCCGGCAGGTATACAAACATTATGAGATATTCACGAAGAGGATGAATTTTGATGTTTTGGCTGATCTGGAAAAAGTCACCTGATTTCAAGGTTTTGCACACTCTCAACAGGGTTTTCAACAGCTATTAATGTCGAAAAAAGTCTTATAATATGCAAAAATGGTTGACATAATCCAAAGCTTGCGAATAACTTGTCGCTTTTTGATGTTGACGGCGCGAAATGGTCAAGGTAGAATAGACTGAAGAAGCCGGCGGAGGCGCTTAGTGAAAAAATTTGAGGGAAAAAAGCAGTATATATATTGGGGCGTTACGGCTTTTGCCGTGATCGCCGGCTGCATTGTGCTGTATGCCACAATTGCACGCTGGCCCATTTTCTATGCGGGCGTGACAAAGGTATTCAGAATACTCAGTCCTTTTATCTGGGGCTTTGCCATCTCATATCTTCTCCGGCCTATGATGCGCTTTTTTGAAAAGAGGATTTTCGCCCGGATGGGGGCGCGGCTGTTCCCCAAAAATGAGCGCTGGAGGTTTGTGAGCGCCAGAGGGTCTGCGATTATTGTATCCGAAGCCCTGATGATCCTGATCATTTTCCTGCTTCTGAGGATGGTGCTGCCCCAGATCTACTCCAGCATCGAGAATCTCCTGCTTAACAGCACCACGTATTATGATAAAACCGTCGAATGGGTCAGTAAGGTTCTGGCGGATTATCCCCAGCTGGAGGAAACCTTCGTGACCGTCATTGCCGACATGTCGGAGTCTCTGATCGGATGGATGAAAACCAGCCTTCTGCCGCAGATGACAAACCTTGTGACCAACATCACCAACGGTGTTTATTATTTCATACGCGGCGTATATTATGTCGTAGTAGGCGTGATTGTTTCTATTTATATCCTGTTTAACAAGGAAGCTGTGGGCACAGGCGCTAAAAAACTGATTTACAGCATATTTTCAGTGCCGTTTGCCAATAAAATTCTGGACGGTATCCGCTTTACCGACAAAATATTTATGGGGTTTATCTCCGGAAAAGTTGTAGACAGCGCCATCATCGGGATGCTGTGCTACATCTGCTGCGTGCTTATGGGCATGCCGTATGCGGTTCTTGTTTCGGTGATCATCGGCGTGACGAATGTGATTCCGTTTTTCGGACCGTTTATCGGTGCGGTTCCGGCGGCGTTTATCATTCTGATAGAATCGCCGATCAAATGCCTTGAATTCGTCCTGTTCATTTTTGTGCTTCAGCAGTTCGACGGCAATATCCTCGGGCCGAAAATCCTGGGTGAGTCCATCGGTGTGAACGGATTTTGGGTCATGTTTTCGATCATTCTCGGCGGCGGGCTTTTCGGCTTTGCCGGAATGCTTCTGGGGGTGCCTGTTTTTGTGGTTACCTATACCGGCATTACCAAGCTGGTTGATAAAAAACTGAAAAGAAACGGCCTGCCGGCGGATACCGCCGCATATACCCATCTTAACCATTTCGATCCGGTGAGCAAGAAAGCGGTTGACGATCCGCCTCAGGCGGGGGACGCGGAGCCGGGCAGGAATAATAAACCGCCGCCCCGGGCGCGGAAAGATCAGGACGGCGGGGAAGACGGCCCGGCCGGGCAGAATAATCGGGGCGGCTAAGGCCGCCCCGAGGATTATGTGTGCGCCAGTGTTTCAGAGGCCTGCCGCAACGCGCCGCAGAATTCCCTGACTTCGTCTTCCGTTGTAAATCGGGAAAAACCGATCCTTATAGTTCCGTCAATCACACGCGGGGGAAGGCCCATGGCCTCGAGCACATGGCTCCGCCCGCCTTTTTTGCAGGCGGAGCTTTTCGAGACAAAAATTCCGCGGGCCTCGAGATAGTTCATCAGGACTTCGCTCCGGTACCCCGGCAGGGATACGGAGAGTATGTGCGGCGCGCCGCCTGCCGCGGCCGTCAGCCCGGGGATTTCGGCCTTCAGGCGGGAAAGGGTTTTTCCCCGCAGAGAGGCCATGTGTGCCGCGGATTTAGGGAACTGGGCTTTCCCCGCTGCCGCCGCGGCGCCGAAGGCCGCAATCAGCGGAATGGCCTCCGTACCGGCCCGGCGTCCTTCCTCCTGGCCGCCGCCCATAAGATAAGGGGCGATTTTCAGGCCATCCCGGATGTACAGTGCACCGATGCCCTTCGGGGCATGTATTTTATGTCCCGACAGGCTGATCATATCGGCGCCCAATGTTTTTGCGGAGAATGGAACTTTGAGAAAGCCCTGCACCGCGTCGGTATGGAGAAGGGTATGTGAGCCGGTGTCTTTTACTTTCCTGAATATGTCTGCGATATCTGTAACCGCTCCTGTCTCATTATTGACCATCATCAGGGATACCAGCACCGTATCCGGCCGCAGCACGGCCAAGACGTTCCCGGCGGACAGGCTTCCATCGGCCCCGGGGCTGAGCCTGGTGACTTCAAAGCCCTGCTTTTCAAGGGCATCCAGACTTTTGCGCACGGCGTCGTGCTCTACGGTGGAACTGATGATATGGCCGCCCCGGCGCCGCGCGGATTCGGCGCCCCGTATAATCGCCCAGTTGTCGGCTTCGGAGCCGCAGGATGTGAAGACCAGCTCGGCCGGCGTGCAGCCCAGCGCATCGGCCACCTGGGCCCGCGCAAGATCCAGCGCTTTTTTTGCTTCACGCCCCTTTGCATGGGTTGAAGACGGGTTGCCGTATGCCTTCGTCATCATAGCAAGGGCGGCGTCGGCCGCCTCGTCACAGACCTTTGTGGTCGCCGCGTTATCAAGATAGATTTCCATTACATCACCTTATGAGGTATTTTATGAAGTATATTATAACCACCCTTGGGTGCAAGGTCAATCAATATGAAACCCAGGCGATCGAAACGCTTCTGCAGGCCCGAGGGCACGAACCAGGGCAAAAGGGGCAGGCGGACGTGGTCATCATCAACACTTGCGCCGTCACCGCCGAGAGCGGCAGAAAATCGCGCCAGGCCGTCAGGCGGCTTATGGAGGATAATCCGGGCGCAATTTCTGTAGTCTGCGGCTGCTGGGCCCAGACCGACGCCGAGAAGGCGGAGAGCCTTAAAGCCGACGTTTTATTCGGCAGCGGCGACAGGGTGAAGCTGGTTGAGGCGATCGAGGACGCCTTGGACAGCCATGAGCGAATTGTCAGCGTGGACAGGCCCTTTGAGCGCCGGGAGTTTGAGGATCTTCCGGCCGGAGCATTTTCCGGCCACGCCCGGGCCTATCTCAAGATAGAGGACGGCTGCGCCAATTTCTGCACATACTGCATCATTCCGTATGCCAGGGGAAGGGTGCGCTCGCTGCCCCCGGCCAGAGCCGGGGAGAAGGCCGCGGCCCTGGCGGCCCAGGGATACCGGGAGCTGGTGGTCACAGGTATAGAAATCGCCTCCTACGGCAGGGATCTTGAGGGTAGGCCGGGACTTTCGGATGTGGTTTGCGCAATCTCCCGGGCGGCCCCCGGGCTTCGGCTTCGCCTGGGTTCATTGGAGCCCACCGTCGTGACGGAGGATTTCTGCCGGGCGATTCAAAAAACCGGCGGGGTATGCCGGCATTTTCACCTGTCGCTCCAGTCGGGATGCGACGAGACCCTCCGGCGGATGAACCGAAAATACGACACCGAGCGCTTTTTTTCAGCGGTAACGCTGATCCGGGAATATTTCCCGGGATGCGCCGTAACCGCCGATCTGATCACCGGGTTTCCCGGTGAGACAGAGGAGCAGCACGGGGAAACGCTGGCGTTCATCACCAAATGCGGTTTTGCCGACATGCATATTTTCCCCTATTCCCGGCGGCCCGGCACCCCCGCGGATAAAATGGCGGGCCAACTTACACATGCCGTAAAATCAAGGCGCGCGGCCCAGGCCCAGCAGGCGGCGGACAGAATGAAAACCGCATATCTGTATAGTCAGATTGGAGCGGAGCTTCCGGTTCTTTTCGAAACGGAAGCCGAAGGCGTGTCCGTGGGACATGCGGATAATTATGCGCTTGTGTCCGCGGTGGGAGAACGCCTGCGGGGTGTTGTCAAAAACGTAAAAATAACTGGTGTTTCTGGTGAAATGCTTGTAGGCCATATTGTTTGACGCAGAGCGTCTCATAGCATATAATTCAATGAAGCGAAAATTTATTAATGGATTATTTTAAAGGGGAAGTGTCCAATATGTCGGAAAAGGTGTTCAACTTTGCCGCCGGTCCTGCTGTTCTTCCGATTACCGTACTTGAAAAAGCGAAGAACGAGATGTCAGACTGGCATGGCTCCGGAATGTCTGTTATGGAAATGTCCCACAGGGGGAAGGCATTTGGCGAGATTTTTTCGGAAGCCAAGGAAAGGCTGAAAAAGCTGCTGAGTGTCCCCGATTCCCATGAAGTGCTTTTTTTGCAGGGCGGGGCGACCACTCAGTTTTCCGCCGTGCCAATGAACCTGATGGGGAACGGCGGCATAGCCGACTATGCGGTGACAGGCAACTTTTCAGAAATCGCGGCTAAGGAAGGGGCAAAATACGGCAGCGTCCATATTGCCGCCTCAACCAAGGCCGGGGGACACAGCGGCATCCCGCGCCCCGGAGAGCTGAAGCTTACGGATGGCGCGGCCTACTTCCACTATTGCGCCAACAATACCGTTTACGGCACTGCGTGGGACTATATCCCCGATACGGCCGGGATCCCGCTTGTCTGCGACATGTCATCCGAGCTGCTGTCCCACCCTGTTGAGGTTTCCAGATACGGGCTGATCTATGCGGGAGCGCAGAAGAATATGGCGCCTGCCGGACTGACCGTGGTGATTATCGACAAGGCAATCGCAGGCAGGGAAAGACCCGATACGCCGCAAATCCTGAGCTATGCAAAGCAGATTGAGAAGGACTCCATGCTTAACACCCCGCCGTGTTGGTGTATATACATTCTCGGGCTTGTGCTGGAATGGCTGGAGGACCAGGGGGGCGTAACCGTGATGGCCGAGCGCAAAAAGGTGCGCTCCGCGCTGATCTATGACGTGCTCGGCAACAGCCGGCTGTATAAACCCCATGCGGATCAGGCCGCGCGGTCTGATATGAACATTACCTTCCGTACGGGTGACGCGGCACTTGACGCCGAATTTATTCAGAATGCCAAGGACAGGGGGCTTCTGAATCTGAAGGGGCATCGACTGACCGGCGGGATGCGAGCATCGCTGTATAACGCCATGCCGGTTGAAGGCGCGGCGGCCCTGGCGGAATATATGAAAGAATTTGAGGTAACACACCATGTTTAAAATAAAGACAATGAATACGATATCCGAGCTGGGTACCGGCGAACTGATTAAGCGCGGCTGCGAGGTGGGGCCGGCGGTTGAAAATCCGGAAGCCCTGCTGATCCGCTCCGCGGATCTCCATCAATATGAATTCGGGCCGGAGCTGCTTTGCATAGGCCGGGCCGGGTCCGGCGTAAATAATATCCCCCTTGAAAGATGCATAGAGCAGGGTATCGCCGTGTTCAACAGCCCCGGGGCCAACGCGGAGGCCGTGAAGGAACTTGAAATCTGTTCGCTGATTCTCTCCTCCCGGGACGTGCTGGGGAGCATTGACTGGGTTCGCTCCATAGCGGACAGGGGAGACGAGATTCCGGATCTGGTGGAAAAGAGCAAATCCGCTTTTATCGGGCCGGAGATATTCGGGAAAACCCTGGGCGTTATAGGTCTTGGGGCTGTGGGCGCGCTTGTGGCCAACGCCGCTTTGGATCTGGGTATGGAGGTCTATGGCTACGATCCCTATCTATCCGTTTCCTCCGCATGGATGCTGTCCAGAGAGGTGAAGAACGCCGATTCGCTGGATATGATTTTTGCCAACTGTGATTACATCAGCCTGAATGTACCCTATACCGACGACACCTATCATATGCTCAACGCCGAGGCGTTTGCCAGGATGAGGCCCGGCGTCCGAATCATTAACGAGTCCAGAGCCGAGATCGTTGACGACGACGCGATGATCGCGGCCATTGATATCGGAAAGGTTTCCTGCTATGTGACCGATTTTCCAAACGCCAAGCTGATCGGAAAGCCCAATGTGGTGGTCATGCCGCACATCGGCGCCTGCACGCCGGAGAGCGAAGAAAAATGCGCCATCATGGCTGCAAAGGAAATTTATAATTATCTTAAGGACGGGAGTATCAAAAACTCCGTGAACTTCCCGAACGCGGAGCTGGAGCGCCTTGGCGTCTGCCGGCTTTGCGTGCTGCATAAAAATGTCCCGCATATGATCAATTCCTTCCTGGGCCTGATCGGGAAACGCAACATCAACGTGGAGCATATGATCAATAAGTCCAGGGGAGAATACGCGTACACGATCATAGATCTTGACGAGGTGATTGGGTCGGAAATCACGGACAAAATAAACGAACATCCGGCCGTGGTGCGTGTTCGCGTTCTTTAATGTCAGCAAATGCAATGGGAGGGCGCTTGCCCTCCCGCAAAATTTTACAATATGTTCACTGTTGAAATATCTGAATTGTGTTAAAATATTAATATGGAATTTGGACGAAAAAAACAGGATAACGAAAAATTAGAGAGGCGAAAAGTTCCGGTTCTGGCCGCCGGACCCTCCCGCGGGCTTACCGCCGCCCAGGCCGCCGAGCGCATGGAGGCCGGCTGGTCAAATGCGCCGGTTGAACCGCCGGGCAAAACAGTCGGGCAGATTGTGGCGAGCAATGTTTTCACCTATTTTAATATGCTTTTTTTAATCTTCGCAATTTGCGTTCTTGCTGTGGGTTCATGGCAGAACGCAATGTTTATGGGCATTATTTTTGCCAATACGGCCATCGGCATCACCCAGGAGCTGCGGGCGAAGCGGACGCTGGACAAGCTGATTCTGATCACGGCTCCCAAGGGAAGGGTCATCAGAGACGGCGCGGAACAGAAGCTGCTCACATCGCAATTGGTTCGCGACGACGTGGTGATCCTGTCCGCGGGCAGCCAGATCAATGCCGACGCAATCGTGCTGGAAGGTGAATGCAGCGTCAACGAGTCGCTGATCACCGGCGAGGCGGACGAGATCAAAAAAACCGAAGGCTCGGAGCTGCTGTCAGGCAGCTTTGTGGTATCGGGCGAATGCCGGGCGAGGCTTATCCGCGTGGGCGCAGACTCCTTTGCAAACAAACTGACGGTCGAGGCGAAAAAGCTGAAGGCTCCCAAGCAGTCGGAGATGATGCAAAGCCTGACGAAGCTGGTAAAATGGATAGGCGTCCTCATCATCCCCCTGGGCACGCTGATGGCGATCAAGGAAATAGTGTGGATCGGGCGGGATATTCAGGACGGCGTGGTGGCCACCGTCGCGTCCCTCATCGGCATGATCCCGGAAGGGCTGTATCTTCTCACCAGCATGGCGCTGGTCGCCGGAGCTGCCAGACTTGCGCGGAAGAAGACGCTGGTTCACGACATGGCTTGTATTGAGACCCTGGCCCGGGTGGATGTCCTGTGCGTCGATAAGACCGGTACGATCACCGAAAGCAGGATGTCGGTGGGCGGCGTTGAGCCGCTTTGCCCAGACCGCTTTGTGGAAGCGGATATCCAGGCGATTATGACGGATTACGTGTCCGCCATGAAGGCGGATAACGATACCATGGCCGCGCTCCGAAAGTACTTCGGCGGAGAGGCGGGTCAGACAGCCATTAAAGCGGTGCCGTTCACATCCTCCAGAAAATTCGGCGGCGTGTCGTTTCACGAGGAGGAGACCTATCTTCTGGGCGCTCCCGATGTTTTGCTCGGCTCGGAATATGAAAAATACGAGGAGAAGGTCAACGGCTTTTCCGCCAAAGGCTTCCGGGTTCTGCTGCTGGCTATGTACGACGGCTCGCCGGAGGACAATAAGCCTGAGGCGCCGCTCATGCCCATAGCGCTTATCCTGCTTTCCAACGAGATACGCTCCGAAGCGCCGGATACATTCAAATATTTTGCACGGCAGGGTGTGGCGATTAAGGTCATTTCCGGGGACAACGCCATGGCGGTCTCGGAGATCGCCGTGAGAGCCGGCATCAAAGGAGCCGAAAACTATGTGGACGCGCGAACCCTTGAGACGGACGAACAAATTGCCGACGCGGTTTCGAAGTATTCCGTTTTCGGCAGGGTTACGCCGGATCAGAAGCGCAGGCTTGTACAGGCGTTGAAATGCGCCGGCCATACCGTCGCCATGACAGGCGACGGTGTGAACGACGTGCTGGCGCTTAAGGAGGCCGATTGCAGCATTGCCATGGCCTCGGGAAGCGACGCGGCCAGCCAGGTGTCGCATATCGTGCTGCTGGATTCCAATTTTGCGGCAATGCCTTCTATCGTGGCTGAGGGACGCCGTGTGATCAACAATATTGAGCGTTCGGCAACGCTTTTTTTGGTCAAGAACATTTTTTCCTTTTCGCTTGCCGTCATCACGCTGATCTTTACGCTGCCTTACCCTGTGACCGCGGCGCAGATGAGCCTTGTGAATGCCCTTACCATAGGAATACCCGGCTTTGTCCTTGCGATGGAGCCCAACACGGCTTTGGTCAAAGGCAGATTCCTGCCGAATGTGCTGTACAGGGCGCTGCCGGGAGGATTGACGGATCTGCTGCTGATCTTGGGCGTGGTTTTGTTCTGCGTGGTTTTCCAGGTGCACGAGGATATGATGTCCACCATAAGCACGGTGGTTCTGGGTGTCGTCGGGTTGCTCATGGTGCATCGTACCAGCCAGCCATACAATCTTTTAAGGAAGGTGCTGATCGTCGGGCTTTCGGTCTCCTTTACGTTTTGCGCCATCTTCCTCAAGGATCTGTTTACGCTTTCTTCTGTGGATCTCTCCGGAATGATGATCCTGACGGTGTTTGCGCTGCTGGCCCGGCCTGTCCTGAATACCCTTACGCGGCTGGAGGATAATGTTAAGGCGGTCATCGGCGCGGGCGCGAAGCGCGGCGCGGGGAAAAAGCATGGCTGCGCCAGGCCCGCGCCTGACGGGCGGACAGGGCCGCATTAACATCAATCGGGCGGCGGTCGGCATCGGCTAGCTTCCAGAAACCTACATCAACACTCCGAGGGGATGACATCATTCGCAAGTTGACTGAATTTATGAGAACGCACAGACATGCATGGCTGGCACTTTATTTTGTGGTTTTTATCGCGGCGTTTTTCACCATTGAAAGCCTGACGCCTACAGAGGGATATTGGGTCACGGACCTGCCTCTGGACGATAAAATCCCGTTTATTCCGCAGTTTATTATTTTTTATGTGTTGTGGTACCCGCTGTTTGCCGCAGTTGGCGTGCCTCTTATAATTTTTGACGGGGAAGCCTTCAAGCGCTATATGTATTTCACAATGGCGTCGTTGTCGCTGAGCCTTTTATTCTGCGTAATCATTCCGAACGGGCAGAACCTGCGTCCGGAGGATATGGAGATTACGGGGATTTCCACCTGGCTGCTGTCAAAAATCTGGGCTGCGGATACCAACACCAATGTTTTTCCCAGTATGCACGTCATCGGTTGCATCGGCGCCGTCCTGGGCGCCTGGGACAGCCGGATCTTTAAAGGCTGGCGATGGGTCATATTAGTTTTTTCCGTACTTATAAGCGCGTCAACGGTGTTTGTCAAGCAGCATGGGATCATTGATGCGGTGGGTGCGTTGGCCTTTGCTGTGCCAATTTTCTTCGCCGTATATTCCCGCCGCTTCTTGACCAGGAAGAAATAAAACGGAAGAAAAGCGCGCCGCGTCCGCGGCGCGCCGGCTTTTATCGCGGGGTTAGGCCGGGGCCATATCAGTGTGCTTGAAAACCGATGTGATCTGGGGTATAATATTACGATTAAAGTCAAGGAGCATCACTCACCGTATATGAGAGACAGTATTTTCGTTAAAGGCGCGCGTGAAAACAATCTCAAGAATATTGACGTGGAGATTCCCAGGGACAAGCTGGTCGTTCTGACGGGATTATCGGGCAGCGGGAAAACCAGTCTCGCTTTTGATACGATATATGCCGAGGGGCAGCGCCGGTATGT
>DIRC01000058.1:5807-7675 GCA_002427465.1 Clostridiales bacterium UBA5446 | reverse complement strand
CCCGCCATATCCATAGACCAGAAAACCACCTCCCACAACCCGCGTTCCACGGTAGGGACCGTTACGGAGATTTATGATTATCTCCGCCTTCTGTGGGCTAGGATCGGCGTGCCGCACTGCCCGAAATGCGGAAAGGAGATCAGGCAGCAGACCATCGACCAGATTGTCGATCAGATCGCGGGGCTGCCGGAAGAAACCCGCGTGCAGATCATCGCGCCCGTTGTTCGGGCGAGAAAAGGCGAGTATCAGAAAGTGTTTGAGGATGCCCGCCGCTCGGGATACGTACGCGTGAAGGTTGACGGCTCGATCTTCGACCTTTCGGATGAGATTAAGCTGGACAAAAACAAAAAGCATGATATCGGAATTGTCGTGGACAGGCTCGTGATACGCCGGGAGATAGCCCGCCGGCTCACGGACTCCGTGGAGACCGCGGCGTCCCTGGCAGGGGGCGTTGTGATCGCGGATATTCCCGACGGGAACCGGGAGCTGCTTTTTTCACAGAATTATGCGTGTGAGGACTGCGGGATATCCATTGAGGAGATGACGCCGCGCATGTTCTCATTTAACAACCCCTACGGCGCGTGCCCTACCTGTGCCGGATTGGGCACGCAGCTTCGTGTGGACCCGTCACTGATTATCAGGGATGATGCCCTGTCGATCATGGAAGGCGGGATAGCCGCTCCCGGATGGGGAAACGTCAAAAACGACAGTATCGCAAAAATGTATTATGAAGCCCTGGCCAGGAAATACCACTTTAAGCTGACCACGCCGCTGAAGGATCTGCCGCCGGAGGTGATGGACATCCTGCTTTACGGCACGGGCGGCGAGCCGCTGTCGCTGACATATGATACCGCACGGGGCAACGGGACGCTGAAGCAGCCTTTTGAGGGGCTGATTCACAGCGTCGAACGCCGGTTCCGGGAGACGCAGAGCCAGGCCATGCGTGACGAATATCTTGAATTTATGGCCGAATACCCCTGCCCGGACTGCGGCGGATACAGGCTGAAGCCGGAGGTGCTGGCGGTCACCGTGGGCGGAAAGAACATTATGGATTTCTGCCGGATGCCCGTGACCAGCGAGCTGGCCTTTATTAGCGGACTTAAGCTAAACCCGCGGGATACGCTCATTGCCGACCGCGTGCTCAAAGAAATCCTCAGCCGGCTTGAGTTTCTCCAAAGCGTCGGGCTTCAGTATCTGACGCTCTCCCGCGCTGCCGGAAGCCTTTCCGGGGGAGAAAGCCAGCGCATACGCCTTGCGACACAGATCGGCTCCTCGCTTATGGGCGTGCTTTATATTCTGGACGAACCTTCCATCGGCCTGCACCAGCGCGATAACGAAAAGCTGCTGATGACGCTGAAATGCCTCCGCGATCTGGGAAATACGCTTGTGGTTGTCGAACACGACGAGGAAACTATGCGCGCGGCGGATTATATTATCGACATCGGCCCCGGCGCGGGCGTGCACGGCGGTGAGGTTGTGGCACAGGGCAGTGTCGAGGATATCTGCGCCTGCCCGCGGAGCATAACAGGACAATATCTTTCCGGGAAGAAAAGCATTCCTCTCCCGGAAAAGCGGCGCGCCGGAAACGGAAAGCAGCTGACCGTCCGGGGCGCGGAGGAGAATAATCTGAAGCATATCGACGTGACGTTTCCTCTGGGTGTCCTCAACTGTGTCACAGGCGTGTCCGGCAGCGGCAAGTCCAGCCTTGTCAACGGGATATTGTATAAGACCCTTGCGGCGCAAAAGAACCGCGCCCACGTCCGGCCGGGAAAATGCGACGGGATCGACGGGCTGGAATACGTGGACAAGGTGATTGGTATCGACCAGAGCCCGATAGGGCGCACGCCGCGCTCGAACCCGGCGACCTA
>DIRC01000058.1:0-5637 GCA_002427465.1 Clostridiales bacterium UBA5446 | reverse complement strand
GCCGCGCTCGAACCCGGCGACCTATACCGGGGTGTTTAGCGATATCAGGGAGCTGTTCGCGGCGACTCAGGACGCAAAGCTCCGGGGATACGGGCCGGGGCGCTTCTCCTTCAATGTGCGTGGGGGGCGGTGCGAGGCCTGCGCAGGCGATGGGCTGCTAAAGATTGAAATGCACTTTCTGCCGGATATTTATGTCCCCTGCGAGGCCTGCGGCGGCAAGCGTTATAACCGCGAAACGCTGGAGGTGCGGTATAAGGGCAAGAATATCTCCGAAGTGCTTGAAATGACTATTGAGGAAGCGCTGGATTTTTTCAAAAACCTGCCTAAAATACGCAACAAGATTCAGGCGCTGTATGACGTGGGGTTGGGTTATGTCCGGCTGGGCCAGTCGTCCACAACCCTTTCGGGGGGCGAGGCCCAGCGAGTAAAACTGGCCACGGAACTGGCGAAGCGGAGCACGGGGTCCACTGTGTATGTCCTGGATGAACCGACAACCGGGCTTCACGTGGCGGACGTCCACCGCTTGATCACGATCCTGGACCGGCTTGTGGACGCAGGGAATACCGCTGTGGTGATTGAGCATAATCTGGACATGATTAAGGTGGCGGATCACATTATTGATCTCGGCCCGGACGGGGGAGACCGGGGGGGCGAGCTGGTGTTTTCGGGTACGCCGGAGGGCTGCGCGGGCTGCAAGGACAGTTATACCGGACAGTATCTCGCGAAAATATTGGGCTGATCTTCGGAGGTAAACATTTGTCAATTGTCGACACACTCTATCAAACCGAATTTGGGCGGTACCTGCTCACATTTTTAATTGCCATGGTTCCTCTGGTGGAGCTTAAGGGCGCAATCCCCGTCGGGGTATCGATGGGGCTTGGAATCTGGCAGTCCCTCATCGTGAGCGTTCTGGGGAACATGGTTCCCGTACCCTTCATTATCCTGTTCATCCGGCAGATCTTCGCGTGGCTCAGGAGAAAGAGCGCAGGGTTTGAAAAAATGATCACTTCCCTGGAAGGGCGTGTGGAGGGCAAATGGGATAAGGTGCGGAAATATCAGATGATCGGGCTTTTTATTCTGGTTGCCGACCCGCTCCCGGGAACAGGAGCCTGGACGGGCGCGCTTATCGCAGCGCTTTTGAACATGCGCATGAGAAACGCGGTGCCTACCATTTTTCTTGCCGTAGTTGTCGCGGGGATTTTGATAACCGGGCTTACCTACGGATTTACGTCGATTTTTTAATTGTCAAAGGGTTCCCCCGCCTCATAGACTGACCTAGAGGAGGGGATAGGCTTGCTCGGTAGGATATTCATATCTGCCTTAATAGCGGCGGTGATCATATTAATGCTTTGGGGACTTCGCGGGCTTATGCTCGCGCCGCTTAAGCGGGGGAGGCATACCTTACTGACCCTGACCCTTCGGGTGACAGGGCCTGAGCCGCGCCTTGAGGAGACTTTGGACGGCGTGCTGTGGCTGCGTGAGAACGGCAATCTGCCGGCGGATATTATTATTGAAGACGCCGGTATGGATGAGGAGACGCGGCAGGTGGCAAGGCTTGCGGCGAGGAACCGGGACTGCATAAGCCTTCGCCTCAAAGAGGATATCTAGGGATCTATTGCACAAAGGTTTTTAAGGAATGAACATAGGGATGGCGGAAAGCAGCGGGAACATAGAAATAAAGGGAAAGATATCGTCGATCATCTATTCCAATGAGGAGAACGGTTATACCGTTCTCCGTCTTGAAATGGGCGGGGGCGCGTTGGTTACGGTCACGGGCACGCTACCCTCGGCCGCTCCGGGAGAGACGCTGCGGGCTGTCGGGGCCTGGACAAAGCATCCGACCCATGGCCAGCAGTTTAAGGCCGAATACGCCGAGCGGGGGCTGCCGAAAACGGCTGAGGCGATCTATGCCTATCTTTCCGGCGGCGCGGTGCGCGGCGTAGGCCCTGCAACAGCGGCCCTTATTGTGGATCGTTTCGGTGACGCTACCCTGGATGTTATCGAAGGCCGCCCCGGTGAGCTGGCCCGAATCAAGGGGATCGGCCCGGGGAAGGCGGAGCAAATTTCCCGGGACTTCCGCCGCAAGGCCGGGCTGCGCCACCTGATGGAGTTCCTGTGCGCCCATGAGCTGCGGCCGATCCTGGCCGTGAAGCTTTATCAATATTACGGCGAAGCCTCTCTAGAGCTCCTCCGTGAAAATCCATATATCCTCGCCCAGCCCAACATTGGCGGTACGTTTTCAGAGGCGGATGTTCTTTCCCTGGATTTGGGGATGGAGGACGACAGCGCGCCGCGCATATGCGCGGCAATCGCCTTTGAGCTGTCTCATAATGCGGGGAACGGGCATTGTTTCATTCCCGCGGATAAGCTGGTTGCGGCCACCGCACAACTGATCAGTATCCCGGACGACCCCGTCTGGGAGGGGCTGACGGTGATTATCGACGAGGGCGTGGTAGTGCGCGAGCTGGTCTCCGGCTGCGATGCGTGTTATATTGCCCCTCTGCACGAGGCGGAAACCTACACCGCACAGCGCCTCAAGGCGCTTCTGAGGGAGGAGCTGCCGCAGACGATTGATCCCGCCGGGCTGATTGACCGGATGGAAAGAGCCTATGGCATGACTTATGCGCCCCAGCAGAGAAAGACCATAGCCCTTGCCGCGGAATGCCCGGTTCTGGTGATCACCGGTGGACCGGGGACTGGGAAAACAACCTCAATCCGGGCAATACTCGGGCTTTTTGACGAGATGGGGCTGGAGACCCTGATCACCGCGCCGACGGGACGGGCCGCCCAGCGCATGGCGGAGCTGACTGGACGCGAAGCGTCCACCGTTCACCGTCTGCTGGAGGCGTCCTTTGCGCCGGATGGGGACGGCATAGTATGGGGCCGTGATGAATCGGCTCCCCTGGAGTGCGGGGCGCTGATTCTGGACGAAAGCTCAATGGTTGACATAACGCTTATGCGCGCTCTTTTGGCCGCCATACCGCCGGGGTGCCGGCTGATTATGGTTGGAGACGCGGATCAGCTTCCCAGCGTTGGCCCGGGAAATGTTTTTGCGGATATTATCCGATCCGGCATTGTCCCCGTCGTCAGGCTCACGGATATTTTCCGCCAAAGCGCGGGCAGCAGGATCGTCAGGAACGCGCACATGATAAACAAGGGGGAACACCCGGTTTTTACCGAGAATTCCGGCGACTTCTTTTTCCTTTGCCGCCGGTCAGCGGAGCGCATTGCGGAAACTGTCGCAGAGCTGTATGCACGCCGGCTTCCGGAAAATATGGGGATTGCCAGCGAGGAAATTCAGGTGCTCTCACCGACCCGAAGGGGGGAGGCTGGTACTTTTGCTTTGAATTTGCGGCTTCAGGCGGCGGTGAATCCGGCGGGGAAAGGGAAAAACGAGAAAGAATTCGGAAATGTTGTCTTCCGTGAGGGAGACAGAGTGATGCAAATCCGAAATAACTATGATATAATATGGAAGCGGATTCCTGACAGCGGCGCCCCGGCAGAGACCGGCGCCGGCATCTATAACGGGGATGTGGGTTATATCCTTGGTATTGACGCCGGGGAGGAGACGGTTACGGTGGATTTTGACGGCCGCGTGGCCCAGTATACCTTTGATCAGCTTACGGAGCTGGAGCATGCCTGGGCGATGACCATCCACAAATCCCAGGGCAGCGAATACCGGGCGGTGGTCTTGGCTCTGGGGGAAGGCGCGCCAATGCTTTTAACCCGCGGCGTGCTGTATACTGCCGTAACCCGGGCGAAGGAACTGCTGATTGCCGTCGGAGACGAAGGGACGGCCGATCGAATGATAGACAACCACAGGCAATCGAGAAGATATAGCGGCCTTAGGGCGAGACTTTGCGATGAGGTGGGGGTTGAAAATGGGGCTGTGGACAGAAATACTTGACCTGCTTTTTCCGCCGCGCTGCGCTTTCTGCAGAAAGCTTCTGCGCCGGGGGGAGAGCGGAATGTGCGCGGGGTGTGAAGTAGACCTGCCCTATACGAAGGGCGGAGGAAAGCAAAAGGGCGATTTCGTAAATCTTTGCGTATCGCCGCTTTATTATGAAGGCAACGTGCGCGAGGCGCTGCTACGGTATAAGTTCAAGGGCGCCACGGCCAATGCCGTCGTATTCGGCCGGCTTCTGGCGGACTGCGCGAGGGAACATCTGGCCGGGGAATATGATCTGATTTCCTGGGTTCCGCTGAGCGGCCGCCGCTTGCGTGAGCGGGGATATGATCAGGCGATGTTGCTTGCGATGGCCGTGGCCCTGGAGCTGGACGACGTGGCGGTTGAGGTCCTGAAGAAGAACGCCGACGTGGCGCCCCAGTCGGAGACGGGCGGCGCGGAGAAGCGGCGGGCGAATATTTCCGGCGCTTATGAGACGGCGGACCCGGAGCTTATCGCCGGAAAGCGTATTCTGTTAATCGATGATATCGTCACGACAGGCTCGACTTTCTCAGAATGCGCGAGGACTCTGGGGCTTTCCGGCGCAGACAGCGTCGTATGCGCCGCCGTGGCGCGCAGCCGGGATTAAATCCGTAAAGTTTTGACTATGATATATTCCGAGGTATAAAATATGCTGTTCTTTGAAAGAGATATTGCCATAGATATGGGGACGTCCGGAACGCTGCTGTATGTCAGCGGCAAGGGGGTTCAGCTGCGTGAGCCTACCCTTGTGGCGGTGGACAAGTTCACCGGCAAGCTGCTGAAAATCGGTCAGGAGGCTCAGAGAATGCTGGGCAGAACTCCGGCAAATATCCTGGCCATCCATCCGATCTCCGGAGGCGTGATCAACGATTATGACATGACGGCCGCCATGCTCAAGGATCATATTTCAAGGGTGACCAGCTTCAGCCTTTTCAAGCCGCGGGTTCTCATCTGCGTACCAAGCAGCATAACCGGAGTTGAGGAGCGCGCGGTGATTGATGCGGTGATCGAGGCCGGGGCCCGCAAGGTGTATCTGTGCGAATCCGCGGTGGCTACCGCCACGGGAGCCGGCATAGACATCAACAAGCCGGACGGGCACCTCGTAATTGATATCGGCGGCGGAACCACGGAAACGGCGGTGGTCTCCCTCGGCGGTGTTGCGGAGTGCGAATCCATCAGGACAGCGGGATCGGAATTTGACGAGGCGATTGTCAGATATATCCGCCGCAAACACAATATCCTGATCGGTTCCCGGACTGCGGAGGAGCTGAAAATTTCCATCGGCTGCCTTGCCCCAAGGTCGGAGATGGGAATTGAGGAGATCAAGGGACGCGATCTGGTCACTGGCCTGCCAAAGACGGCGAAAATCAGCTCGGCGGAGCTGACGGAAGTTTTGATGGAGCCTGCGAAAACCATTTTGGAAAGTGTGCATATGGTTCTGGAACGCACGCCTCCCGAACTGGTGGCGGATATTTCCGGAAACGGCATCGTCATGTCCGGAGGCGGGAGCCTGCTTTACGGCTTCGATAAGCTGGTGGAGGCAGATACCGGAATCCGCACGGTGGTTGTGGACGACCCGGTTGCCTGCGCGGCTTACGGCGCGGGGAAAATGCTGCTGCACCTTAACGATTTGCAGGACGGGATGGTCAACTTTGCAAGGAAGCGCCAACTAAACAGATAGGATTGCATAAAAAAGTGCGCACCGCCAA
>DIRC01000018.1:3579-68206 GCA_002427465.1 Clostridiales bacterium UBA5446 | reverse complement strand
TTCTGCTGCTGGCAGGTTTCGCGCTCAGGCTTTTGCTGATTGGCAGCCTCCCTTATGGACTCAATCAGGACGAGGCCTCGGCTGGCTACGACGCATGGGCCCTGCTGAACTATGGTATTGACCGCTGCGGCAACAGCCTGCCCGTTCTGCTGGAATCCTGGGGCAGCGGCCAAAACGCCCTCATGAGCTATCTTTCCATGCCGTTTATCGCGCTCTTCGGCCTTTCGGAATTCTCCCTGCGTCTGACGAATGCGCTGGGGGGATGCGTTGCGCTAATCCTGTTCTGGCTGCTGGCCAGAAGGGCCAGGGGGCCGGCCTTCGGCCTGTGCGCCCTCTTTTTCCTCTGCGTCTGCCCCTGGCATATCATGGCCTCCCGCTGGGCGCTGGAATCCAACCTGCTGCCGGTTTTTCTTCTGGCCGGAATCACCTTCACCGCGGAATCCCGGGAAAAGCATTGGCGGCTGCTGCCCGCGGCCATATGCTTCGGCCTTTCCCTTTACGCCTACGGCACGGCTTATTTCTTTCTCGCGCCTTTCCTGGTTTTCGCCGTACTTTGGCTCAGGAAAAGCCTGCGCCTCGAAAGCTTCCTGGTTTCCCTGTCCGTTTTTACCCTTATAGCCCTGCCCATCACCCTCTGCCAGCTTCGCAACGCCCTGGGCCTGCCGGAATACACCCTCCTGGGGATCACCCTCCCCGCTCTGACACAGACACGGCAGGCCGCCACTTCGATCCTCGGCGGCGGGGGTATTGACGCCGCCCTGGGGAATTTCAAAGCTTTTCTCGGCATATTATTCAGGCAGTACGACGGTCTGCCATATAATGCCGCCTCCACCGGCGGGCTTTTCTACTTTTTTGGTCTGCCGCTGGCTGTGATCGGCATAGCGGAAAGCCTCCTGCGCCTCAGGAAAACCCCGGATGAGGCGCCGATTCTGGCGGCTCTCGGCTGCGGGTTCCTCTGCGCATTGTTCATTGACGTCAACATCAACCGGATCAATATGGTATGGCTTCCTGTGATCTATTTCATTTCCCTGGGCCTGTTCGTCATATTATGTAAACTTAAAAAATGGAGTATCCTGCCTGTTGCCGGGGTAGTGGCCTGTTTTCTTATCTTTATGTCCGGGTATGTATCCGAGTATGGTGGCGGCGGCTCGCCCTATTATTATCCCGGACTCGGCGAAGCCATTGCTTATGTGGAAGATCAGTCCCCGGACAGCGTCTTCATTTCATATTACGTAAACCAGCCCTATATCTTTACCTTGTTTTACGAACAAATTCCACCGGATCAGTTTATTGATTCTGTTAATTATGTTAACCCAAGCGGAGCCTTCCGCTGGGTGCGTTCCTTCGGAATTTACCGCTTTGGCGATGCCGGGGACGCCCGGGGGAAATATTTGATTCTTCACAAAGGCGAAGCCGGCGACTATTCGCTTCTTGCCGATTTCGGAGATTTTATTGTCTGCGCAGGATAAATGTGTTAAAATGCCTTAAACCGATGAAAGAGTGATTTGATGATAAACGAAAATTTGCGGATCGCCGTCCTGATCGACGGAGACAACGCCCCCCGCGACTGCCTCAAAAGCGTTTTGGAGGAGATCGCCATATATGGAACTCCCATGATCAAGCGCATATACGGCGATTGGGCATCCCAAAATGTTGCGGGCTGGAAAACCACCCTGCTTGAAAACGCCGTCACCCCCAGACAGCAGTTTGCGTATACCGTAGGCAAAAACGCCACCGACTCCGCAATGATTATCGACGCCATGGATATCCTCTATGCCGGAAAAACCGACGGGTTCGTGCTGGTTTCCTCCGACTCGGACTTTACGCCTCTTGCCATACGTCTTCGGGAATCCGGCATGTATGTGATCGGAATCGGCGAAGAAAAGACCCCCAAGGCTTTTGTGCAGGCCTGCGACAAATTTATCCGTATTGAGGTCATCCGCGACCGTTATAAGAAAAGCGAGGTCCAGAATACGGTGAAAGCTCCTGCGGCGAAGAAGTCCGCCGCCGCGGGAAACGGGAATGCCAAGACGGAAAAGCCTGCCGCGAAGCCCACAAAGAAGCAGGAGGACAAAAAGCCGGCTGTTCCGGAATCCGTTATCGAGCTGATCGCGGACTCCATAGACGACCTGGCGGACGACGACGGCTTCACCGACCTTTCCAATCTGGGCAATCTCATCATCAAAAAGCAGCCTGACTTTGACCCCCGCACTTACGGCTTTGGGAAGCTTTCAACCATGATGAAAAGCCTGTCCCGTTTTGAGGTGCAGATTCGGGCAACCGCCGACCCCAACGTCAAGCCGATCTATATCAGGGATCTGGAGGCTTAATGCGCAGAAAAAGGGCGGGACACATCCTGATAAAGCTGGTGGCGGCCCTGCTCATTATCTGCGCCGCCCTGCTCCTGCTGGGAAAATACGGGCTGTCGGTCACCCGATACACCCTGTCGTCCGACCGTCTTCCGGACAGCTTTGAGGGCTTTCGCATCGTCCAGCTTTCCGATCTGCACGGCTCGGAATTCGGCGCTGATAACAAGCGTCTCGTCAGAGCGGTGGCGGATGAGTCCCCGGATATCATCGTCATGACCGGGGACTTCATCGGCAAAAATCAAAATTACCTCCCCGGGCTGAAAATTCTGGTTGACCAGCTGGTGACTATTGCCCCCGTTTATTTCGTCAGCGGAAACCATGACTGGGCCAGCGGCGAAATCGAAGACCTTGCCGATATGCTGGCGAACGCCGGCGTCACATACCTTAAGAACGAATACCTGCCGCTGACCCGGGGTGGGGAAAGTATCCTCCTGTGCGGCGTTGAGGACCCCAACGGCCGCGCGGATATGATAAGGCCTGACGAACTGGTTGACATAATTAACAAAGATTTCCCGGACAGCTTTGTTGTGCTGCTGGGCCATCGCAATTACTGGATCACGAAATATCCAGAGCTTAAGGTTGACATAATCTTTTGCGGCCATTCTCACGGCGGAATTATTCGTATACCCGGCGTAGGGGGGCTGTTAGGCACCAGCGGGGAGCTTCTCCCCCGGTATGACGCCGGGTTGTTCGAATCCGGGCGATATGTCATGATCGTTTCCCGCGGCCTGGGCAATTCGATATCCGTTCCCCGCTTTGCGAACACGCCGGAAATCGTCACCCTGACGCTAAATAAAACCCAGTCATGATTTTGAAACCCCCGCATATACTGAATATATGTGATTAATGCGGAGGTGAGAAAATGGGTGACGATATAGATGATCTCATTTTCGGGAGCACCAACCCCGAACCAAGCGATAGATAAAGCCTTTTGAGGTGAAGATATGATCTACAAAAGCCGTGCCGTCCCCCTTAAAAACGGGAGTGCGTGTCTATTAAAAAGCCCCGGCCCCGAGGACGCGGAACGTATTTTGCAGTATCTGCGCCAAACCTCCGGAGAAACGCACAATATGATCCGGTATGAAGACGAGATCGCCATGACTGCGGACGAGGAAAGAGACTATCTCCGCAATATTGAAAATGATCCGTCCGCATGTATGGTCTCCGCCTATATTGGCGCTGAACTTGCCGGAAACGCCGGCATCCATCCCATTGCAAGCCTCTATAAGCTCCGGCACAGGGCGTCCTTCGGGATGGCGGTAAAAGAAAAATACTGGCACATGGGAATCGGCTCGGCCCTGCTTACCGCCTGCATCCAGGCGGCGCGCACAGCGGGATATGAACAGCTGGAGCTTGAGGTGGTTCTGGACAACACCCGCGCCATCTCCCTTTATGAGCGTCTCGGCTTCATTCGGTGCGGCCGGCGCCCAAGGGCGTTTAAATTCCGCGACGGAAGCTATGCCGATGAGCTGCTCATGCTCCTTCCCCTGACGGACGGCGCTTAAAGCCCGAACCTGTCCATAAGATAAAATCCCCCGGCCGCCTTGCGGCCGGGGGATTTTTCTGCTGTCGGTCAAACGTGCCAGATTCGGTTCCGGTATTCACTGACCGCCCGGTCGGCGGCGAAAATTCCGCTTTCGGCAATATTGACAAGGCCCATCCGCGCAAATTCGGTCTTGTCCCGGGCGGCGGCATACAGCCGGTCATGGCAGTTTACATAACTATTAAAATCCGCAATCAGCATATAAGGGTCCCCACCGTCCAGCAGCATGGAAACCAGATCGTCATATGGTCTGCCGTCCGCCATGCCCTGGGAAAACCTTTGAAGCACCCGCCGTATGCGCGGATCGGAATCGGCAATGGCCCGGGGCGCATACCCCGCTTTTCTGACGGCGGCCACCTGGTCTGCGTGTAACCCGAACAAAAACATGCTGTCGTCGCCCAGACGCTCATACATTTCCACATTGGCCCCGTCAAGGGTACCGATTGTCACGGCGCCGTTCATCATGAGCTTCATGTTTCCCGTGCCGGAGGCCTCCATGCCGGCCGTGGAGATCTGCTCGGACACCTGGGCCGCGGGCATCAGCCGCTCAGCCACGGAAACCCGATAGTTTTCCAGGAAAACCACCTGGAGTTTTCCCCGGCAGGCGGGATCGGCGGCCACATCGGCGGCCAGGGAGCAGATCAGCTCGATGATGCGTTTGGCCGTCTGATAGCCTGCCGCTGCCTTGGCGCCGAAGATGAATGTCCTGGGCATGAAATCCATGCCGGGATCGTCCCTAAGTCTGTCCTGAAGATGCGCGATCAGCATGGCGCAAAGAAGCTGCCGCTTATATTCATGGAGCCGCTTTGCCTGGACGTCGAACATGGCCGAGGCGTCCAGCGCCACTCCCTGGGCATTATAGACGAAATCCGCCAGCGCAAGCTTGTTAAACGCCTTGATCTCCTCAAGGCGCAGCAGCACTTCCTTGTCGTCTTCAAAAGACCTTAGTTTACATAATTCTTCAGGCTTTCTGATGAACCCATCACCGATCAGCTCCCGGAGCAGCCGGTCGAGTCGCGGATTGATCTGGGATAGCCAGCGGCGGTGGTCGATGCCATTGGTGACGTAAGTGAACTTTTCCGGCCACAGCGCGGAAACATCCGCAAAAAGGCCGTTTTTTAATATACGGCCGTGAATAGCGGACACGCCGTTGATCATAAAGCATCCGGCAAGGCAGAGGTTGGCCATACGGATCATCCCATCAGCCATAATGGCGTTGCGTGCCTCGGAGGCGGGGCCGCCTTCGGATTTCTCCGCAAGCACCCTGCGCCAGCGGCGGTCTATCTCGCTGATGATCTCGAATATGCGGGGCAGCAGACTCTGCACCAGGGCCTGTGGCCAGCTTTCAAGGGCCTCCTGCATAACCGTATGGTTGGTATACGCAACGCATCCCGAAACGATTTCCCACGCCTCGTCCCAGCCAAGTCCGTCCTCGTCCATGAGGATGCGCATCAGCTCCGGGATCATCAGAGCCGGATGCGTATCATTAATATGGATCACATGATGCTCCGCCAGGCTTCGGGCATCCCCCCATCTTTTGCGGTGTTCCCGCAGGATGGTCTGGGCCGTTGCCGAAAGGAAGAAATATTGCTGCTTTAATCTGAGGGTTTTGCCCTCGATATGGTCGTCGGCGGGATAGAGAACCTTTGTGATCACCTCCGCCAGCATGCGCTGCTCCAGGCTCTTGAGATATTCCCCCTCGGAAAACCGGGGCATGTCGAGATAGTTGGGGCTGTGGGCCTCCCACAGGCGGAGGGTGTTGACGTGGTTGCCTCCATACCCGGCAATCAGCATATCGCGGGGAACGGCAAGAACGGCGGTATAATCCTTCAGCTTTACATGCCGGTTGCCGGAATAGTCCCAGCGCTCCTCAATCCTGCCGCCAAAACGGATCTCGCAGGTATCCTCATCCCGGGGTACAAGCCAGCTGTCCGCCGCTATGCGCCAGTTGTCGGCATCCTCCACCTGCCGGCCGTCCTCGATCCGCTGACGGAAAATGCCCAGCTCATAACACAGGCAATACCCTGTGGCTGCGATGCCCTCCGTCGCCATGCTGTCCATATAGCACGCGGCCAGCCGGCCCAATCCGCCGTTTCCAAGCCCCGCGTCGGGCTCGGCCTCGAAAATGTCCCCGGCGCTGCGCCCCATATCCGCCAGCGCCTCCGTAAGCGCCTCCCCGATTCCCAGGTTATAGGCGTTCTTCATCAGGCTTCTGCCCATCAGGAACTCCATCGACAGGTAATGGACTTCCCGCGCCGGCCTTTCCTCCCTGTCCACGGCCAGCAGTCTGCTCATAAGCTCGCGTATCAGGATTGCCGCCGCCCGGAATATCTGCTCATCCGTCGCCTCGGCGCTTGTCACGGAAAAAACTGCGCAGAGTTTATCCTCCAGCGCGCAGCGAAGCTCATCTTTAGAAATTTGTCCTGTAGTCATATCTTCCTTTTTCTTTCACAAATTTATCGCTGCACACAGCCGTCTTGCGGGACTTCATATCCGGCTCATCTTTGGAATCACCAGCGGGAGCCGCGGACTGCCGGCCAGGGTGATGTACGGGGATATCTCCACGTTCTTGTCGGAGATCACATAGCTCAGTTCCGCCCCCTCGCCAATGACCGTGTCCTGCATCACTACGGCGTTTTTGACGCGCGCTCCATTTCCCACTTTTACGCCGCGGAAAAGGATGCAGTTTTCAATCACGCCCTCAATAAAGCATCCGTCCGCCACCAGGCAGTTTTTAGAGGACGCTTCCTCCCCGTAATAGGTGCTTACGTCCGAGCGATCCTTGGTTCTCACTGGGCGCTCGTCGGGAAACAGCGTCGCCCTGTTTGCAGCGTCCAGCATATCCATACTGGCTTTATAATACTCTCCCACCGAAAAAATGTGCCGGGCATAGCCCGAATGGACATATACGGCAACCTTGCCCCCGGAGGCCAGAAGCCCCGCGATTTCGTCCCTGTGGAACCGGTATTTCCTGCCGGAGGAGCCCCGCTCCATGATTCCCAGGAGGGTCTCCTTTGACATTATATACATCTCCAGCGAGGCGTAACCCGCCCCGCGGCCGCCCTGCCGGTAAAGCAGCTCCTTGACAAATCCGCCGTCGGTAATATACCGCTGATGGGCGCGTCGGGGAATGTGCGGGGTGCATACGGCGGTGACGTCCGCGCCGGACTCCAGGTGCCGCGCCATCACGTCGGCCAGGTCGATATTCGCCGCCAGATTCCCCCTTGTGATCACCACATAGCGCTGCTTAATATTCCCGATATAGCTTTCCACCGCGCAAAGGGCCTCGATGACGCCCTCGTATTCTCCCGTTGGATTTCCCAAGTTCCCAAATGGCGGCAGCAGCCGGAGCCCGCCGCGCTTACGCGAAAGATCCCATTCCTTGCCGCCGCCCAGGTGATCCAGCAAAGACTGGTAGTCCCGCTGCATGACGACCCCCACATCCCGCACGCCCGCGTTCTGCATGGACGAAAGGGAAAAGTCGATCAGCCGGTACCTGCCGCAGAAGGGAAGCGACGCGCTTGTGCGGCTCCGAACCAGGTCCCCCAGTTCCGGCGCCGTATGGTAAGCCAGAATAATCCCGTGCAGATCAGCCATGCAGGCCACCCCCCACGCTTTCATAGATCATGGCCCCCGGGGAGATGCTCTCCCCTTCGCCGATTTCAATATCGGGCCCGCAGGTGGCCACATTCCATGAATCCGAGCCGTCCGGGCCGGAGCCGACCCGGGCCTGCGCCCCGATTTTCGTGTTCTCACCTATAATTGCGTATTCCACCACGGCGCCCTCCCCCACGGTTACTCCGGGCATGAGTATGCTGTACATCACCCTGGCCCCCCGGCCAACCCGCACCGCGCTGGAAAGGACGGAGTTTTCGACCCTGCCGTCAATTTCGCAGCCTTCGGTCACGATGGAATGGACGATTTTCGACTCCGGGCCGGCATAATGCGGGGGCTTTATCGGGCTTTTTGACCGGATCGGCCAATCCGGATCGTAAAGGTTGATTGCCGTCGGTGAAAGCATATCCATATTGGCGTCCCATAGGCTCACAATGGTTCCCACATCGCGCCAGTAGCCAGAAAACCGGTAAGGCCAGAGCTTTTCCCCAGCCCTGAGCATCTCGGGTATGATGTCCTTTCCAAAATCCTTGGAGGACTTGGGGTTCATCTCATCCGCAATCAGGTATTCCTTCAGCTTTTTCCAATTAAAGATGTAAATTCCCATGGATGCAAGATCACTTTTGGGACGCAGGGGCTTTTCTTCAAATTCCGTTATGTAGCCGTCCTCCCCCGCCGAAAGTATCCCGAATCGGGAGGCGTCCCGCATGGCCACCTGAATGACGGCGATGGTGCAGGCAGCGTCATTGGCGGTATGGGCCTTCACCATGTCGGAATAGTCCATTTTGTAGATATGGTCTCCGGATAGGATCAGAACGTTTTCCGGATCGAACATCTCTATGAAACCGATGTTCTGATATATTGCATTGGCCGTTCCGGAAAACCAGGAGCCTCGTTCCCCCGCGCTTTGGTATGGCGGCAGGATATACACGCCGCCGTCGGCACTGTCCAGGTCATAGGCCTGGCCGCTTCCGATATAGCTGTTAAGCTGCAGCGGCCTGTATTGGGTCAGAACGCCTACGACGTCGATACCGGAATTGGCACAGTTGGAAAGCGGGAAATCGATGATTCGGTATTTCCCGCCAAAGGGTACGCTGGGCTTCGCCACCCGGCTTGTGAGGGCATAAAGCCGCGAACCCTGTCCCCCTGCCAAAAGCATGGCGATGCAGGATCTTTTCAAACGTCTCACCCCTTTAAGAATTTAATGAACGCCAGCCGTTACGCCCCGTTCATCACTCATGGTCAGTTAAACCTATTCATGGCCTTATCCGGCCCGAAGCCGATGTAATACGCCACGGCCTCGGCCGCCAGCCGCGCCGTCCTTGCAATCTCCTGGGCATCCTGATGATTAAAGGTGGAAAGCACCCAGTCCGCCGTGTCGAAATCCGGATGGGGCGGCTCTCCGACGCCGATGCGTATCCGGGGGAATTGATCCGTTCCCAGATGGGCTATAATGTTTTTCAGGCCGTTGTGCCCGCCCGCGGACCCGCCCGCCCGCACTCGCAGCCTGCCCACCGGCAGCGCCATCTCGTCGGAGACGATAATAATATGTTCAGGCGGGATTTTATAGAACCGGGCCGCCTGGGACACGGCCTCCCCCGAGAGATTCATGTAGGTCTGGGGCTTCATGAGCAGCACTCTGGCGCCCTCCAAATCGGCCAAAGCCGTAAGAGAGCGGAATTTGGCCCGGTTAATTTTGACCCCCTTTTCCGCCTCCAGGGCGGCGGCAGCCATAAAGCCCGCGTTGTGGCGGGTTCCTTCATACCTGGGGCCGGGGTTGCCGAGAAACGCCGCGATCCAGTCCACGGCGGAATTTTTATGAAAAAGCACTTGGCAGTTCTCCGTTATTGTCATACATCATATCTAGGGAAACCGGGCGATTACTCAAAAAGCGACGAAATAGAAACTTCCTCATAAATACGCTCAATCGCCTCTGCAAACAGGGACGCGACGGAAAGGTATTTAATCTTGATGCTGGCGGGCTTATCCTTAGGATACGGGATGGTGTCCAGAAGCACAAGCTCTTTTATCGGGCTTTTTTCTATGCGATCTATCGCGGTTCCTGAGAGGACGCCATGGGTTGCGCTGGCGTATATCTCCTTTGCCTTGCCGGTTTCCAGCAGAGCCTCAGCCGCATGGCAGAGGCTGCCCGCGGTATCGACCATGTCGTCTAGCAGAATGACCCTTTTGCCCGAAACATCTCCGATGATGTTCATAACCTCGGAGGAATTCGCCTTCTGGCGGCGCTTGTCCACGATGGCAAGGCCGATATCCAGTTTCTCCGCAAAGGCCCGGGCCCTGGCTACGCTGCCCACATCGGGGGACACGGCCATACACGTCTCGTTGCCTTTTCCGAATTTCCCGATATAATACCCGGCAAGCAGAGGCGCGCCGAAAAGGTTATCCACCGGAATGTCAAAAAACCCCTGTATCTGCGCGGCGTGCAGATCCATGGTAAGCACCCTGTCCGCTCCGGCCTTTGTAATCAGATTGGCCACAAGCTTGGCCGAGATCGGATCACGGGACTTGGCCTTGCGGTCCTGACGGGCATACCCAAAATACGGAATAACCGCCGTTATCCGCCCTGCGGAAGCGCGGCGCATGGCGTCTATCATAACAAGAAGCTCCATCAGGTTGTCGTTGACGGGCTTGCAGGTTGACTGAACGATAAAGGCATCGGCGCCGCGGACCGGCTCCCCAAGTGTAAACGACACCTCGCCGTCCGCGAAGGCGGAAACGCTGCAATCCCCCAGCTTCTTGCTGAGCCTGTCGCAAATCGCTCCGGCCAGAGCCGGATTGGCGTTGCCCGTGAATACCTTTACCTCTTTGCCACGAGAAATCAATTGAAATCGTCCTCTCTTTATGTTCTTAGGCCTTTCCCAGTCATTATAGCAAATCCGCCATTAAATTCAAAGTCTAAAGCGCAAGTTTTTGCATATTTACATTCCGCCTGAGTTTGTATATAATAACATAGTGATTTTTATAGTGATTTTTTCTTAAGGTGTGGAGACTTATGCTCGAATTCGAAGAATATAAAATAAAACTTAACGCGCTTAAGCCAAAGCTGCGGGAGCTTGGCGCCGCCCTGAAGCTGGAGGACGCGCAAAGGGAAATAGCCGCGCTGGAGGCCGAAAGCTCCCAGGATGGTTTCTGGAGCGATATCGAAAACAGCCAGAAGGTTCAAAAGCGCATAAAGCAGCTCAAAAACAGATGCGGCAAATACGCGAGGCTCACCTCCAAATGGGACGACCTCATCACCATCTGTGAAATGGCCCTGGAAGAAAACGACGCGTCCATGCTGCCCGAGCTGATCGGGGAATATGCCGCCCTTGAGACGGATCTTGAGGACATGCGCCTGAGCACCCTTCTTTCCGGTGAGTACGACGCCAACAACGCCATCCTCACCTTTCATGCCGGCGCAGGCGGCACGGAAGCCCAGGACTGGGCAAGTATGCTGTACCGGATGTATACCCGCTGGGCCGAGCGCCATGGGTATTCCTATACCCTGCTGGACTGGCTGGACGGCGAGGAAGCCGGCATAAAGTCCGCTACAATAAAAATTTCCGGCGAAAACGCCTACGGCTATCTCAAGAGCGAAAATGGCGTGCACAGGCTTGTACGCGTGTCCCCCTTCGATTCCTCGGGCCGCCGGCACACCAGCTTCGCCGCGGTGGAGGTCATGCCCGAAATCACCGATACCGGCGAAATCGAGCTTCGGGACGACGACATCAAGATGGACGTTTTCCGTTCCTCCGGCGCAGGCGGGCAGAAAGTCAATAAGACCTCCAGCGCCGTACGCCTGACCCATATCCCCACAGGCATTGTCGTTTCCAGCCAGGTGGAAAGAAGCCATTTCCAGAACCTTGACAACTGCATGAGTATACTCAGGGCCCGCCTGGCGGAAATCAAGGAGCGCGAGCACCTGGAAAAGGTCTCGGACATCAAGGGCGTCCAGATGCGGATCGAATGGGGCAGCCAAATCCGTTCTTATGTATTCATGCCCTATACCCTGGCCAAGGATACCCGGACCGGTTTTGAAAACGGTAACATCAGCGCCGTGATGGACGGCGACATAGACGGCTTTATAAACGCCTATCTTTCCATGAAAGCAGGGGAATAAAACGAAACGGCTGATTCTTTCCACCATCTCAATTTTATGCCTGCTCGGCTTTTCCCTCTTGGGCGGCAGCTTCCATTTTGCCGGCGATGCCTATGCGGCCCCGACGCCCACCCCGGAGACTCTGGCGGAGTCACCCACGCCGGAACCTGCGCCGGAGCCCACGCCGGAGCCTACGCCTGAGCCTACGCCGGTGGCATACACGCTTTCCCTGATTGGGGACATCACCCCCGACAGCGTCCCCTTTTATCACGGCTCCCCGGTCTCCTATCAGTCCGTCGTCGGCGAGGATTACGATTATGTCTTCGCCAAGACCCTCCAGTATTTTGAGGGCGACGACTTTACCATGGCCAATTTTGAATGCGTCCTTTCAGACTACGACGTGCCCGCGGCAAAGAATTTCATTTTCCGGGCTCCGCCGGATTATGTAAACATACTCACGGGAGGCTCCGTGGAATTCGTTACCCTGGGCAACAACCACGTGCTGGATTACGGCGAACAGGGTTACCTGGACACCAAGAACACCCTGGACGCCGCCGGCGTCGCCTATGCCGGCCGGGATGAGCACACCATCTTCACCACCGACAATGGGCTTAAGATCGGCATATACGCCGCCAGCTTCGGAACCGTTGACCAAATCGAGTCCGGGATAGCAGCCCTGAAGGAGGAGGGGGCCGAGTTCATCATTGCGGCGCTCCATTGGGGTGACGAGGGTTCTTATGACATCAACGCGGATCAGACCCGGCAGGGCCACGCCGCTATAGACGCGGGGGCGGACATTGTTTACGGCTCCCACCCTCACACCCTCCAGCCCATGGAAAAATATAATGGCCGCTACATATTCTACAGCATGGGCAACTGGTCCTTCGGCGGCAATACCAATCCCCGGGATAAGGACACCTGTATCGCCAAAATCACCGTGCAGCGCGATGTGGACGGCACAATCTCCATGACGGGTTTGGAGATCATTCCCTGCGCATCCTCCGGTGTGGAAAACGGAAACAATTATCAGCCGGTCCCCTATGAGGAAGGCTCCGAACAGTACACGCGCACCCTCTCAAAGCTGGACGGCAGCTTCACCGGCGCCAATCTCACAATCGGATATGAATACGGATATGAGGAATACGCCTCCTCCGCCGACTGACACTCCGCCGGCGAACCCAGGCAGTATAAGAGCGCCCCGGCCAAGCCGGGGCGCTCTCTTATGCTACTTTTGCTCGAGTTTCCGGTAGAAGACCATACCCAGCGCCATTACGGCAGCGAAAATCAGCAGATACTGCCAAAGCCCGCTGTAGCGAAATTTATCCACAGCGGCCGTCACCATAAACAGGCAGCCGCAGATAGCCAGCGTCGGGAAAACAAAGCGCGTGGCCGTGCCAAATGCTTTTTCCCGCAAAATCACCCGTATAAATATGGGGATATACATAGCGTAGATCGTGATGATGGGCAGTTCGGAAACGTCGAAGAAGAAGCCTCCGCCCTGACCGTAAAGACCATTGTAATCGATGGGCAGAAAGTACGCCATAAAGGCAAAAGCCATGACGAATCCAAAAACGCAGGATGCCATGGGCATCTTGTATTTGGGCGAAACCTTGCTGAAGAGTGCGATTGCCGGGCCTTCCCCACGAACCGCGATAGAGTAGATTCCCCGGGTACAGCCCATGGTCAGGCCGTTAAGGGTGCCGAGGCAGGATATGGTGATAAACGCGGTAAGCACGGTTCCGATAGCCTTGCCGAACACGTTTTCATAGGCAACCTCAACTCCGGACTTGTCGGAAAGAACAGACAGTTCCACGCCGCCGGCAATGCCGATGAAGTAGACCAGATAGATGACTACAATGACAATTCCGCCCAGCACAAGGGCCAGAGGAAGGGTCTTCTTCGCATTCTTGATTTCGGAATTGATGGAGGTGGCGATGATCCAGCCTTCATAGGCAAACGAAGTGGCCACGACCCCGTAGAAAAGCGGATTTCCGCTGCCGCCCGCATTTTCCATCGTCATATGGAAATTGGTGGTCAGGTTTCCTGAGCCAAGTCCGTAAATGATACCGCCAACCGCCATGGCCACCAGCGGCACCAGCTTAATCAGCGTTGTGGAAACCTGCCATTTGCCGGCAAGCCTTGGCGCCAAAGAGTTCAGAAGAAAGCTCAGGGCCAGGAAAATCGCGGACACCGCCCATACGGCGGCAGGATTGCCTATCCAGCCCGTCAGCATACAGAAATATATGGCGGATACATATGCCAGAACTCCGGTGAGGGACGGGTAGTAAATCGTCGCCATAAACCAGCCGATAAAATACCCATATCGCCTGCCGATCGCCGCTTCCGCGTAATCGACAATGCCATTAACCTTTTCGTACTTTGTCCCCATGGCGGCAAAGGCCACCGCGCAGAATATCATAATGGCCCCGCCGATGATCCAGGCGGCGATACCGGTTGCCAGGGTTCCTGCGGCGTTCAATATCGCCGGCGCCTTAAAGAATACGCCGCTTCCAATCACGATTCCGATCACCATTGCAATCGCAGTAAAAAGACCGTATTTCTTTTCCAGCCTGTTTTCCATAACAATCTCCCCTTTTACTATAAAAAGTCTTCATCTCCGCCGGGAATCAAGGGCTGCCAAATTCCATATTAAAAATTTTTTGCGAATAAAACCCGGACGGGATACCCCGTTCGGGTTTTTATTTTCATAATTCTTCAGTTACGCAAGCTCGATCTCGGCGCCAACGCCTTCAAGCTGCTTCTTGAGGGCCTCGGCCTCGTCCTTGGAAATCTGCTCTTTAATCTTGGCGGGCACGCCTTCAACCAAAGCCTTTGCCTCTGCGAGACCCAGACCGGTGATGGCGCGGACTTCTTTAATGACCTTAATTTTCTCGGCGCCAAAGCTCTTCATGACGACGTCAAACTCGGTCTTTTCCTCAACGGCGGGAGCGGCGGCAGCGCCGGCGCCGGCTGCGGGAGCGGCTGCGGCGGCTGCGGAGACGCCGAAAGTCTCCTCAAGAGCGTGGACGAGCTCGGAGAGCTCAAGAACGGACAGAGCCTTGATCTCCTCGATCATGGCGGTTACTTTTTCGCTTGCCATTTTAAATAATCCTCCTAATTTTCAGATGTGTGGCCGCTCATTCGGCGGCTTCGGGGGCCGGGGCGGCGCCGCCGCTTTTTTCGACGATCTGGCCCAGAACAACTGCAAGACTGGTAATGGGGGCCAGCATGGTGCCAAGCACCTTGGCATACAGCGCATCCTTGCCGGGGAGCTTGGATATCTCGTCGATCTCTGCAGCCGTAAGGATTTTTCCATCCATGAAGGCGGCTTTGATGTTGAACCTGTCGCCCATTTTGCGGGAATACTCGCTGACGATGCGGATCGGAGCGATGGGATCCTCTGTGCCGGTGGCCATAGAGGTCGTTCCGTTCAGAACAGGACCCAGACCGCCCAGCCCGAGCTTTTCGACGGCAAACCTGGTCAGCGTGTTCTTGACAACGCTGTACTCGACGCCGTTCGTCGTCAGCTCGCGGCGCAGCTTGGAGTCCTCCGCCACCGTAATGCCCTTGTAATCGATGAGCACGCCGGCGCTGGCTCCTCCGATGCGCTTGGCAAGCGCCTCAACTATCGCCTGCTTTTCACTCAGAATCTTTGCGTTCGGCATTCTTGTGTTTCACCTCCGTAGTGATAATGGTCACGCCCAAAAAAAATATCCCCGTGCGTAAGACACGGAGACAGAAAGCAATCATATCGATATGCCGTCCTCGGCAGGGCTTCCGCTTTCGCCGCCTGCTGTCTTTGGAGCGCTATATAAAAATATCAGTTCAGCACGGATTTGTCAAGCCCCTTTTTCCGCATTTCCGCCCTGGGCAAAGGTAAAAAAGCGCTGGCCGATATAATTCAGCCCCGTAAAGATGATCATCCCCGTCATCATCGCCACGTTATCGCGTATGGATGCGGACGCGCCGTCCAGCAGCCTGTACGCCAGGGGCTTGGCCACGGCATACGCAACGCCATAGCACACGGCGATATTGCCGGCAAAGCGCACAGCCTGTCCCCAGCCGTCTCCCCCCGCACGAAAGGTGAAGTGCTTGTTCAGAAAAAAGCTGAGGATGCTGGTAAGGATATAGTTTGCCGCTGTTGCCGGCCAGTAAGAGACACCCGCAAGGTTATACAGCCCGAACATGATCCCCGCGCCAACCGCCGTATTTAAGGCCCCCACAAGGCAGAATCGGAGAAAACGCAAGTCGAAAAACGCCGTCAGTATTTTTTTCATGTCGAGAATCCTTCTTTCAATATCTCCTCGGCAGAGTATACCACCAAATATCAGGATTAACAACAAATCCTGCAAATTCGCCGGAAAACTGGAAGCGGCCCGGGGTTTATTCCGGCGCTTGTATCAAAAAGCGTTTTGCCGGAAAGACTACTTCTACTTCGGTTAAAGGGGTTTTGCTCTTGCATGGCAAGGTGGAGATATGCGGAGTCAATACAGCGAAGCTGCCGCTTCTAAAAAACGATGAGACCCAAATGCTGCTTAAGAAAGCCAAATCAGGGGACCGGCAGGCGCGCGAAAAGTTGATTCATGGCAACCTGAGACTCGTTTTGTCCGTCATACAGAAATTTTCGGGCCGCGGAGAGAACGTAGATGATCTCTTCCAGGTCGGATGCATCGGACTCATCAAGGCGATAGATAATTTTGACACCTCCCAGAACGTGCGGTTTTCCACCTACGGCGTGCCCATGATCGCCGGGGAGATCCGCCGCTATCTCCGGGACAACAGCTCCGTGCGGGTATCCCGCTCAATGCGGGACACCGCGTATAAGGTGCTCCAGGCAAAGGAAAAGCTGACCGGCGACACGGGAAAGGAGCCCAATGTGGATGAGATTGCGAAGCATCTCGGCATAAAGCGCGAGGAAGTCGTGTTCTCCATGGACGCCATCAGCGACCCGGTTTCCCTGTTCGAACCGGTGTACACCGACGGCGGCGAAAGCATCTGCATCATGGATCAGATCGGGGACGACCGCAACACGGACGAGCATTGGCTGGAAAAGCTGGCGCTCTCGGACGCCATCGCCCGGCTGGGCGAACGGGAAAAGCGGATCCTTGCCCTGCGCTTTTATGACGGAAAAACTCAGATGGAAGTTGCCAACGAGATCAACATCTCCCAGGCGCAGGTCTCCCGTCTGGAAAAAAATGCAATCAACCAGATCAAAAAGAATATTTTCATTTCATAGAAACCACGCAGGCCGCATAATCTTGCATCGAGGTGAGGTTATGTCCAATCTGTTTTCCGACCTGCGCTACAAGGAAGTGATCGATCTGCACTCCGGGCAGCGTCTGGGTTATGTTTACGACGCCGAAATCGATCCCGTTGAGGGGCGGATTTTGTCCCTTATTGTCCCCGGCCAAGGGCGGGTGGGGGGCCTTCTGGGGCGCGACGACGACTATGTACTCCCGTGGAACCAGATATCCCGGCTGGGCGACGACATCATTCTCGTCAACCTGGAACGTGAGCCTGCCCGAAGAAGACGGGAAAAACGTCAGACTTTTTACTGATATCAATCTATATATTGAAAAAGCTCTTGCAATACGCGGGAGCTTTTGGTATAATATCAGGGCATTACGCACGGGCAGCAGACGCGCGACCCTGTGGCCCCGCCCGCGGAAGGGCGGCGCTGGGTCGTAAGAGTGAAGCCGTCCGGAGGAATAACAAACAAAACAAGGAGGAACAATCGTAATGGCAGTCGTATCTATGAAACAGCTTTTGGAAGCAGGCGTGCACTTCGGTCACCAGACCCGCAGGTGGAACCCCAAGATGGCCGAATATATCTACTGCGAGCGCAACGGCATCTATATCATTGACCTGCAGAAAACCGTGAAAAAGCTGGAGGAATCCTATAACTTCGTGCGCCAGTTGTCCGAAAACGGCCAGAACATTCTTTTTGTCGGCACAAAAAAGCAGGCCGCCGACACGGTCAAGGAAGAGGCCGAGCGGGTCGGCCAATACTATGTCAACGCACGCTGGCTGGGCGGTATGCTCACCAACTTCAAGACCATGCGCACACGCATCGACCGTCTTGCCCAACTAAAGAAGATGCAGGAAGACGGCACCTTCGACATGCTTCCCAAAAAGGAAGTGCTGAAACTCATGGGCGAGATGCAGAAGCTTGAAAAATATCTCGGCGGCGTCAAGGATATGAAAAGGCTCCCCGGCGCACTGTTCGTTATCGACTCCCGGAAGGAGCATAACGCTATTGCCGAGGCCCGCAAACTCGGTATCCCCATCATCGCCATCGTTGACACCAACTGCGACCCGGATGAGGTCGATCATATCATTCCCGCCAATGACGACGCGATCCGCGCCATTAAGCTGATCTGCCAGACCATGGCGAACGCCGTCCAGGAAGGACGTCAGGGTGCCGATAACGCTGCCGCCGATGATGCCATAGCGAAGGAAACTGCCGACGAGGCCGCCGAAGCGAATTAAGGCAGGTTATTAAATTACGGAAGGAAGATAAGATATTATGGCATTCACAGCAGCAGACGTTAAGAACCTGCGCGAGGCCACCGGCGTTGGCATGATGGACTGCAAAAAAGCGCTGGAGGCTTCCGACGGCGATCTGAACAGGGCCATCGAGTGGCTCCGTGAAAAGGGCCTTGCCGCCGCCCAGAAAAAAGCCGGGCGCGTGGCCGCCGAAGGCATGGCCTATGCCGCCGTCATAAACAATATCGGCGTCCTTGTCGAGGTCAACGCCGAGAGCGACTTTGTAGCAAAAAACGATCTTTTTGTCGATTATGTAATGGGCGTTGCCGCCGTTGTGGCGGACAAGGCCCCCGCCGATTTGGACGCCCTTTATGCCTGCCAATATCCCGGCTCCGATAAAACCGTCCTTGACATGCAGAACGATAAGGTTCTTGTCATCGGCGAGAATATAAAAGTCCGCCGCTTCGTGCGCTACGACACCGGACTTTCCGTTCCCTACGTGCATATGGGCGGCCGCATTGCCGTTCTCGTGAATCTGGATGTTGATCCGGCTTTCGGCGACAACGCAGAAGTCATCGAGCTGGGCAAGGACTTGGCAATGCAGGTTGCGGCCCTCAACCCCACCTTCATGGACAAATGCGAAGTCAGCGAAGATTTCGTCAAGGAAGAGATGAAGGTTCGTCTCGCCCAGGCCAAGGAAGATCCGAAGAACGCCGGCAAACCCGACGCGATCATTGAGAAAATCGTCATGGGCGGCCTTTCCAAGTATTATAAGGACATTTGCCTGCTCCAGCAGCCCTTCGTCAAGGAAGATAAGGTATCTGTTGAGCAGCACATTGCCGACATCGCCAAGAAACTTGGCACCCAGATCAAGATCAGCCGCTATGCCCGTTTTGAAAAGGGCGAAGGCATTGATAAGAAAACATGCGATCTGGCCAGCGAGGTTGCAAAGCTCGTAGAATAACCCAAAAACTGCCTGCCGGGCCGGTCCTGTGACCGGCCCGGTTTTTTATAATCAAAGCCGAAAACGGCAGACTTTACTCGTCTGCCGTTCTCTCTATTTTTTTTATGCTTTTTTCAAATTTGCTTCTTGCGCCCATCACCTCGTGGCCGCAGCCCTGACAGCGCAGCTTGAAATCCGCGCCGATCCGCAGCACCTGCCACCGGGTGCTCCCGCAGGGATGCGGCTTTTTCATGCATAGAACGTCGCCCACCCTGATATCCATTTTTATACCCCCTTGATACGGTCCCAATATGCCTTCGCCGCCTGCTCCGTCTTATTGTCGCCATATTCATAATATCGCGTTCCGGCCAGGGCTTCCGGCAAATACTGCTGTCTCACCCAATGGTCGGGATGGCTGTGGGGATAGACATACCCCTGTTCCCGTTCAAATCCGGCGCCGTCGGCGTGGACGTTCTGCATCTCCCTGGGGATCGGGCCGGTTTTGCCCGCGCGCACATCCGCCATCGCCCTGTCGATAGCCGAAACCACCGAATTCGACTTGGGAGAGGTTGCCAGCAGGATCACAGCCTCCGCCAACGGCAGGCGCGCCTCCGGAAGGCCAAGCTGAAGGGCGCTGTCCACACAGGCTTTGACAATGGGCGCGGCCAGCGGATATGCCAGGCCGATATCCTCGCTGGCGGAGCACAGTATCCGCCGGCAGGCGCCGAGCAGATCGCCCGCCTCCAGAAGCCGGGCCAGATAATGCAGCGCCGCATCGGGATCCGAGCCGCGCATCGCCTTCATCAGGGCTGACAGAATATCGAAATGGTCGTCCCCTTCCCTGTCGTACCGCATGGCGCTGCGCTGGGACACCGCCTTAACGTCGGAAAGCGTGATGCCGACCTTGCCGCCCCGCCTTGGCGCCGCGGAGAACAACAGCTCCACAGCGTTTACGGCCTTGCGCACGTCGCCTCCGCAGCCTTGCGCGATGTGCTCGGCGGCCCCCGACTCCAATTCGGCGGTTACTCCCTCGCGTTCTTCCATGATTCCAATCGCCCTTAAAACGGCCGGCAGCACCTGGTCTGGGGGGATTTGCTTAAATTCGAATACCGTGCTCCGGGAAAGCAGCGCGTTGTATACGTAAAAATAGGGGTTCTCCGTCGTCGAGGCCACCAGGGTAATGCGGCCGTCCTCGATGAATTCCAGAAGGCTTTGCTGCTGTTTTTTATTGAAGTACTGGATTTCGTCCAGATAAAGCAGCACGCCTCCCGGCGTAAGCATGGTGTCCAGCTCCGCGATGATCGACTTGATATCCGCGATCCCCGCCGTGGTGGCGTTGAGCTTTCGAAGCGTACGGTTTGTGCGGCGGGCAATAATGTTTGCCACGGTTGTCTTGCCGGTTCCGGAAGGCCCGTAAAACACCATGTTGGGGATCTCACCCGATTCGATTATCCGCCTGAGAATGCCGCCGCTGCCCAAAATATGAGTCTGCCCCACAACCTGGCTCAGGTCGCTGGGGCGGATCTCGTCGGCAAGTGGTCTGTACATCCGCAAAACCTCCTGTATGATTGAAAAAATCCCGATAAACTGATAGAATATACACTGAGGTGATCCCATGAGAACTCCCGAACAGGTTTCGGAAATGATATCCCGCCTTGAAAAAGAATACCCGCTGGCGGAATGCACCCTGGACTGGCGGCGCGACTATGAATTGCTGTTTTCCGCCCGGCTCGCCGCCCAATGTACCGACGCCCGCGTCAACATGATCACGCCGGCGCTGTTTGCGCGCTTTCCCACCCTGGAGGCCTTTGCAGGGGCGCAGGTGGAGGAGGTTGAGGAATACGTCCGTTCATGCGGATTTTATCATACCAAAGCCAGCGACATCGTCGCCTGCGCCCAGGCGCTCCTTATAAGGCACGGCGGCAAGGTCCCCGGAACCATGGAGGAACTGCTGGCGCTGCCCGGCGTGGGGCGAAAAACTGCAAACCTGATCCTGGGGGACGTTTTCAACGCCCCCGGCGCCGTCGTGGTGGACACCCACTGCATCCGGCTGTCCAACCGCATGGGCCTGGTGGACGGCCTGAAGGAGCCGGCCAAAATCGAACGGGCGCTGCGCGAAATCCTCCCCGCCGACAAATCCTCGGACTTTTGCCATCGGCTGGTTCTGCACGGCAGAGCTGTCTGCGGGGCGCGCCGCCCCCAATGCGAGCGCTGCTGTGTCGCCCATGTCTGCCAGACTATAACCGGTTAGCCCTACGCTTTTAGATCAGGACCTCGCCAAACACCCTCAAATCGCGTTCCGGCGTGATCCGCATCGGCGGATACTCCGGATTTATGGAGATCAGAAAAACGCCGTCCTGCCTTTGCACAAGCTTTTTGCAGAATCCCTGTCCGTCAAGAGAGAATATCCCGATCCTTCCGTTTGCCAGAGTTTCCGAGCGGCGCACCCAAACCGTCTGCCCGTCCCTGATATCCGGTTCCATGCTGTCTCCAGCGATACGTACGCCAAAATCGGCTTCCGCCGGCGTCTGGCTGCCGACCTCTGTCAGTTCGTAATCCTCGCCGTCCAGAAACTGGCCCGTTCCGGCCGAAGCGGCCAGGGAATACAGCGGAAGAAGGCGCGGCTCGCGTTCCTTCGGCTTTTCGGCATATAGGCCGCTGGCCGCCAGAACCCGGATGTAATCCGAAACCAGGCGGCGGCCTTCGGCATTCAGCGCCTCCACCGGCCCTGGGCAGTCCATGAAGGTTCCCATCACGTCTATCACGCCGTATATCCTGCAAAGCGTGAGAAACTGCGTGGCGTTGGGCTGGGTAAGACCCTTTTCCCATTTGCTGATCCCGGCCGTGCGGATCTCCACCCCCTCGCCCCGGAGAATCTCCGATACCTGGGGCTGTGTATAGCCTGCCTCCCGGCGCAGGGCAGCCAATATCCCTCCAAGAGATTTTTTCACCATCTCTATCTCCTTCCTGGACATACTATAGCGTATTTCGCAGAAAAACACAACAAAAAGATAAAAAGCGTCCCGGTCAAATGACCGGGACACCGCAATATCTGGTTTCAGTCTGTGACGTAAGGCAGAAAGGCGATCTGGCGTGAGCGCTTTATCGCCTCGGTCAGCTCGCGCTGATGCATGGCGCAGGTGCCTGTCGTGCGACGGGGCAGGATCTTGCTGCGCTCGGACATGAACTTCCTGAGCTTGGCGATATCCTTATAATCGATATGCGCGCACTTGTCGACACAGAACTGGCAAACCTTTCTGCGCTTGCGGTTTCTTGGGTTGTTTTTATCGTAAGCCAAGGTTATACCTCCTTAAAATGGCAGCTCGCCATCGCCGTCGTCCAGCTCTGTGAAGGAGGACGGGCCGCTCTTGGCAGGGCCTCCCCCGCCATAGCCGCCGCCGCTGCGGGCATCGCTGCGTGATTCGCCGCCTTCGCGGCGCTTAGACTCGCCAAAGTAGATATTTTCCGCCACCACCTCGGCGCTCCGGCGTTTATTGCCCTCGCGGTCGGTCCATTCGCGTATCTGCAGCCGCCCGTTCACAACGGCCATGCTGCCCTTTACGAAATACTTCGAAACGAATTCGGCGGTCTGTCTCCATGCGACGATGTCGATGAAATCGGTCTGTTTCTCTTCGGCACGGGAATAGTCCCTGTCCACGGCCAGCGTAAATGACGCCACCGGGGTCTGGGCCTGGGTATAGCGCAGCTCGGGGTCCCGAGTCAGCCTGCCCATGAGTGTGATCGTGTTCAGCATTCAGTCTCCTCCTTATTCCGGACGAAGCGTAATCAGGCTGCGAATCACACCGTCTGTAATGCCGAGAACACGATCCAGCTCGGCGGGAAATTCCGGGCCGCTGGTAAACTTGACGAGAACGTAGTAGCCTTCGGAAATGTAGTCGATTTCGTAAGCCAGCTTGCGCTTACCCATCTCCTCCATCTCATCAAGCGTGCCGTTCTGCTCGACAAGCGCCTTGAATTTCTCGACAACAGCCGCCGTTTCTTCTTCGCTGAGATTAGGCTTGATGATATACATCAGCTCATACTTTTCACTTGTTTTTGCCATCTGTGCACCTCCTTCTGGACTAATGGCCCACGCTCTGGCGTGAGCAAGGATATAAGCCCGTCCTGCAAGACGGGCTTATATATTATATATTTTTATCCCGCAAAGTCAAGGATATTTGGAATATTTTCAAATTATCCCGCAAATATTAGAATATTTTCAAATAGTGCCTGGCCCGGGAGGGATTTTACCCTCCCGGACCGCTTTTCGTGCCAGGTAATTTATTCGTACAGCTTCTTAAGCTTTACAAGATGATCGTAGCGGGCCTTGGCGTTCTCCTCGGCCGCGGTAAACAGGGTCTCCGCCCTTTCCGGGAATTCCATGGTCAGGCGGGAATAGCGGGCCTCGTTCATCAGGAAATCCTGATATCCGCCGACAGGCTCCTTGCTGTCCAGCGTGAAGGGGGATTCCAGAGCGGGATTGAAGCGGAACAGGTTCCAATAGCCGCACTCCACAGCTTTCTTCATCTCGACCTGGCAGTTTACCATGCCGCCTTTTATGCTGTGCATCTCGCAGGGGGAATAGGCGATGATCAGCGATGGGCCGGGATAGGCTTCCGCCTCGTTTATGGCCTTGAGCGTCTGCTCAAGATTGGCGCCCATCGCCACCTGGGCCACGTAAACATACCCGTAAGTCATGGCCAGTTCCGCCAGAGATTTGCTCTTGATCTCCTTGCCGGCCGCGGCAAACTGAGCCACCTGGCCGATATTCGAAGCCTTGGACGCCTGGCCGCCGGTGTTGGAATAAACCTCGGTGTTGAACACGAACACATTCACGTCCTCACCCGAAGCCAAAACATGGTCAAGGCCGCCGTAGCCGATATCAAAGGCCCAGCCGTCGCCGCCCATAATCCACACGGACTTCTTGTTCAGATAGTCCTTGCCGGAGAGAATCTCCCTGCATATATCACAGGACGGATTCTTTTCCAGGGTCTCGATCAGTCGGCTGGCAGCCGCCTGATTGGCGCCGCCGTCACAATAAGTGTCAAGGTAAGCCCTGGCAGCCTCGGCGGTTTCCGCATCCGCGCCCTCCGCAAGGATTTTGACCTTCTCGGCCAGATCGTCCCGGAGTTTTTTCTGGCCAAGATAGATACCAAGGCCATGCTCGGCATTGTCCTCAAACAGGGAGTTGACCCAAGCGGGGCCCTTGCCCTCCTTGTTCACCGTATATGGGCTTGTGGCCGCGGGCCCGCCCCAGATGGAGGAACAGCCGGTTGCGTTGGAAATGATCATATGGTCGCCGTAAATCTGCGTGATCAGGCGGGCGTAGCTCGTCTCCGCGCAGCCGGCGCAGGAGCCGGAGAACTCCAGCATGGGCTGCTTGAACTGGCTGCCCTTGACGGTTTTGTTATCCTGAAGCTCTTTCTTCTCCGCAACTTCGGAGACCATGTAGTTGAACACGGCCTGCTGGGCGCCCTGGCTCTCCAGGGACATCATTGTCAGGGAATTGGTGGGGCAAATGTTGACGCAAATGCCGCAGCCCATGCAGTCCAGCGGCGAAATCGCCATGGCATAGGTGTATTCGCCCTTACCCTTCCCGGCCTTGATCGGGGCGGACTTGGTGGCCTCCGGCGCCGCTGCCAGCTCCTGGTCACTGAGAGCGAAGGGGCGGATCGTGGCGTGGGGGCAGACATATGCGCATCTGTTGCACTGGATGCAGGTATTTTCGTTCCATTCGGGTACGTTCACAGCCACGCCGCGCTTCTCATAAGCGGCCGCGCCCAGCTCAAATGTGCCGTCCGCATGGGGAACAAAGGCGGATACCGGCAGGCTGTCGCCGTCCATCCTGGCCACGGGGAAAAGAATATCCTCCACCATTTTTACGGTGGCCGGGCGGCCTCCGACCGGCTTACCCCGATCCTTATCCTCGGCCGTGGCCCAGGACTCCGGAATCGCCACAATCTCGTACGCCGTTGCGCCCAGATCAATGGCTTTGTGGTTCATATCCACCACATCCTGGCCCTTCTTGAGGTATGACGAGGTAGCGGCATCCTTCATATGGCCGATGGCTTCCGCCTCGGGCATAACCTTGGCCAGGGAGAAGAACGCGGACTGGAGGATGGTATTGGTGCGCTTGCCCATGCCGATGCTCTGGGCCAGATCAATGGCGTTGATCATGACGAGCCGGATGCGGTTTTTAGCGATATACCGCTTTGCCTCGGCATCCAGATGCCTTTCCAGCTCCTCGAATGTCCACTGGCTGTTTACCAGGAAAACCCCGCCGGGCTTGACGGCCTGAACCATCTTGTAGCCCTTGGTAATATAGGACGGGTTGTGACAGGCCACAAAGTCCGCCATATTGATGTAATACGGGCTCCTGATTGGATGATCGCCAAAACGCAGGTGCGAAATCGTGACGCCGCCGGTCTTTTTAGAGTCGTATTGGAAATAGGCCTGGACATATTTGTTTGTATTATCGCCTATAATCTTGATGGAGTTCTTGTTTGCGCCCACGGTACCGTCGCCGCCGAGACCCCAGAACATGCACTGGACGGTACCCTTCGAGGAGGTATCCGGCGCCGGGGATTCCTTAAGAGAAAGCTTTGTCACGTCGTCCACGATGCCCACCGTAAACTTACGCTTGGGCGCGGCCTTATTCAGCTCTTTATACACCGCAAAAACGCTGGACGGCGGCGTGTCCTTCGAGGATAGGCCGTAGCGGCCTCCAATCACGGAAATATCCGTTCTGCCGGCGGTGGCCAGAGAGGTAACCACGTCCATATAAAGTGGCTCTCCCTGTGCGCCCGGCTCCTTGGTGCGGTCCAGCACCGCGATTTTCTTACAGGTGGCTGGGATGGCGTCCAGGAACTTATCCGCACGCCAGGGGCGGTATAGCCTGACCTTGATAAGGCCGACCTTCGCGCCATTGGCATTGAGATAGTCGATGACTTCCTCCGTCACGTCGCATATGGAGCCCATGGCCACGATCACCCGGTCGGCATCGGGCGCGCCGTAATAGTTGAACAACTGATAATCGGTGCCGAGCTTTTTGTTGATCTTCCGCATATAATTCTCGACGATGCCGGGAACCGCCTCATAATACTGATTGGAGGCCTCGCGGTTTTGGAAGAAGATATCGCCGTTTTCGTGGCTGCCCCTCATCTGGGGGCGCTGCGGGCTCAGAGCACGGGCGCGGAAAGCTTCCACCGCCTCCATGTCGCACATCTGCTTAAGATCCTTATAATCCCAAACTTGGATTTTCTGAAGCTCATGGGAAGTGCGGAAGCCGTCGAAGAAGTTCAGAAATGGCACGCGCCCCTTGATCGCGGCCAGGTGGGCCACCGGAGAAAGGTCCATGACTTCTTGGGGGTTTGTCTCGGCAATCATGGCAAATCCGGTCTGGCGGCAGGCCATCACATCGGAATGGTCTCCAAAAATGCTCAAGGTATGGCTTGCGAGGGTACGCGCCGTTACGTGAAACACAGCCGGCAGCAGCTCACCCGCGATTTTATACATATTCGGCACCATGAGCAGAAGGCCCTGGGATGCCGTATACGTGGTGGTGAGGGCGCCCGCGTTCAGGCTGCCGTGGACGGCGCCGGCAGCGCCTGACTCTGCCTGCATTTCCTGTACCTTGACAGTGCTGCCGAAAATGTTCTTCCGGCCGGCGGCGGACCATTGGTCAACAAGGTCGGCCATAGGGCTTGACGGCGTAATCGGATAGATTGCTGCAACCTCGGTAAAGGCATAGGATACATGGGCAGCCGCGGCGTTGCCGTCCATTGTCTTGAGTTTTCTCACCATAATTTCAACTCCATATCACATATGTTATTTTGATCCTATTAAAAACGCATGTTTGTTTATCCGGAATAATTTTATCACCTTTTACTAATCTTGTAAACCGCTTTTATATTCCCCTGTTGGCTCTTTAGCTATTTAGGCTTTAATTTTGCTTTTTTTCTGTTGAAATAGATACAATTTTATTCGATCTGATACCTGTTTTGCTTTGAATCAGGTTGATTCGCGCATAATATTTTAGGCTTGTACTTTTAAAATTTGTGTATTATAATATTACACTGCATAATATTATCCCGCATATGAATCAATAACTCCGGTGAAAGGAGATATCCCATGGTAAGAATAGAAAACCCCAACGGCGTCATTAGTATTACCGATGATGTGTTTTTAAACCTTGCCGGCGATGCTGCGACAAGCTGCTTCGGCGTCAAGGGCATGGCCGGCCGCGCCAAAGACGGAGGCTTTTTCGCACTTCGGCGCGAATCGATGTCAAAGGGCGTCACGGTATCCATGGAGGATGACGGAAGTGTTTCGCTCAGGCTCCATATCGCCGTGGATCACGGCGTTAATATTTATGCGCTATGCCGCAGTATCATCGGCGAGGTCAGCTACAAGGTTTCGCAGGCAACCGGCGTTCCGGTAAAATGGGTCGACGTGTATGTCGACACCATTCTGATCGACTAGAGCAGGATAATTATAATTAATAGACTAACCCGGAGGTAACCCCCTCTTGAGAGAATATCTTGATGCCGCGGCGTTCAAGGACATGATCCTTTGTGCAAACGCCGCCCTGGAACACAATAAGCAGCTCATCAACGAACTCAACGTATTTCCCGTCCCCGACGGGGACACCGGCACAAACATGAGTCTGACGATGAGCGTCGCCACCGCAGAACTGAAAAAAATCACCCCCGCCACCATTGGCGAGGCCGCCGATTGCACGGCCTCGGGCCTCCTCCGTGGCGCCCGCGGCAATTCCGGCGTGATTCTGTCGCTCCTTTTCCGCGGCATTGCCAAAAGGCTGAAGGGAAAGGCTACCGCCGACGCAAAGCTTTTTGCCGCCGCAATGTCGGATGGGGTGGATGCGGCCTACAAGGCTGTGATGAAACCCACGGAAGGCACCATACTTACGGTGTCCAGAGTCGCCACCTCCGCCGCCCTCGAATTTGCGGAAAGCGGCTCCGACCTTGAGCTGATGCTCTCGTGTACCGTGGAATCCGCCCGGGAAGCCCTGGCGGACACCATCAACTTAAATCCGGTTCTGACCCGCGCCGGCGTGATAGACGCCGGCGGCAAGGGTTATCTTGTGATGCTGGAAGCCATGCTCGCCTCATTACGGGGCGAGGCGCCCGTGTATTCCGAAGAACCTGCGGCCCCCGCCGCCGACGAGCCGCGGGAAAAGGCCGATTTTTCCGATTTTGACACCGGCGAGATCACCTTTGCCTACTGCACCGAATTCATCGTCAGCCGCGAAAATGCCAAATCCCCGGAGGGGCTGCGCGCCTTTCTGGGCACTCTTGGCGACTCCCTGGTTCTGGTGGATGACGACGAGGTGATTAAGGTGCATGTCCATACCAACGACCCCGGTGTGGCCCTCACCCAGGCGCTGACCTACGGTTCTCTTCTGACGGTCAAAATCGAAAACATGCGGGAACAGCACAGCCATCTTTCATCCGATACCGCAAGTATCGAAGATGACGGCGTGATCGCGAAGCCGGAAAAAAAATACGGCGTCGTAGCCATATGCGCCGGAGCTGGAATGGTGGCGCTTTTCCGTGAGCTGGGCGCCGATCGGGTCGTCGCCGGCGGGCAGACCATGAACCCCTCCACCGAGGACATACTGAAGGAAATCAACCGTACCCCCGCAGAGACGGTCCTTGTCTTGCCAAACAACAAAAACATAATTATGGCGGCCGAACAGTGCATTCCCCTGACGGAGAAGGAGGTGGTGGTAATCCCCACAAAAACCGTTCCCCAGGGCGTTTCCGCAATGCTCGTTCTGGATGATTCCGCCTCCAGGCAGGAGCTTGTTCAGGCGATAACCGAAGCCTGCGACGCTACCCACACGGCCCTCGTCACTTATGCCGCGCGGGATTCGGATTTTGACGGGCATAAGATATACGCCGGGGAATATCTTGCCCTGCTGGACGGCGCGCTGGTGGGGAGCTTTGCCAGCACAGCCAAGCTTTTTGATGAGCTTTCCTGGGTGGTAGATGATCTTTCCCCCTCTATCATCACCGTGTATTATGGCGAAGACGTGGAGGAAACCGAGGCGGAGCGGACGGCGAAAATGTTCAAAGACTGCTTCCCCGACGCGGAGCTTTCCGTTGTGAACGGCGGCCAGCCCGTTTACTATTACATGATATCGATCGAATAAAGCTGAAAAAGCCCCCGAAGGCGCGGCCTTCGGGGGCTTTTTATTTTATCCGGCGCTCAGGCCGGCGGTTCCTCAGTTTCCGGAACCATATTTGAGATCAGCATCCACGAAAAAAACAGCAGCATACCCGCGGTCGCGATAAGCATGATCTGCTGACCTGCCCACCGGTCGTCGGGCAGGGTCACGATACAAAGAAACGCCGCCAGATGACTAAAAAAAATAGCATGGAAGGGCTTCGGCCTGCCGAAAGGAATCGAGGCAATGTAATAAAAGGCCACCAGGGCGCAGGAAAGCGCCAGCACCTCCATGGCATAGCCCCAAACGGCGGGATTCACGGCATTTTCCCTGTAGCTCATGATCAGCCAGAAGCAATACATCGCAATGATAAGCGTCGCGCCCAGGCAGTTCAGCGGCGGCTCCCTTCGCCCGTAGGTGGCGGACGCCATCAGCGCAAAGCCCGCCGCTGACAGAACGCCCATAAGCGCCAAGATCACCTGAAAGCCCGGATATGTATCCCTGGACGCCGAGAACAGGAGCATCAGCGAACCAATCGCCATTACTGCCGCAAGAAGGATATAGGCAGGGCGGTACAGAAGCGTCTTCCCTCCGAGTGCGGCGGCATAATCCGCCGGCGCAGCAAGCTTTTCTTTCCTTTTCATTGCCAGAACCATAAAGAATAAAACCGCGGCAACGCCGATGCATGCGGCAACGACGGCCCGGCCCCAGAGGTTCCCGGAGATATACAGGCCGGAGTCCGTCTCGAAGGCAGTCATATCCTGAAGCCAGCGGAAAAATGCGCCGAAGGCGCCGAATACACAGGAAACACAACAGAGAACAAGAGATTTTTTACGCATATTAAAATGACCATCCAAATACAATCTAGTGGGTAATTCTATATACAGATGCCAGCATTTTATACCTGACGGCATCTTTAGTCAACAATTATTGGAGGACTCCCTGTGAAGCTGAATGTCATTTTAGCTGTTATCGCCCTTGTGATCGCCCTGACCCTGCCTCTTATCCTGACGGGGACGAGGGCCGAACCGCGGCAAGCGGAAGGCTCCCCCGAGCCGACTGCGGCCCTGTCGGATGATGATTTTATCTTTACCGTTCTTGACGACGGCCAGGTCAGAACCGTGACACTCTCCGAATGGCTTCCCGGCGTCGTGGCCGCTGAAGTCCCAGCCTTATTCCACACCGAAGCCCTGAAGGCTCAGGCTGTCGCCGCGCGCACATATATCATGAGCCGCTGCCGCACGGGGGTTGCCGCCCACCCGGAAGCCGACATCTGCGATAATTACGCCTGCTGCCAGGCCCATCAGGCGCAGGACGAGCTTCTTGAAAAATGGGGTGACCACTACGACGAATATCTGGCGAAGATCGTCTCCGCCGTACAGGACACGGACGGCGAGTACCTCGTATTTAACGGGGAACCCATCCAGGCGGTTTTCCATTCTTCCTCGGCCGGCTTTACGGAAGATTCCTCCGCCCTGTGGGGCGCTCTGCCTTACCTGGTCAGCGTCTCCTCGCCCGAGACGGCCGACGACGTCCCGAATTACGTCACACAGGTGGAAGTCTCCGTCTCGGATTTCGCCGCCACCCTCAGGACGGCAGAAATCAACGCCGACCTTTCCGGCACGCCGGATAAATGGGTCGGCGAATCCGTTCTGGATAGCAGCGGCAGAGTCGCATCAATCACAATCGGCGGCACAGACGTAAGCGGCAGCAGGCTCAGGGAAATTTTCTCCCTGCGCTCAACGGCCTTTACGCTGGAATATATTAACGGCGTGTTCCAGTTCACCTCGACAGGCTACGGGCATGGGGTTGGCATGAGCCAATACGGCGCAAACGTCATGGCTCAGGACGGCTCTGCATATCAGGAGATATTGACGCACTATTATCCCGGCGCCCAGTTGTCCGGTTGATGAATACAATCTTGCCTTCTTTGGCGGTGATCTCGATGGCGTCGCCCGGACAGATGGCGCCGGAAAGCAGCATTTCAGCGGCCTTATCCTCAATATTGCTCCGGACGGCGCGCCTGAGGGGACGCGCCCCATAGGCCGGCTCGAAGCCTTCCTCAGTCAGCAGCGTCAGCGCGTCTTCCGTTACGGTAATCTCCAGCCCCATGCCGCGCATACGCTGCGCGACCGCCTCGGTCATGCCCGAGGCGATTTTTTTCACTTCCTCCCGCGTGAGCCGCCGGAACACGATCATGTCTTCCACGCGGTTCAAAAACTCCGGGCGGAACGTTTGCTTCAGCTCTTTCATTACCGCGGAATAGGCCGTGGCTTCCGTGTCCGAGTCGGAGCCGCCGAATCCCAGTGCGGGCTTCCCGTCGCTGATCGCCTTTGCGCCCACGTTCGAGGTCATCACGACAATGGTGTTTCTAAAATCCGAGAGCCGGCCCGTTGAGTCGGTAAGCCTGCCGTCCTCCATGATCTGGAGCAAAAGGCCCCAGACGTCCTCATGGGATTTTTCAATCTCGTCGAACAGCACCACGGACCACGGCTTGCGCCGCACCCTTTCGGTGAGCTGCCCGCCCTCGTCGTATCCAATATAGCCCGGCGGTGAGCCGATGAGCTTGGACACCGCGTGCTTTTCCATATACTCCGACATGTCAAAGCGTATCATCGCGCTTTCGTCGCCGTATACCGCTTCGGCCAGAGCCCGGCACAGCTCGGTTTTTCCGACGCCTGTCGGCCCAAGGAACAGGAAACTTCCTATTGGCCTTTTCGGGTCACCCAGCCCTACACGTCCCCTTCTGATGGCCTTTGCCACCGCATCCACGGCCTCGTCCTGGCCGATGACACGCCGGTGTAGCGTTTCCTCAAGGCGCAGGAGCTTCCGACTCTCGTCCTCGGTCACGGTGGCCGCAGGGATGCCCGTCCATTCCGAAACCACCTGGGCTACGTCCGTCTCGTCGACATGCCTGTCTTTCCCGGAGGCGGACAGGTTCATCTTTTCCAGCGCGGCGCGTTTTTCCCTTTCATCATCCCGCATCCGCGCGGCCTGCTCATATTCCTGGTCTGCGATGGCAGCTTCCCTCCGGGCGGCCAGCGTCTCGCACTCGGCATTAAGACGCTTTATCTCCTCCGGAAAGGTATAACTCGTCATCCGGACGTGGGAGGCCGCCTCATCCAGCAGGTCTATGGCCTTATCGGGCAGGAACCTGTCTCCGATATATCTGACCGACAGCTTTACCGCCGCATAGATTGCATCGTCCGTGATTCTAAGCTTGTGGTGGCTCTCCAGGGATTTTCGAAGCCCCATGAGCATTTCTATGCTGTCTTCTTCGCTGGGCTCCCGCACATTTACCGGCTGGAAACGGCGCTCAAGCGCGGCGTCCTTTTCGATATGCCGGCGGTATTCATCCAGCGTCGTGGCCCCTATGAGCTGGATTTCCCCCCTGCCCAGGGCGGGCTTAATAATATTGGAGGCGTCAATGGCCCCCTCCGCGGAGCCGGCGCCCACGATGGTGTGGAGCTCATCAATGAAGATAATAATGTCTCCGGCGCGCTGAACCTCTTTGAGGACACTTTTGATTCTTTCCTCAAAGTCGCCCCTGTATTTCGTGCCTGCCAGCATGGAGGCGATATCCAGCGTCACGATGCGGTGACCGCGAAGCGTATCCGGAACCTGCCCCTTGGCAACGCGCTGGGCCAGCCCCTCGGCCACGGCGGTCTTGCCCACCCCCGGCTCACCGATCAGAACCGGGTTGTTTTTTGTACGTCGGGAGAGAATCTGTATGACCCGGGCAATTTCCCCCTCCCGTCCGATAACCGGGTCCGTCTTGCCTGCCGCGGCCATTTCCGTCAGATCCCGGCTGTAAAGATCCAGGGTTTTTGTCTCCGTACGCCGTGACGGCATCCGAAACGGGGTTTGCTGCTGCTGCTGTGGCCGGGGCTCCATGTCCTGCCCCCCAAACAGGGACACAATATCCGTGTATATCTTGTTGATGTCGGCTCCGGAGGCGATCAGGACGCGCACTCCCCCGCAATCCTGGGCCCGCAGTATCCCCACCAGAAGGTGCTCGGTCCCCACAAAGCCGCGCCCGAGCCTCACGGCGTCGTCCGACGCCCGCTCCACGGCCTGCCTTGCGTTTGCCGTCAGACCCTGAACCGGCTCTCCGGGGCTTCCCTTGCCAATCATCCTCACGGCCAGCTCGGTCAAAACCCCGGAGCTTATCCCATTGTTCTGAAGAACCCGCGCTCCCATACCGCCATTCTCGGTCGCGATCCCGATCAGAAGATGTTCGGTACCTACATAGCTGTGTCCGAGTGAGACCGCAGCCTCATGGGCCCTTCCGATCGCGGAGGACGCTTTCTCCGTAAATTTAATATTACTTCTCATTCCTTATCCTCCTGCAGTTATCCTAACCTTGTTTCGGTAATAAACCAGGCGAATAATGGTATTATTTCCACGCTTGAGCCAATTTAAAAAAACAATTGATTTCTTAGGCGAATATGTTACAATACATGAGTAAAGAAGCCGACCGACAAGGTCTGCCAAAATTTTAACCGGAGGTAACATCATGGCGTTTTTAATAACAGACGATTGCATATCCTGCGGCACCTGTGCTGCCAACTGCCCCGTTGAGGCCATAGACATGGGCGACGACAAGTATGTGATCGATCAGGACAAGTGCGTCCAGTGCGGAACCTGCAAGGAAAACTGTCCCGTCGAAGCCATTATCGAAAACTGAAGCCCGGCGTACTTAAAAGAGGGACGATTATCGCCCCTCTTTATTAAATAAGGGGTAAACTATAATGATTGAATTTTCCGAGCTCTGGGCAGGAGGGCCCCGCTTTTCCCAGGAAGGCGGCGCGTTTCCTATGAGCTCCGACTCGGTGCTGCTGGCCGATTTCGCCGGCCTTTCCGGCGTCAGGCGCGCCTGCGATCTGGGCTGCGGCGCCGGAGTGCTGTCCGTGCTGATTCTTGCCCGATCGCCGGGAATTTCTCTGGCCGGAATAGAAATCCAGCCGGAAGCGGCGGCCCTTTGCCGGAAGAACCTGGCCGCCAACGGCTGGGACGCTTCGAAAATTCTCACCGGGGATCTGCGCGACCACAGAAAGCTCTTTGGCGCAGGAGCCTTCGATCTGGTGGTGTGCAACCCGCCATATTTCCCCGCCGGCAGCGGGGACATGCCCGCGGACCCCGCCCTCGCCGCCGCCAGGAGCGAGACCGTCTGCACCCTTGCGGACGTCTGCCGGGCCGCCGCATTCCTCTGTCGGAACGGCGGCGCTTTTGCACTTGTCCACAGGCCCGAGAGGCTCGCCGAAGTGATGTGCGCAATGTCCGAAGCCGGATTTGCGCCCAAGCGGCTGCGCCTGGCCTGCCGCCGGCCCGATTCCGCGCCCAGCCTGGTTTTGATCGAAGGGCGTAGAAACGGAAAGCCCGGACTTGCAATTGCGCCGTCCTTGATATTATATCAGCGCGACGGCACGGATTCCGATGAAATCAAGAGAATTTACCATTTGGATGAAAGGGGATGCCAAGATGCCCGGAATGCTTTTTCTCGTGGGGACGCCCATAGGCAACCTGGGTGATATATCCCCCCGCGCCAGGGAGGTGTTGTCCGCCGCCGACTTTATAGCCGCCGAGGACACCCGCGTTTCTCTGAAGCTTCTGAATCATTTTGAGATAAAAAAGCCGCTGGTCAGCTACTATGAGCATAACAAATATACCAGCGGCGAGAAGATCCTGTCACGGATTCTGAACGGAGAGACCTGCGCCCTGATCACGGATGCAGGTATGCCGGCCATCAGCGATCCCGGCACGGATATTGTGTCCCTCTGCGTAAAAAACGGCGTGGAGGTGAACGTGGTGCCCGGCCCCTGCGCCGCGGTTTCGGCCCTGGCCGTCTCCGCGCTGCCCGCCGGGCGCTTCACCTTTGAGGGCTTTCTCTCCATCTCCCGGAAAAGCCGCGTCGCCCATCTGGAAAGCCTGCGGAATGAGCAGCGCACCATGATTTTCTATGAAGCGCCCCATAAGCTTCTGAAGACTTTGACCGACCTTCTAGACGTGCTTGGCGACCGGGCGGTCTCTATTTCCCGGGAGATGACCAAGTGCCATGAGCAGACCCTCCGAACGACCCTTTCCGGGGCCGTCGCTTATTTCACCGAGAACCGGCCGCGGGGCGAATTCGTCCTCGTTGTCGCCGGGGCCGGTGAAGTCCCCGCCGAGACGGTCTCCCAGGAAGAAGGGCTGGCGCTGGTCATGAAATACCGCGGCGAGGGCCTTTCCCTGGGGGAAGCCGCCCAGCTCGCGTCGGCGGATACCGGGATATCAAAAAACCGGCTCTACCGGCTGGCTCTGGAGCATATGGAATAAAAAGCACGAAAGGCGGAGGCTCCGTCTTTCGTGCTTTTTTTATCGGATTTTACGCAAAGAGCGCTTCCCATTCGGCGGCAACGCTCTCGGTGTTGTCACCGAATGCGATCATCGCAACATAGGAGCCATTTTTAAGAACTGCCGCCCGGCCCCAGGCCTTAACAGTCGCCGGGTACCACGCGCCGCCCGAAGCCTGCTCATCCACTCGGGCCTGTAGGATTTCCGCCGCGGCGGCGGCGTCCCCCTCCGTCTCGCACTGAAGGAACACAAACTCGCTGACCACCGACGATATCATCGGTATTCTGATTATGCTCTGCTTCAGGCCGATCTCCTCAAGCCCCGGATAATATCGTTTTACCGTGTCCTCATCCGCTTCCACCATGCCGGACAGTTCATATGCCGCCTCAAGTCCGCTGTAAAAATCGGAAAGATCCGCCTCCACGGTCTTTTCCCCGCCCGCTCCACATGCGGAAAGGCCGAAAATTATGGAAAGGATCATAATGCCTGCTGTGGCAGTTTTTTTCATTTGTCGTTCTCCCATTGCCGTAATATTGCCGCACAAGGACATACGGGGCCAATAAATGCCATAAATATTATAACTCGGGGACACCAGGCCCCCGAGCATTCCGCCTAATTTTTTTCACCGAGCTGATGGATACACTCCGAGCAGACATTTCTGCCGTGGAAACTGATGATGTCCCTCGCACTGTCGCAGAACACACATGCGGGTTGATATTTGCGCAAGACAATCGAATCCCCCTCCATATATATCTCAAGAGGATCCTTTTCCGCAATATCCAATGTCCGGCGGAGCTCTATCGGCAACACAATCCGCCCAAGCTCATCGACTTTTCTAACTATTCCGATCGACTTCATATATTTCCCCCTTTTCGTACATGGCCTATAAAATTATATATGAATTTTTTGGTCAAGTCAATGTATCAGTCATATCTTGGCCTAAAAAAATATATTGTTTTTACATGATGGTTGGAGGGTGAAACTGATGATGTCCGTAGTCTGGGTACTGATGCTTACGGCAGCCGTACTTTTCGGAGCTGCCTCCGGAAACGGCGCGGCTGTTGGGGCCGCCGCCTTGGAGGGCGCGGGCCATGCCGCAGAATTTTGCATCGAGGTGGGCGCCCTAATTTGTCTGTGGTCCGGGGTCATGGAGGTGCTGAAAAGAAGCGGGATGACCCAGGGTCTCTCCCGTCTTCTCCGGCCGGTCCTTGGAAAGCTTTTCCCGCGGGCCTCCCATGATTCCGAAACCATGGGCGCCCTGTCCGCGAACGTTGCCGCAAACCTGCTTGGACTTGGCAACGCCGCCACGCCAATGGGCATCAAGGCCGCCTCCGGCATGGCCAGATTATCCCCAAAAGGCACAGCTTCGGATGAGCTCTGCCTGCTCGTGGTAATCAATACGGCGTCCATTCAACTGCTGCCCACCACCATTGCCGCCGTGCGCGCCTCCAACGGCGCGGAGGCCCCCTTTGACATCCTGCCCGCGGTCTGGATAGCCTCCGCCGGCTCCGTTACAGCCGGCATTCTGGTGGCAAAGCTGCTTGCCGCACTCTTTCGCCGATGGAAACGCTGAGCAGCATGGCTGCGGCGATCATCATCGCCTCCATTGCCATCGCCGGACTGCTGCGCGGCTCGGACGTCTTTTCCGCCATGGCCGACGGAGCGGCCGAAGGGCTGCGCACTGTCGCCCGGATTTTCCCTCCCCTTGTTGCGCTGCTGACTGCCGTCTATATGCTGCGGGCCTCCGGGGCCATAGACGCCCTGACGGATCTGGCCGCCCCCCTGCTTTCCCGGCTTGGCATCCCCGCGGAAACCACCATACTGATGCTGCTCCGGCCACTTAGCGGCAGCGGCGCCCTTGCCGCCGCCACCGAGCTGATATCGGCCCATGGGCCAGACTCCGTCGTGGGCCGCACTGCGGCCGTCATGCTGGGTTCCACAGAGACTACGCTTTATGTGCTCACCGTCTATTTCGGGGCAGTAGGCATCAAGAAGACCCGCTGGGCCCTCCCGGCGGCCATCTGCGCGGACATCGCCGGCTTTATTCTGGCGGCACAGACAGTTCGATGGTTTTGGGGATAAATGAAAAATAAATTTTTAACATTTTTCATTTATCCCCTTTACAAATGTCGAAACCCGTGTTATTATGCCCATAGATCGTTAAATTGATAACATTATTCTTTCCTCATCCAACGAATCTTTTTCTTCTGTTCCCTTATCAAAAAACTCCCCCGCCGAAAGCGGGAGAGTTTTTTGTTTTTACCGTCAGCCGCCTCACATTTTCTCCGGTGCGGAGACTCCCAGTATTCCAAGGGAAACCGAAATTACGCGCTTTACCGATTCGGCCAGCTTCAGCCGCGCTTCCAAAACGCCCGGCTCCGCGTCCTTTATGCGGCAGGCGTTATAGAACTTGTGAAACCGGGCGGCCAGCTCCGTCACATACCGGTTTATCCGGCTGGGATCCCGATCCTCCGCCGCGTGGCGGATCTCATCGGGCAGCCCGGCCAGGGATTTGATCAGCTCCCTCTCGAAGCCCGTTTCAAGCGCCGACGCGTCAATTTCCGCGGCCCGGGGCATGGGATGCCCATCCTCGGCCAGATTCGCGATCAGCGAGCATATGCGCGCGTGGGCATACTGGACATAATAAACAGGATTCTCGCTGTCCTGCCTCACGGCAAGATCAAGGTCAAAATCCATCTGGGATTCTGGCTTGGAATTAAAAAACCAGCGCGCCGCGTCAACGGGGATTTCATCAAGAAGATCGGAAAGTGAAATCGCCTTGCCCGTGCGTTTGGACATACGCACTGCCTCACCGTTCCGGGTCAGGCGCACAAGTTGGATAAGTACGATATCCAGCCGGTTCTCGCCATCCAGCCCCAGGGCGTCCATTGCCCCCTTTAGCCGGGCCACATGGCCATGATGATCGGCTCCCCAGATATTGATGACCCGGTCAAAGCCGCGCTCTTTAAATTTGTTCCGGTGATAGGCGATGTCCGAGGCGAAATAGGTATAGAAGCCGTTGGCCCGCCTGAGCACATCGTCCTTCAGGTCGAGCTTTTCGATATATGCCCGGCTCTTTCCCGCTTTAATCAGGTTATCGGCCAATATCTCCGATGTCCGGAACCAAAGTGCCCCGTCCTTCTCATAGGTATATCCCTTCTCGGTGAGCAGAGCCGCCGTCTGGGCCACATAACCGGAATCGTACATGGAGGATTCGTTGAACCACAGGTCATACTTAATCCGATACCTGGCCAGATCCGTCTTCATTTTCGGAAGGTTGCAGGAAAGCCCGAAGGCCGCCAAAGCCTGTCTGCGGATCGTTTCCGGCTCCCTGGCGGCGGCGTCGCCGTGCTTTTCGCGGAAAAGCCTGGCAAGTTCCCGGATATCGTCGCCCTGGTATCCATCTTCAGGAAACGGCACCGCCTCCTCGCCTTCTATCAGCTGTAAGTACCGCGCCTCAATGGACAGAGCAAACTTTTCTATCTGATTTCCGGAATCATTGACATAAAACTCACGGCGGACGTCGGCCCCCGCCCTGCTCAGAACCTCGGCAAGGGTATCGCCCAAAACGCCGCCCCGGGCATTGCCCATATGCATCGGCCCCGTGGGATTTGCCGATACAAACTCCACCATGATCTTCTGGCCGGACAGCGCGCCGGACCGCCCATAATCGGCCCCTTCCGCCTCAATCGCCGCGATGACGTCGGCATACCAGCCGGCGGAAAGTCGGAAATTGATAAAGCCCGGGCCGGCAACCTCCGCCGAAGCGAACCAGCTTCCATCAAAAACCATCTCAGCGACAAGTGACTCGGCAATTTTTCTGGGCGGAAGGCGCAGCGCCTTGGCGCAGGCCATAGCGTGGTTCGCAGCAAAATCCCCGTTTGCCGCATCCTTTGGGATCTCTACCGTCCCGGATATCTCGGCGCCGCCGGGCAGCGCCCCGTTCCGGACGGCTCCGGCATATGCCGCCGTGATAATATCCCCGATGGCACCCTTGGCGTCCGCCACAAGATTGCGCATCAGTTTATCCCTCCCTGCTCTTTGACGTTAATATGAAAGCTGTTTCGCCCCACCATGGCGTGATCGAAATCTACAATATAATCGATCTGCATGTCCCCGCCCTTGGGTCCCAGGCTGGAGGTGATCCTGTGGGTGTCCAGCCCCATGGTCGCCGAGCCGAAGGGCGTATCATACAGAAAGGTGTTTTTCTTCCCCTCCCGGAAGACCATCCGGCTTGTCAGGGTGCCTTCCCGGGAGAGAATGACCTCGTTGGGTGTAAAGATAAAGGATGTCTTCGTACCTTCCATGCCTGTAAGCTCGCTCTCCATATAAGTAAGCTCGCCCCGGCCGTCCGCGTACGTGTATTTCCCGTCGGTTACCAGTTCCACGGTATCGCTGGGGTCCTGGATAAAATTTTGTGTGCCTTTTATGGATATGATAACATTTTTCATGATGATGACCTCATTATTCCGTTGGTTTATCGCATTATAATATAATGCCGGACCTGTGTCAAAGCTTAAAAGGCGCGATGCCGCGGACCGAATCCGCAATGCTTCCGCCAAGAAAAATCCCCGCGACGGAAGCAAACGCTTTTTCGTTTCCACTAGTATAGTATGTCGCCCGGCCCCCACGGGAATCCCCGGAAAGCATATCATTTGTGAAAAGATACCGCGCAAGCGCCGAAGCGCCCTCCGCGCCGCAATCTATCAGCGTAACCGCGCCGCCCACGAAATCCGAGATGGCGTCGGATACCAGAGGATAGTGAGTGCAGCCCAGAAGCAGCGTATCCATCTTTTCGTCAGCAATGTCCGCCAGATACTCCGCCAGAGCGCTGCGAAGCTCCGGATCGTCCTTATCCGTATGCCCGGCTTCGCTGAGAGGCGCGATCAGCGGGCAGCCCCGGGTGATGACCCGCAGCGACGGATCGATAGCCAGAAGCGCCCGGCTGTAAGCGCCGCTTCTGGCAGTGGCCTCCGTAGAAATGACCCCGATGCTCCCGGACCGCGTCGCCGCTGCGGCCGCTGCAGCGGCAGGAGCGATGACGCCGAAAACCGGAATGTCGAAGATGGCTTGCAGGTGTGGCAGCGCATTTGAATCTGTGGTCCCGCAGGCCGCCAGGATGGCTTTCACATTCTGCCGGCCCAAAAACTCCGCATCCTGCTCCGCAATTTTAAGAAGCTCCTCCCTGGGACGGCCGCCATAGGGCATTCGTCCGGAATCGCCGAAATAAATGGTGTCCTCGCCGGGCAGAAGATCCCGCAGGGCTTTAAGTGCAGTCAGACCGCCCACGCCGGAATCAAAAATGCCTATTGGTCTGTTATCCATCAGCCGCCTCCGATATGCATACAAATATAGGGTACAAAGTATAATAATAATCTATGTCACTGATTATTTCAAGGCAAAATTAGAGTAGAATTTCCGTTCACGTCTTGTTATAATAGTAATGCCGGACCACTCCGGAAAGGAGGGCATTACGTAATGAACATCGAACTGACCGACAAGGAATTTCGCCGCCTGCTGGATATGGTGTATATTGGAAATTGGGTGCTCAATTCCACACGCGGCGACGACCGTTTTGAGGACTACGATTTTGTCCAAGAAAAACTTTTCGCCCTGTGTGCCAGAACCGGAATGAAAGAGCTGTATCGGACTTGGCACGGCCATGTGTTCCCATCCAAGGCCTTTGAGGAGGGCGGAATACACGAGGCGATTGCAGATTATGAGGATGCCGTATTCTTCGACATTCTGGCGGAGGAACTGGCCAGGCGGGATATGCACCTTGAAGATACTGACCCGGATGACTTCACCGAGCTTACCGCCCGCATGGATGAATATATATCGGAATTTGAAAACAACGGCATCGCGAACCTGTCGGTGGATATATGACGAATCGGCCAAGTGTGGAAACTTCGACGGGCCGCGTCTCATTCAGCAACAGGTAAGGCGATTTTTTGCCGGCTTTAGACTTGCGGTGCATTGCCCTATGGTATCATAGTCGAAAATCCGCAAATCGGCTATTAACTTTTAGCTCAAGTCCATTTTCTCATCCCTGACGGGAAACCGAAAATGATTAAACAATATACCATAATCGCTGCGCGATTATGGTATATTACTGCTCCTTCGCGGGAGACTATTCGCGAAGGGGATTTTTTCTCCATAACCGATACAAAAGGGGTGCTGGTAATGAAAATGACAAACGAGCAATACGGGGAATATGTGAAAAAAAAGTCGCCGCCGTCGCCAATGCTGGGCAATCTGTTTCGGGCATTTCTTATCGGCGGGATCATATGCTGCGTCGGCCAGTCCATCTCCGACGCCGGCAAGGCCCTGGGGCTGGACAGCAAAACCGCTGGAACGGCGGCTTCCATATCCCTGATCTTCCTCGGCGCGTTTCTTACCGGCATCGGTATTTATGACGATATCGCCAAGTTCGCCGGCGCGGGTACACTGGTGCCGATTACCGGATTTGCAAACTCTGTCGTCTCCCCCGCCCTGGAGTTCAAGAGCGAGGGGTTTGTAACCGGCATGGCCGCCAAGATGTTTGCGATCGCCGGTCCGGTCATCGTTTTCGGCGTTTCCGCCAGCGTGATATACGGACTGATTCTCATCCTTTTCGGCGTCTCGTGACGCCTGTAAGCTAAAATGTAAAAAGCGCCGGATACAGTCCGGCGCTTTTGTTTATTATACCAGCTCGATGACGGCCATCTCGGCGGCGTCGCCCCGGCGGGGACCGGTGCGAGTGATGCGGGTATATCCGCCTGCACGCGCCTCGTACTTGGGTGCGATCTCGTCGAACACCTTCTTGGCAACATCCTCGCGGGTAATGAAGCTGAGGGCCTGACGGTAGGCCGCCATGTCCTTCTTCTTCCCAAGAGTAATCATCTTCTCGGCAAGGGGCCTGATCTCCTTGGCCCGCGTGACGGTGGTCTCCATGCGGCCCAGATCCAAAAGATCCGTGACCTGCTGGCGAAGCATCGCCATGCGTGCTGCGGTAGGCTTGCCGAGTTTTCTTGTACCGGGCATTGTGGTTTCCTCCTTATCGGCTAATTGGAGCCTGCGCTTGGTTCGCGCGGCGGGATGACACTCCCGCCCTACTGGTTATCATCACTGGCCAGAGCAAGCCCCATCATGGCGAGCTTGTGCTCAACCTCTTCAAGGGATTTGCGGCCAAGGTTACGGACTTTGATCATCTCGTCCTGGGTCTTGCTGATCAGATCCTCGACGGTATTGATATTCGCACGCTTGAGGCAATTAAAGCTTCGCACCGAAAGATCCAGCTCCTCGATGGTCATCTCAAGAACCTTATCACGCTGGGTCTCCACCTTTTCAACAACGGTCGATTTGCTTCCGATGGTATCGGACAGATCCGTGAACAGTGTAAAATGGTCAACAAGGATCTTGGCCCCCAGGGACAAGGCGTCCCGGGGTAAAATCGTCTTGTCGGTCCAGACCTCGATTGTAAGCTTGTCAAAGTCCGTCTGATTCCCGACACGGGTATTCTCAACGGCATAATTGACTTTAAGCACCGGGGTGTAAATAGAGTCCACGGGAATCGTTCCGATGACGGTTTGAGGCGGTTTGTTCTTCTCCGCCTGGACATATCCGCGGCCATGATCGATGGTGAGTTCCATGGAGAGCGCGCCGTCCGGCCCCAGGGTTGCGATATGCAGCTCCGGGTTAAGGACCTCAACTTCGGCGTCGGCCTTGATGTCCCCGGCCTTGATGTCTCCCTCTCCGGACGCTTCCAGGTACACCGTCTTTGGCCCTTCCCTGTGAAGCCTGGCTATGATACCCTTGACGTTCAGGACGATCTCGGTAACATCCTCCTTCACGCCGGGAATTGTAGAAAATTCATGTTGGATGCCCGCAATCCGGATCGACGTAACGGCGGTTCCGGGAAGCGAGGACAGAAGTACTCTGCGAAGAGAGTTGCCCAGGGTCGTGCCGTAGCCACGCTCAAGAGGCTCGATGACATATTTGCCGTATGAATCGTCCATCGGGGTCTCAATACATTCGATGCGAGGCTTTTCTATTTCAATCATGTGAACTAACCCTCCTTTTAATAATTCGCGCATGGGAGCGCTGAGGTTTTCAGCTTACCAATTGAGGGTTTACCGTTTACTTGGAATACAGCTCGACAATGAGATGCTCTTCTATCGGCAGATCGATATCCTCTCTGGCGGGAACTGCGGCGACCTTCGCAATCATGTTGGAGGCGTCGTATTCAAGCCATTTGGGGGGCTGGCGGAAGGCGTTTGCCTCGGCATTGGCCTTGATTTTCTCAAGATTCCGACTTTTTTCCCTGAGGGTTATGACCATTCCCGGCTTGACCTGAAAGCTGGGGATGCTAACCTTCCGGCCATTAACGGTGAAATGCCCGTGATTGACCATCTGGCGCGCCTCGGCCCGGCTCATGGCAAAGCCCAGACGGTAGACCACGTTGTCCAGTCTGCTCTCGCAGATAGAAAGCAGGTTCCCGCCGGTCAGGCCAGGGCGCCGCTCAGCAATGTCGAAATAGCCCTTAAACTGGCTCTCAAGAAGGCCGTAGTATCTTCTGGCCTTCTGCTTTTCACGCAGCTGCTTGCCGTAATCGGAGGTTTTGCTGCGGCGGTTCTGCCCATGCTGGCCGGGCGCATACGGCCTGGCGTCCACGGCGCATTTCTGCGTGTAGCATCTGTCCCCCTTCAGGAAAAGCTTCTGTCCTTCCCTGCGGCACTGCCGGCAGACCGCTTCGGTATATCTTGCCATTATCTCTTACCTCCTCTTCCTTACACGCGACGGCGCTTCGGCGGGCGGCAGCCGTTGTGGGGTATCGGCGTGACGTCCTTTATCATCGTGACCTCAAGGCCTGCGGTCTGCAGGGCGCGGATAGCGGCCTCGCGGCCTGAACCCGGACCCTTGACAAAGACCTCAACGGTCTTAAGGCCGTGCTCCATCGCAGCTTTCGCAGCCGTTTCCGCGGCCGTCTGAGAGGCGAATGGGGTGCTTTTCTTGCTTCCGCGGAAGCCCATGCCTCCCGAGGAAGCCCAGGAAATGGCGTTTCCGTTGGTGTCGGTGATGGTTACCATGGTATTGTTGAAGGAGGAACTGATATGAACCTGGCCCTTCTCAATATTTTTGCGCTCTCTGCGGCGAGTGCGGACTTTCTTCTTGGGTGCTGCCATTACATATCCCTCCTTTACTTCCTCTTATTTGCGATTGTGCGCTTCGGGCCCTTGCGGGTGCGCGCGTTTGTCTTGCTTCTCTGTCCGCGGACAGGCAGGCCCTTTCTATGGCGCATGCCCCGGTAGCTGCCGATCTCGGTGAGACGCTTAATGTCCAACGCCATGCTGCGGCGCAGGTCGCCCTCGACCATAAAACTTTTATCAATGCACTCGCGCAGCTTGGCCTCGTCCTCATCGGTGAGATCCTTTACGCGGGTATCGGGGTTAATGCCGGTTGCCTCGAGTATTTTTTTTGCGCTCGTCCTGCCGATTCCATAGACATAGGTGAGACCGATCTCGATCCTCTTGTCCTTGGGCAGGTCAACGCCGGCTATACGTGCCATCTTTCGCAATCATTCCTTTCAATGATGTTATCCGCGTTTTGTATAACGGAAACTTATTCCCGCCGGAGGGAGCCTCCGTTACGCGCGGATGTGTGTAATTTTGAAATCAGCCCTGACGCTGCTTATGCTTCGGGTTTTCGCAGATCACCATGACCTTGCCATGGCGCTTAATGATCTTGCATTTTTCGCACATAGGTTTAACCGAAGGTCTTACTTTCATTTGTGTGCCTCCTATCTTAGCCGCAGCCGCCGGCCGCGCGCTACTTGGTCCTCCAGGTTATCCTGCCCCGGGAAAGATCATACGGGCTCATCTGAACCGTGACCTTGTCGCCGGGAAGTATCCTGATAAAATTCATTCTGAGCTTGCCTGAAATATGCGCCAATATGATATGGCCGCCGCCGATATCCACATTGAACATCGTATTGGGCAGGGACTCGACGACCGTGCCCTCAAGCTCGATTACATCGTCTTTAGCCAAGTTCAATAACCTCCTTGGTCGTTCGGGCTTTGCCCATCATAAATCCGCTGCCATTGTCAGGATCTCAGGCTCGCCATCGGTAATGAGAACAGTATTCTCATAGTGGGCGGAAAGGCTTCCGTCTTTGGTCACAACCGTCCACTCATTATCCAGCATGCGGATATCGTACCCGCCTACGTTCACCATCGGCTCGATGGCAAGAGTCATTCCCTTAATCAGTCTCGGCCCGTGACCCGGCGCGCCGTAGTTGGGAACCTCCGGTTCCTCATGGAGATCCGCCCCCACGCCATGGCCTACATAAGCCCTGACCACGGAATATCCGTGTTTTTCCACATACTCCTGAATGGCGTGCCCAATATCGGATACTCTGTATCCTTGTCTCGCAAATTTAAGGCCCTCAAAAAAGCTCTGACGTGTCACTGCGATAAGCCTTTTCGCCTCAGCCGATACCTCGCCGCAGGGAAAGGTTCCGGCGCAGTCTCCGGTGTAGCCATTGATTGTGGCGCCCACATCCAGGCTGACTATATCGCCTTCGCGCACCACTTTCGGCCCGGGGATGCCGTGGATAACCTCATCATTCACAGAAACGCACGCGCTTGCCGGGAATCCGCCATACCCCAGAAATGTGGGTTGGGCGCCGGATTTCGTGATGAATTTGTGTACCTCCCTGTCGATTTCCCTGGTTGTCACGCCCGGGGCGACCATTTCGCGGGCTACTGTCCGGGCGCCTGCCGTAATTTTACCGGCCTGGCGCATAAGCTCTATTTTCCTTGGGGATTTGATGATGATCATTTTAAATCCCCAGAGCCTTAACAATGGCTTCCGTAGTGCCACCTATCGTGGCTTGGTTTTCCACGGTTTTCAGCTTGCCTCTTTCGGCGTAAAACGCCTTCAGGGGTTCGGTTTCGCGATGATAAATCTCAAGTCTGTCCTTCACGGTCTCAGGCGCGTCGTCCTTGCGGACGGTCAGCTCGCCGCCGCAAACGTCACACTTTCCCTCGATTTTAGGCGGGATGTTCACAATATGGTAGGTGGCCCCGCAGTCCTTGCAGGCGCGCCGCCCGGACATTCTGTCGATGATTGTCTCGTCGGAAATCTCAATGGAAACGGCACAGTCGATATTGATACCGCGCGCCTCCAATGCCTCCGCCTGGGGTATGGTCCGGGGCATTCCGTCCAGAATGTAGCCCCCCTCGCAGTCAGGCTCAGCCACCCGCTCCGCCACGATGCCGATGATGACGTCGTCCGGGACCAGTTTTCCGCTGTCCACATACGCTTTGGCCCGCAGCCCCACGGGCGTGCCATTTTTTATGGCCGCCCGCAGGATGTTGCCGGTGGATATGGTCGGAATTCCCAATCTGCGGCTGAATATTTCTGCCTGTGTGCCTTTTCCGGCGCCGGGTGCGCCCAAAAGTATCAGTTTCATATCACTACCGCCTTTCTTAGCTCAGGAAGCCCTTGTAATTGCGCATCAGCATCTGTGATTCTATGGCGCGGATGGTTTCAATCGCAACACCAACGACGATGATGATTGACGTTCCGCCCAGGGATATTCCCGTAAGCGTTGCAGCCTCGGAAAAAACGTCGATCATTATAGGCGTAACGGCGATTATGCCTAGATAAATAGCACCGAACAGCGTAATTTTATTCAGGACCTTCTGGATGAATTCGCTCGTGGGTTTTCCGGCACGGAAACCGGGGATAAAGCCGCCGTTCTTCTTCAGGTTGTTTGCGATTTCCACAGGGTTGAACTGGACCGTCGCATAGAAGTAAGAGAAGAAGATAATCAGCAGGAAATAAACGACGGCATAGAAAACGGAGTCCGTGTCAAAGAAGTTTACAAATTTGTACCAGCCCGTTCCCTCCACCTGTGACTGCGCTACAAAAGCGCCGATCGTAGCCGGGAGGGACGCAAACGACTGGGCGAAGATGATTGGCAGCACGCCGGACATGTTCACCTTCATGGGCAGGTGGGTCGACTGTCCGCCATAAAGCTTGCGGCCGACCACACGCTTGGAATACTGCACGGGAAGCCTGCGCTCCGCGTCGTTTACAATGACGATCAGCACGATCAGGGCAAGCGCCCCAATGAGCATCAGCACCAGAATCCACCATTTCAGCTTACCTGTGACGATATTGGTGAACATATTGATCAGCGAGCCGGGGAAGCGCGATACGATGCTGGCAAAAAGAATAATGGAAATACCGTTGCCCACGCCGAATTCAGTGATCTGTTCGCCAAGCCACATGATCAGCGCCGATCCCGCCATAAATGTCATGATAATGACGATTGCGGGCCAAACACCGGTGCCATCCGCGGTGAGCATGTTGTTTTTCATGATCAGCATATAATAGCCATAGCCCTGGAGCAGGCCGATTGCCACGGTGCTGTATCTGGTGATGGCGGCAATCTTTTTCTTCCCGTCCTCGCCGCCTTCCTTCTGCAGCCGTTCCAGGGCCGGTATGGCGATGGTAAGCAGCTGAATAATAATGGAGGCGTTGATATACGGCTGTATCGAAAGGGCAAATATGGTGGCATGTGCGAAGGAGCCGCCGGACATGGTGTTCCATAGACCAAGCACCGTGTTCTGAACCGATGTGAAATAGGACTGAAGCAGGACAGTATCAACGTATGGTACCGGCACGGCATTACCGAGACGGTAAATGAGGATAATCAGTAGTGTGAATATGATCTTTTTGCGGAGTTCCTCAATTTTCCAAGCGTTTTTCAGTGTAGCAAACACCTTATACCACCTCAGCCTTTCCGCCTGCCGCTTCTATTTTTTGTTTTGCAGATTCGGAGAAGGCGGAAGCCCTGATTGTAAGTTTTTTAGTGATGCTGCCGTTGCCGAGTATCTTAACGCCGTACGCGCACTTTCTCAGAATGCCCGCTTCAAGCAGGGCCTTGGCGTCAACCTCGGCGCCGTCTTCGAATTTGTTGAGCGCGGAGAGATTGACGATCTCGAAGGGCTCGGCAAAAATGTTGATGAAGCCTCTTTTCGGCACACGCCTTGCAAGGGGCATCTGTCCGCCTTCAAAGCCAATGCGGACTCCGCCGCCCGAACGGGCCTTCTGACCCTTGTGGCCGCGGCCAGCTGTCTTGCCGTTGCCGGTTCCACGGCCTCTGCCCTTGCGCTTGCCAACCTGGGTGCTGCCCGGGGCGGGAGAAAGGTCATTGATATTCATTGCATACCCTCCTTATTCTTCCGTGACCTGGAGGAGATAGCCGATTTGGGCTATCTTGCCCCTCGTCTGGGGATTATCCGGCTGTATGGTCTCGTTGCCGATCTTGTGCAGACCTATGGAGTAGGCTGTGGCGATGTGCTTATCCAAGCGCCCGCTCAGGCTCTTGACAAGCTTAATCTTTAAATTCTTTGCCATAACTCTCCCCCCCTTAACCTAGGATCTCGCCGGCAGTCTTGCCCCTGTACACAGCAACCTGCTGCGCGTTCCTGAGGGATTTGAGTCCGACGATGGTTGCCGCTACAACGTTCTGCGGGTTATTGGAGCGCAGGCACTTGGTGCGGATGTCTTTGATGCCCGCAGCCTCCACCACCGCGCGGACGGGTCCTCCGGCGATCACGCCGGTGCCTTCCGGGGCGGGCTTGAGCAATACGCGGCCGGCGCCGAACTCCCCGATCACCTCGTGGGGTATGGTCGTTCCGAAAATCGTAATGGTGATGATGTTCTTCTTGGCATCCTCCAGGCCCTTGCGGATGGCCTCGGAAACCTCGTTGGCCTTGCCAAGTCCGTATCCTACTCGGCCTTTGCCGTCGCCAACGACGCAAAGCGCTGAAAACTTCATCACACGGCCGCCCTTTACGGTCTTGCTGACGCGGTTGAGGGAAACGACCTTTTCGGTAAACTCCTGGGGTTCGTCCTCCCCGCGGTTGCGGCGATTGTCACGCCTGTTGTTGTTATAAGCCATTTTTGTTTCCTCCCTCCGCTCAGAATTTTAGGCCGCCCTCGCGGGCGCCTTCGGCCAGCGCCTGAACACGGCCCTGGTAAACGTATCCTCCGCGGTCGAAGACCACGTTTTCGATACCCTTGGCAAGGGCACGCTCGGCGACTTTCTTGCCGACTTCCCTGGCGGACCCCTTGTCAGAGCCGCCGTCAAAGCCCTTTTCAATGCTGGAGGCGGAGCATATGGTGCATCCGGCCACATCGTCAATGATCTGGGCATAAATATTGTTTTCACTTCTGAAAACGCTCAGGCGGGGACGCTCCGGCGTGCCGGAGATCTTGCCGCGCACTCTCTTATGGCGCTTTACGCGCTGAGTATTCGTATCCGGTCTCTTAATCATTTAGGCACACCTCCCCTTATTTTGCACCGGTCTTGCCCTCTTTGCGGCGGATGACTTCGTAATCGTACTTGATGCCCTTGCCCTTGTACGGCTCGGGCGGACGCTTACCGCGTACTTCCGCTGCAAACTGGCCGACCTTCTGCTTATCGACGCCCCTGATTATGATATGGTTGGGATTGGGGACGTCTATCTTAATGTCTTCAGTCTCCGGAACGATGACCTGATGCGAAAAGCCCAGGTTCATGACCAGATTCGTTCCCTCTTTGACTGCCCTGTATCCCACGCCGTTGACCTCAAGTGTCTTGGTAAAGCCATCGGTTACGCCGATAACCATGTTGTTAACAAGCGTACGGGTGAGTCCGTGAAGGCTTCGGGATTCCTTTTCGTCGTTAGGACGCGTAATCGTGAGCACGCCGTCGCTGATATCCAGCTTCATATCGGAAACCAGCTTCTGGGTGACGGCTCCCTTCGGCCCCTTAACGGTCACCACGTTATCCTCTGTAACCGTGATCTCCACACCGGTGGGAATTTTAATCGGTTCTCTGCCTATTCTTGACATTTTTCCGTCCCCCTTACCATACAAACGCAAGGACTTCGCCGCCGACATGCTCATTACGGGCGCGTTTGTCGGTCATAATGCCCTTGGACGTAGAGATAATGGCGATTCCGAGGCCTTTAAGGACGCGGGGCAGTTCGTCTGCTCCGGCGTATACGCGCAGGCCCGGCTTCGAGACTCGGCGCAGGCCCTGAATAGCCCGCTCCTTGCCCGGGAGATACTTCAGGGTAAGGCGGATTATGCCCTGAGTGCCGTCGTCAATGATCTGAAAATTCTTGATATAGCCTTCCTCCAAGAGAATCTCGGCTATGGCCTTCTTCATCTTTGAGGCCGGGATATCCACGCTTTCATGCTTTGCGTTTCCGGCATTGCGGATGCGGGTCAGCATATCGGCAATAGGATCTGTAATCTGCATATGGTTTTCCTCCTAATTTAGAGTTACCGCAATTGCGGTTCCGGCAGCGAGGTTCCGGGTCAATGCATGATTGAACGCGGCCTTTCGCAGTCCGATTTGGTAATGACGCCCGGTAAGCGTTCTTACCAGGATGCCTTGCGGACGCCCGGGATCTGGCCTTTATACGCCAGCTCGCGGAAGCAAATGCGGCAGATACCGTAGTCACGCAGATAGGCATGGGGGCGGCCGCAGATCCTGCAGCGATTGTATTCCCTTGTGGAGTACTTCGCAGGGCGCTGCTGCTTTATTATCATAGACTTCTTTGCCATGACGTTCCTCCTAAGCGTTCATGAACGGGGCGCCCATGAGCCTGAGAAGTTCGCGGGCTTCCTCGTCGGTTTTCGCGGTCGTGCAGATGGCAATGTTCATGCCGCGGAGCTTTTCGATCTTGTCATAGTCGATCTCCGGGAAAATGATCTGCTCCTTGATGCCGAGGCTGTAGTTGCCGCGGCCATCAAAAGCATCCGGAGAGATGCCGCGGAAGTCGCGGACGCGGGGCAGGGCTACGTTAAGGAGCCTGTCGAGAAACTCCCACATACGGTTCTGGCGCAGTGTTACCTTGACGCCAACCTTCATCCCTTCACGGAGCTTAAAGTTGGCCACGCTCTTTCTCGCGATGGTAGAGACTGCCCTCTGGCCCGTAAGCGCGGTGATGTCTTTGATGACGGCGTCCAGGGCCTTCGCATTGTCCTTGCAGTCTCCGCAGCCGACAGAGACAACAATTTTCTCAATTCTGGGGATCTGCATAACGCTCTTATACTGGAACTTTTCCATAAGGGCGGGCGCAACATCGCTATTATAGATATCCTTCAATCTTGGCATTTCACTCGCCCTCCCTTACAGATCTGCGCCGCAATGCTTGCAGACGCGGACGTTCATGGTTTTTTCCTTGCCGGAAACGACCTTTTTCACGGGCTTGTGGGCAATGCGGGTGGGCTTTCCGCACTTGGGGCAGACCACCATAACCTTGCAGGCATAAATAGGCGTCTCCACCTTGATGATGCTGCTCTGCTCGGTCTGCTTGCGGGCTTTCTGATGCTTCGTGGCAACGGAAACGCCCTGCACAACAACCTTGCGCCCCTTGACGTCGACGGAGAGGACCTCGCCGGTCTTGCCCTTGTCCTTCCCGGACAGGACAACGACTTTGTCATTTTTCACAATATTCATTCTTCTCGCCCTCCTATATGACTTCGGGAGCGAGCGACAGGATCTTCATAAATTCCTTATCGCGAAGCTCGCGGGCCACAGGCCCGAAAATACGCGTTCCGGTCGGGTTTTTATCTTCCTTGATGAGGACGGCGGCGTTGTCGTCGAAACGGACGTAGGTTCCGTCGCCCCGGCGCACGCTCTTGCTGGTTCTGACCACAACGGCCTTAACCACATCGCCCTTCTTCACCTGTCCGCCCGGAGTGGTCTTGCGCACAGACGCCACAATAACATCGCCAATGCTGGCGTATTTGCGCTTGGAACCGCCCAGAACGCGGATGCATTTGATTTCCTTGGCGCCGGTATTGTCGGCGACCTTGAGATAACTTTCTTGCTGTATCATTTAGGCGCCTCCTTACTTTGCCTTCTCTATAATTTCCACCACGCGCCAGCGTTTATCTTTGGACAGCGGGCGGGTCTCCATCACGCGCACCCTGTCGCCGATGCCGCACGCGTTCATTTCGTCGTGGGCCTTCAGGCGGTAGGTACGGCCGATAATCTTTTTATACTGCTTGTGGGCAACTCTGTCCTCAACAATGACTACAACGGTCTTGTCCATTTTATCGGACACGACCTTGCCGACGCGTGTCTTGCGGGAAGCCGTTCTTTCTTCACTCATTGTTCCTTACCTCCTCAGCGCTCGAGTTGCTTTTCGCGGATGACGGTCTTCACTCGGGCAATGTCGCGCCGCGTTGTGGATATCTTTACGGGGTTGTCAAGATGATTCGTGGCGTGCTGCATCCGAAGCATGAACAGATCCTTTTTAAGATCCACAAGCCTCTGCTCCAGCTCTTTTTCAGTAAGCGAGCGTATTTCGTTTGCCTTCATCTTATTCACCACCTGTCTCTGTCTCCGCCTTGGTAACGACCTTCGTCTTGCAGGGCAGCTTGTGGCTGGCAAGGCGCAGCGCTTCCTTGGCAACGTCCTCCGGGACGCCGGCAATTTCAAACATGACCCTGCCGGGCTTCACAACGGCAACCCAGTACTCGGGCGCGCCCTTTCCGGAACCCATGCGGGTCTCGGCAGGCTTTTTCGTAACTGGCTTGTCGGGGAAAATCTTGATCCATACCTGACCGCCGCGCTTGGTATAACGGGTCATGGCCACACGGGCCGCCTCAATCTGGTTTGAGGTGATCCAGCTAGGCTCCTGGGCCTGCAGACCATACTCTCCGTAGGTAACAACATTGCCGCGGGTGGCTTTGCCCTTCATGCGGCCGCGCTGTACCTTGCGGCGCTTGACTCTTTTAGGCATCAGCATTAGTTGCTGCCTCCTTCCTTCTGCTGGGCGGGACGCGGACCGCGGTTATAGTTGCCCTGTCCGGCCGGACGGCTGTAGCCGCCCTGTCCGCCGCGATTGTCCCGATTATATCCGCCCCTGCGGTCGTCGCGGCTGTAGCCGCCCCTGCGGTCGTCGCGCCTGTTGCGGCGGCGATCGTCACGCTGGGAAAGATCCAAAGTGCGGGGGGTCGTGCGGAGGGTCTGGCTGAGAACCTCGCCCTTATAAATCCAAACCTTGACGCCGATCCGGCCATAGGTGGTCGCAGCCTCGGCAAAGCCGTAGTCGATGTCGGCACGGAGCGTCTGCAGGGGAATGGTTCCCTCGTGGTAGCACTCCCTGCGGGCAATCTCGGCGCCGCCCAGACGGCCGGACACCATGACCTTGATGCCCTTGGTGCCCATGCGCATGGTGCGCCCGATGGCATTCTTCATCGCGCGGCGGAAGCCGATGCGGCGCTCCAACTGCTGGGCGATGTTCTCGGCGACCAGCTGAGCGTTCGTATCCGGCGTGCGGATTTCGATGATGGAGAGAGCCACGGGCTTGCCGATCATCTTTTCCACCTCCTTGCGGAGCCGCTCAATCTCCTGGCCGCCCTTGCCGATCACGACGCCGGGGCGGGAGCAGTGGATGAAGATGCGCACATTGGTGCTGTCGCGCTCGATTTCAATGCTGGGAACCCCTGCGGAATAGAGGGTCTTTTTCAGATATTCGCGGATTTTGTAATCTTCGACGATCAGGTTGCCCACCTTATCGTTGCGCGCATACCAGCGGGAATCCCAATCCTTGATTACGCCAACGCGGAAGCCATGCGGATTAACTTTCTGTCCCATACTTTTCTTCCGCCTCCTTATTCCTTCTCAGCCACGACGACTGTGATGTGGCTGGTACGCTTGTTGATGCGATACATGCGGCCATGGGCCCTGGGCTGCCCCCGCTTGAGGATGGGGCCGGCGTCTACGTACGCCTTTTCCACATAAAGGGCGTCGGGATCCATTTCGAGATTATTCTCGGCATTGGCGCATGCGCTCTTCAGAACCTTGATGACATGCTCACAGCCTGCCTTAGGAGTGGCCTCCATCAGCGCCTGTGCGTATTTGGCATCCTTTCCCCGGATCATATCGCAGATAATCTGCACCTTGCGGGGAGAAATGCGGACATATCTGGCCTGTGCCCGCGCAGTTTTAAGCTCTTCCATATTCTCTCCCCCTTACTTTCCGGTCTTGCTTCCGGCGTGTCCGCGGAACGTCCGGGTGGGCGCGAATTCGCCAAGCTTATGCCCAACCATGTCTTCCGTGATATACACGGGAACATGACGGCGGCCGTCGTGAACAGCGATGGTATGTCCGACGAAGGATGGGAAAATCGTCGTGGCGCGGGACCAGGTCTTGAGAACCTTCTTCTCCCTGGCCTTGTTCATTTCGTCGACGCGTTTAAGCAGCTCGGGAGCTGCAAACGGTCCTTTTTTCACACTTCTGCTCATTTAATCGTTTGCCTCCTTACTTCGAGTTGCGGCGCTTGACTATGAACTGATCTGTGGGATTCTTAGTCTTGCGTGTCTTATACCCCAGAGTCGGCTTGCCCCAAGGGGTTACGGGTCCCGGCAGGCCGATGGGGGCCTTGCCTTCGCCGCCGCCGTGGGGGTGGTCGCAGGGGTTCATGGCGGAGCCGCGCACCGTGGGCCTGACGCCCATGTGGCGCTTGCGTCCGGCCTTGCCGATGGAGATGTTGCCGTGGTCAATGTTCCCAACCTGCCCGATAGTGGCCTTGCAGTTCATGCGAACCTTGCGGTATTCGCCGGAGGGCAGCCTGACCTGGGCCAGGTCTCCTTCCTTGGCCATCAGCTGGGCGGCAACGCCTGCGGAACGCACAAGCTGAGCGCCCTTGCCGGGATAAAGCTCGATGTTGTGAATAAACGTACCTACAGGAATGTTGGCGACTGGCAGGGCGTTTCCAGGCTTAATATCGGCTCCGGCGGAGGAAACCACCACGTCGCCGGCTTTCAGCCCCACCGGGGCCAGGATATACCTGTTCTCGCCGTCCTCATACTGGCACAGCGCGATAAACGCGGACCGGTTGGGGTCATATTCCAAGCGCAGAACCTTGGCTTCCATTTCAGTCTTGTCGCGCTTGAAATCGATGATACGGTATTTCCTGCGATTCCTGCCGCCCTTGTGCCGGACGGTAATCCTGCCGTTGCTGTTGCGCCCGGAGCAATTTTTTGTGGATTCAACCAGCTCTTTCTGAGGCTTGACGTGCTTGGCGACGCCATCGAAGCCGGAGACGGTCATCTGACGCCTGGAAGGAGTGGTCGGCTTATAGCTTTTTATTGACATTTTCTCTCTCCTCCCTTATACCATGCCCTCAAAGATCTCAATGGCCTTGGAATCCTCGCTGAGCTTTACGACAGCCTTTTTCCAGGTCTTCGTATAGCCCACGGGGTAAGCCCCGGTGCGCTTCTTCCTGCCCCTGACGGTGGTCGTGGTAACTTTAATGACGTTAACGCCAAAGATTTCTTCGACAGCCCTTTTAATCTCGACCTTGTTTGCGTCCTTGGCAACCTCGAAAGCATACTTTTTGATGTCGAGGTCTTCCATGGACTGCTCGGTGATGATGGGGCGAATGATGATATCGTATGCGGTGGCCATCAGGCGAACACCTCCTCGATCTTCTGCAGCGCGGACTTGTCGATCACAAGGGCGCGGTTGTTCAGTATCTCATACGGGGAAAGAATGGTGGCGGTGGTGGTGGTCACCCCCGGAAGATTGCGGGCGCTTTTCACAACGCATTCGTCGACCTTCTCCGTAACGACCATGGCTTTGCCTTCAACGCCGAGCTTTCCGAGGAATTCGGCAAAGGGCTTGGTCTTAATTTCATCGATCTTCAGGCCGTCGATCACCAGAATGGCATTATCCGCGGCCTTTGCGGAAAGCGCGCTCTTGATGGCGATCCTGCGAATCTTTTTGTTCAGCGTGTAGCTGTAATCACGGGGCTTCGGTGCAAAGGCGACGCCGCCGTGGGTCCATTGGGGCGCACGGGTGCTGCCTGCGCGGGCGCGGCCCGTCCCCTTCTGTCTCCAGGGCTTTCTCCCGCCGCCGGAAACTTCGGCACGGGTGAGGGCGGATTGGGTTCCCTGTCTCTGGTTTGCCAGATAGTTTTTGACGGACGCATGCATGACCGCCGTGTTGGGCTCTATGCCGAAAATGGCTTCGGAGAGCTCGTACTCGCCGATTCTTTCACCGGCCATATTGTAAACTGCTGCTTTTGGCATCTATGCTCTCTCCTTTCTTAGCCTCTTTTGGCGGAAGCCTTCTGTGGGTTAACCCTTGCGGAGGCCTTCTGCGGGTTCGCGCTGCCGCTGGCGGCAGCCACACGGGCACTGTAATGTTTAACCGTATCTTTAAGGTATACTATCCCGCCCTTGGGCCCGGGAATGGCGCCGCGGACAACGATCATGTTCAGCTCCGGATCTACCTTGACAATGTCAAGATTCTGTACGGTCACCTGTTCGTTGCCCATCTGGCCGGCTCCGATCTTTCCCGGGAAAATACGGGACGCATCCGTGGCGCTGCCCATGGAGCCCGCGTGACGGTGAACCGGGCCGCCGCCGTGGGAGGTGGGGGTCCGCTGGGCGTGCCAGCGCTTGATGACACCGGCGTAACCCTTGCCTTTGCTGATCCCCGTAACGTCCACCTTATCGCCCTCGGCAAAAACGTTTGCCTTTAGAACATCGCCCACATTAATGGTCGAACCGTCCTGAATCCTAAACTCGTGAAGGTGTTTCTTGTAACCTGCCCCAGCCTTGTCCATGTGACCCTTTTCAGGCTTGGAGAGCTTTTTCTCGGCAATGTCTTCATAGCCGAGCTGGACGGAAGCGTAGCCTTCCTTGTCCGCCGTTTTCTTCTGGACGACCACGCAGGGGCCGGCCTCGATCACGGTAACCGGAACTACCTTTCCCGCCTCATCGAAGATCTGCGTCATGCCGACCTTCTTGCCGATGATGGCTTTCTTCATATATATATCCTCCTGTCGGTTATTGGTCGGGTCGCATGGCAGAGGGCATTGGCTCCCGCGCCGGTGGCTCCCGACTTGACCCTGCCCGCTTACGCAAGTTGCGGGCATTGGGGTTGCTGACTGTTAATTTGCACGCAAGGGGCTGCGCGCCGGATAGGTCTCAGAGCTTGATCTCGATTTCGACGCCTGCGGGAAGCTCCAGGGACATCAGGGCCTCCACGGTTTTTTGGGTCGGATTGACAATATCGATCAGGCGCTTATGTGTGCGGCGCTCGAACTGCTCGCGGCTGTCCTTATATTTGTGCACCGCGCGCAGGATGGTGACAATCTCCGTCTTGGTCGGCAGTGGAATGGGGCCGGATACTTTGGCCTCCGTACGCTTCGCCGTCTCGACGATCGTCTCGGCCGCCTTGTCGATAAGTTGGTGGTCGTAAGCCTTCAGCCTGATACGGATCATTTTTTTGCTCTGTGTCGCTGCCATACTTTTTCCTCCTGAATTTCGTACTTGGTCGGCATTCGCCGCCAGTGGTACGGTGAGAATCTTTTTTATACACACAGCCGTGCGTATCAGGCTCTGGCCGAAAAACAAACCGGCTCATTTGGCCGGCGCATTCACCGTTCAGACGATATACGCGTGCACAAAAAATGTCTCAGCCGCCCGATTCCGCGCCGCCGGTGAGGCTGCGCCGGACATACTCCACGAAAGTTACCGGGATTGGTTGGCCGAAAGGCCTATTATGCCTTCCAAAACCGTCCCGCAATCTCCCGCTTCACCGCATAGTTCGCCCTTCCTTCGGAAAGGCGCTTTGATACAATAACAGGAATACCTCCCGGTGTCAAGAGGTATTCCCGGCAAATCACAAAATTTTTTCGCTTTTTTTATTCAGGATTACCATATTCCGGTTTTCCCGGCAAAAAAACATCGCCCCGCCCTTCGCAATGGATAGCGCCCTGCGCCAAAAACCCCCACGCCCCCCCGTCCCCTCCCTGCGAAGCGGCTGCTTCGCAGGGAAAAGGAGGAAGAACACAGCGGAATGGATGGCTTGGCTGCCGCGAAGCGCACGGCCGGGCCGGAATGGAGCGGAGTTTCTTCCGACGCCGTCAGCCGCCGGAGGCCAGGATGGAAAAGTGCATATAGTCCACCGCACTGGTCCAGCCCTGGCCGCCCCAGCCCCAGCCATATTTGGCGAAGGCCCTGACCACGCTGGATTCCGGCCTGATGCAATACGGGCTGTCGCTGGTCTTCCAGCAATAACTGCCCACGGTCGCGCCGGTGGAATAGTTAATATAGTAGTTTTCCGTGGGGTTAATGTCAATGGCGCAGCCCCAGGAATGGCGGAGCGTATCGCTGTACCTGGCGCCGCCCAGGGCCTTAATCGGGAACCGCTCGGGATCGTTATAGATCTCCTCGAAAATTGCCTTGACCTCATCCGCCACAACGGCATTCACCTGAACGTACCAGGTCCGCGTATATTTCACACCGCTGGAATTAATATCCCAGGTCTTGACCTCCACCGTTACGATACGGTTTCCCGCGTCCGAAGCGCTGGTGAAATAGCTCTTGTTGGCGTCGCCAAAAAGGGCCAGGCGCCGCTCCGCGGTGGTCATATTCCGGTAACTGAAGGCAAAGGAATCCTTCGCGTCGATAACGGGCAGCACTTCCGTGGCAAAGGAGACGGCCTGCCGTTCGCTGGGCCAAAGCAGGCAGACGATAACCTTCGCGGCCTGTGCCCGGGTCAGGGAATAATCGCCGCCGAAGCTGCCCTTGGCGTCTATACCGCCAAGTATACCCTTGCCGTAGGCCTGCTCCACCGCGCTGCGGTATGCCATGCCGATGACGGAATAGTCCCCGATATTCGTTTCGGGTGACGCCACCTCCATAGTATTCTCGCCATATACATTATATAGTGTATTTCTGATAAGCGCCGCCATCTCATAACGGGTGATCGTCTGCTCCAGTGCGGCGTATGTACAGGGTATGCCCACATCCTCAAGCACGCCGAATTCATTCAGGACATTCCAGTAATATTCCGCCCAGTGGACGCCTTTCAGCTTCGTGGTGGAGTAGCTCTCCTCAATGGAAGCCGCCAGCATCTTGATAAATTCGCCGCGCTTCAGAGACTGGCCCGGCTTAAACGTTCCGTCGCCGTATCCGTCGATGATGCCGAGCATGGCGCACTTCTGGACATAGCCGGAATACCATTCGCCGCTGGGAACATCAGAAAATGACGTGTCCACACCAAAAGCCGACGCAGGCAGCTGCAGCGCAATCGCGGCAACAACCAGAACCAGCACGGCGATCCTTACCGTCTTGCTGTATCTGTGCATATCTTTTCTCCCTTTTCCGCAACCCGCTGCTTCAAAAAATCGGCCTCGGCCAGAAGCGCCTTTCCGCCCTCCAAAAGCGCCTTTCCCGCCCGGGTCGGCACCACGCCCCGGCAGTCGCGCTCAAACAGGCGCGTCCCAAGCTCCCTTTCAAGCGCCGACACTGCCCGGGACACCGTTGAATGGCTGACATACAGCCTGGCGGCAGCCTTTGAGAAGCTGCCCGCGTCGGCAGCGGCCGCAAATATCTTTATCTGTTCCAGTTCCATGCCCGTCAATCAGTACTTAAACGCGTGGGGCAGAAGCTGATCGAGCTTATAGCTCACATACCGGCCGCCGGCTTTGGCGCTGAGCACCTCCATATCCGGCGAAAACTCCATTAGAAACTGGCGGCAGGCGCCGCAGGGCATACAGTAGTCGTTTCCCTCGGCCCAGACCGCAATTCTGGCAAATCGGGTATGCCCCTCGGCGACGGCCCTGCATGCGGCGGAACGCTCCGCGCATATGGTGCTTCCCAGCGCAGCGTTCTCCACATTGCAGCCGGTATACACGCTGCCGTCGTCGCACTCCAGGGCCGCGCCCACCTGAAAACGCGAGTATGGGGCATAGGCATTTTTTGCCGCTTTTGCAGCAAGGGCCATAAGCTCTCTGTCCGTCATATCCACGCACTCCTTATTCATAATTGATTGTCCAATTACCAATATTGAAAAACACGTTATACTGACTGGGATCCAGCCCCGAGACCACATTCCTGTGGGTGATGACCTCCTGCCGCTCGAAACAGATCGGTATGATCGGCGCGGTGTCGTTAATATACTTCAGCATGATGTCGCAGCAGTTCTGCCGCATATCGTCGCCGGCGGCAAGATATTGGTTAATGTATTCACCGTATGTGGGATCGTCAATCCCGCAGTAATTCAGGTCTCCGTTCTCCGTCAGCAGACGGGTAAGGCTGAAATCCGCGGTCAGCTTCACCTCGCCATAGTAGATGTCGAAGTCCCCGTTTGCCACAGCCGCGGTATAATCGTCCCAGGACAACTCATGCACGTTGACCGTGACGCCTATGCCAGCCAGATCCGAGGCAAACTTCTTGGCCACGTCCGCTTTCCCGCTGGCTTCGCTGCATACGATAAAATCCAGGCTGATCTCCATAGGTATCCCGGTGACCATGTATTCCAGCTTGCCGTCCCCGTCGTAGTCCTGCGCACCGGAATTGTTGAGGATGAGCAGGCAGCGGTCAAGGTCATAAGCGAAGTTTGAGGCATACACCCCGTCATACAGCGGGCTTCTCGGCGAAATCGGCAGCGCCGAGGCCACGGCCGCACCTTTCATCAGGGTCTTGGCGGCGTATTCCCTGTCCACCGCATACTGGAGCGCGTATCTGTAGCTGCTGTACCGCAGAAAATCAGTGGCCCCGGTATCCATGTTGAAAGCCAGATAGTGCATGTTGTTCGTGATATAATAGCGCGTGTCGTTATTCCCGCCATATCCCAGATTGGTTATGCCGGAGGGATCGTTGACCACCAGGTCGATATACGAGTCCTCATAGGCCGTGATGGTGTCTTCGGTAGAATCGTATGACACAAGCCCGATCGTGTCCACAGGCATTTCCTGCCATCCGGGATAATCGCTGAAAACCTCCAGCTTTTCCATATCCTCGGAAAACCGGTAAGGCCCGGTTCCCGGCGGTGTGTCCTCCGTCACGCTGCCGTATTTGATCACCGGCACCGTAAGCAGATACGGGAACTGTTCATTTGGGGTTGAAAGGGTTACGGCAAACTCCGTATCGCTGGAGGCGGACACTCCCCAGACGTAGGAAAACCGTCCGGAATACCGGCTTGTCCGGATGGCCTGCTGCAGGGAATACGATACATCCTTCGCCGTAAGATTCTCGCCGTCGTGCATGACAATGCCCGTGTCCACCGTGAAATACCAATAGGTGCCGTCAACGCATTTCCAGTCCGTGACGATGCGGGAGGAAAGACTGAAATCGTTGTCCACCTCAAAGATATTCTCATATACAAGCTGACCCACCAGCCTGTTGTCGGAATTAACCGTGGTATACGGGTTAAAGCCGTCTTCGGCGCGGGAATTCAGTGAAAAGACGTCGTCCGCGGCATAGGAGGCGCCCAGCTCTGTTCCCGCCAGTGTCCCCTCCACATAATCCTCGCCCTGGCTTTCCCCAGCGGTGTCCGCACACCCTGCGGACGCCGCCAGGGCGGCGGCAATCAGAACCGCCCCGAATTTTTTAAACTTGCGTAAATCCATAACAGACCTTTCGTTATCCGTGTGCTGTCCCGGCCGCGCGGCGCGTCACAGGCATATCACGGTACACTGGGAACCGCGCTCTCCGCCCTTTGCCCAACGATGGGACCAGTATTTATCCGGGGCACATCTGGTGCACTCCGACGACACGGCGATGTTCTCCGGCATGACCCCCAGACAAATCAGCCTCAGCCGGTTCGCGGCCCTGAGATCCACCATGAATCTCCCGGCAGCACCGGCTTCGGGCCAATAGCACTTTTCCGCGTCCCGTCCAAGCCAGGCGTCGATCGCTTCCGGCACGTCGGCCCCCGTTTCAAAACAGCAGGAACCGATAGCCGGGCCGATGGCCGCCCGGATATCCGCCGGCACGGAGCCCAGGGACGCCATCTTTTCCACGGCCGTTCCCAGGATGTCCATAACCGAGCTGCGCCAGCCGCAGTGAACCGCCGCCGCAACCTTCGCCGCCGGGTCATGCAGCAGCACAGGCACGCAGTCCGCGGTGAATGCCAGAAGTGGCAGGCCGGGAACATTCGTCACCAGCCCGTCGGCCTCATATGGCGTGGGGTCTCCGGGCGCGGCCCTGTCCGCGTCGGTGCAAATCCGCACCTCGGCCCCGTGAACCTGCTTGGTGAAGGCCGCGGAAAACACGTTTATGGAAAGGGCCCGCCCCAGCAGGCGGTAATTGGCCGTCACGTTCTCCGCCGGGTCTCCCCTGCCGTAGCTCAGGTTCAGCGAGGCAAAATTTCCCCCGCTGACACCGCCCGCGCGGGTCGTGAACCCGTGCCTGACCGTGATGGTGGGCGCGGTCAGGAACACCACGCCATTTTTTTCGTTTTTGATGAAATCGGTCATGGCACCTCCTGTGGCGGACGGCACGAAACGCCTTCCGCAGCATAAACGCAGGATTTTCGGCTCAGGCAAAAGCGCTGACGCAAATTTATATAAAGATACTGCGGGCGTCCAAAATGCAGCACGAGGCGAAAAAGACGCGTTTATCACTCGCCCCTTCCGCAGCAGTCCTTATATTTCATGGGCAGGCCGTTCGGCCTCAGCTTTCCGCAGGGACAGGGGTCGTTGCGGCCGGGCTTTTTCACTTTTTTCATCGGCTGCTTTTTGACGGAAGCGTCTCCCCCGCCGCTGGTGGCCACGTTTTTGGAAACGCTCTTGCGCTCCAGCTTGTCTTCCTTCCTGATCTGCGCCATGAACAGGCGCCTGACAGTCTCCGTGCGTATCCCAGCCACCATGGTCTCAAACCGCTCGAAGCCCTCCTGCTTATAGGCGTCCACAGGCTTTATATTTCCGTATCCCCGCAGTCCGATTCCCCTGCGAAGTTCGGTCATGGCGTCAAGATGCTCCATCCAATATTCGTCCACTACCCGTAGCATGACCACACGCTCCAGTTCCCGGATAAGCGGCACGCCGGTGGGCATCAGGCCCAAAGTTTTTTCCTTGGCGTCGTAAAAGGACATTGCCTTTTCAAGAACCATATCGGCAAGCCCGTCAGCCGTAAGCGCGTGCATCTGATCCTCGCCGACCCGCAGGTCGCCGGGCTGCAGGAAAAGCCTTCCGAAGGGCGACAAAGCCTCGTTTATGGTTTTCCTGTCCGGCTGCTCGGCTCCGCCAAGCCCGTCCGCCACCGTTGTCCTGACATATTCCTCTATCATCCCGCGGACGCTGGCCTGAAGATCCTCGCCGTCCAGCACCTTGCGGCGCTCCTCGTAGATCACGTTTCGCTGGACGTTCATCACGTCGTCGTATTCCAGCACGTTTTTGCGGGTTTGGAAGTTGCGGCTCTCCACCGTCTTCTGTGCCTGCTCGATGGCGCTGGAAAGCATTTTCTGATCCAGGGGCATATCCTCGTCTACGCCCAGGGATTCCATCATGCCCATGACCCGCTCCGAGCCGAAAAGGCGCATGATGTCGTCCGTCATGGCAATAAAGAACCGGCTTTCGCCCGGGTCCCCCTGGCGGCCGGCGCGGCCGCGAAGCTGGTTGTCGATCCGCCGGGACTCGTGGCGCTCCGTGCCGAGAATAAACAGCCCGCCGGCGGCCCTGACTTTTTCCGCCTCAGCGTTGGTCACTTCCCTGTGGAAAGCCAGCCTCTCGGCAAAGCTCTGCCTTGCCGCCAGAATATTCTCATCCTGCGTTTCGGCAAAGCCCGCCGCCTCCGCAATGGCCTCCTCGTCAAAGCCCGCTTTGCGCAGGTCGGTCTTGGCTAGGTATTCCGGATTGCCCCCCAGCATGATGTCCGTGCCGCGGCCCGCCATGTTCGTGGCGATTGTCACCGCACCCAGCTTGCCCGCCTGGGCCACGATCTCCGCCTCCCGGTCATGCTGCTTGGCGTTCAGCACATTGTGCGCAATGCCGCGCTTTTTCAGCAGGGAGGAAATGAACTCGCTTTTTTCTATAGAGATTGTGCCCACAAGGACAGGCTGGCCCTTTTCGTGGCAGGCGGCGATCTGGGCGATGATTGCCCGGTTTTTGCCGTTATCGTTTTTATACACCACATCGGGGTTATCTATCCGCGCGATGGGTTTATTGGTCGGGATCTCCACAATGTCCAGCTTGTAGATCGCCCCAAATTCCTCTTCCTCCGTCAGGGCGGTGCCCGTCATGCCGGAAAG
>DIRC01000018.1:2873-3321 GCA_002427465.1 Clostridiales bacterium UBA5446 | reverse complement strand
CTTGGCCTCAATGGCCTGGTGCAGCCCCTCGGAATACCGGCGGCCCAGCATAAGCCGGCCGGTGAACTCGTCGACGATGAGCACCTCGCCGTCCTTGACGACGTAATCAATGTCCCGCTTCATGACGCCATGGGCCTTCAGGGCCTGGTTAATGTGGTGGGCAAGCGTGGAGTTTTCCAGGTCGGAAAGGTTTTCCAAACCGAAATAACGCTCCGCCTTCTCCGTGCCCCGGGCGGTCAGGGTTGCGGAACGGGCCTTTTCGTCAACCACGTAATCCGCGTCGAGGCTGTCGTCCTCCTCGGCCTTTTCATCCACGGAGGCGTAGACAACTTTCTTCAGGCTCCGCACCAGCTCGTCCGCCCGGCGGTAAAGGTCCGTGGATTCATCCCCCTGTCCGGAAATGATGAGGGGGGTACGCGCTTCGTCAATCAGGATGGAGTCCACCTCG
>DIRC01000018.1:2389-2686 GCA_002427465.1 Clostridiales bacterium UBA5446 | reverse complement strand
GTCCACCTCGTCCACGATGGCGAAAGCATGGCCCCGCTGAACCATCTGATTTTTGTAGATGGCCATGTTATCCCGCAGATAGTCGAAACCCATCTCATTGTTGGTGCCGTATGTGATGTCCGCCGCGTATGCGGCCCGGCGCTCGTCCGGTGAAAGGCCATGGACGATAAGCCCCACCGAAAGCCCCATGAAGCGGTGCACCTTGCCCATCCACTCGCTGTCGCGCCTGGCCAGATAATCGTTGACCGTCACAATATGGACGCCCTCTCCGGTCAGCGCATTGAGATACGCCGGCAG
>DIRC01000018.1:0-2144 GCA_002427465.1 Clostridiales bacterium UBA5446 | reverse complement strand
GCCGGTCTTCATCTCGGCAATGCGCCCCTGATGGAGCACGATGCCGCCGATCAGCTGTACTCGGAAGGGCTTCATGCCCAGCACCCGCCAGGACGCCTCCCGCACGGCGGCGAAAGCCTCAGGAAGAATATCGTCCGTATCCTCCCCCTGGGCAAGGCGGGCCCTGAACTCGTCGGTCTTGGCGCGCAGCTCCGCGTCCGACAGTTTCTGGAACGTCGGATCAAGGGCCTCTATTTTATCGACAACAGGATATATCCTTTTTAGCTCATGATTGCTGTGAGAGCCGAATAGTTTTTGAAAAAATCCCATTTACTTATCTGCCTTTCGATAATCTAACGCGTTATTATAGCATACAATTATGAATAAAAAAAGAGAAAACACATTTACCCGGACAAAATAGCATTTGAATAATCCTGGTGTATGATATAGAATGTCCTTTGCCCATAAACGCGGGCGAAACGGAGGTGCGATGTGGTCCATCGAAAACGCGACGAACTTGCCTGGCGGATTCTCCGGGGCATTCTCGGCGGCTGGATAAGGCGCAAATTCAATTTCGACGCGGAACCGGTAGAAGCTGACGGCCCGTATCTGGTTCTGGCAAACCACGCCACGGACTGGGATGCGCTGCTGGTTGCCATGAGCTTCAAACCTCAGATGTATTACGTCACCAGCGAGCATATTTTCCGCTGGGGCCTGGCCTGGAAAATCATCAACTGGCTTACCCACCCCATCGCCAGGCTAAAAGGAGCCACGGCCGCCGACACGGTTATGACGGTCATGCGAAGGATGAAAAAGGGCTCCAATGTGGCGATTTTCGCAGACGGCAACCGAACCTGGGACGGTAAAACCGGCCACATTCTCCCCTCCACGGGAAAGCTGGCCAAAAGCTGCGGAGGCGGGCTGATTACATACCGGCTGGAGGGCGGCTATTTCACCAACCCCCGCTGGGCCGGCGGTAGCCTGCGCCGGGGCCGGATGCGCGGATATGCCGTCGGCATTTACACCCGCGACCAACTACGGGCCATGACCGCCAATCAGGTCAACGCCATCATCATCCGGGACCTTTATGAGGACGCTTATTCCCGCCAGCGGGAAACGCCCGTGGCTTACACCGGGAAAAATCTGGCTGAGGGTATCGAAACCATGCTTTGCGTCTGCCCTGCCTGCGGCCGGTTGGGAACCATTTCCAGCCGCGGCGACTGCTTTGGCTGTACCTGCGGGCTGTCTGCCCGTTATACGGAATACGGATTTCTGGAGGGCGAGGGCCTGCCCTTTGACAACATCGGCGACTGGGACGTGTGGCAGACGGAGGCGCTCCGGGCGCTGGCCGATTCCGCCGGCGATGACGCCATCATTTCCGACACGGGGATAAGCATGGGCCGGCATCATGGCCACCATGGCCTGACTCCCCTTGGCACCGGCAGGCTGACGCTGTTTCGCGACAGGCTGGTATTCGAGAGCCTGAGCATCCCCCTGACGGCCATCACAGGCATGGATATGCACGGACCCATGGGGCTGAGCTTTTCCACCGGCGCGGAACACTATGAGCTTTCCGCCGCCGAACGCCGCTGCATCAGAAAATACATGACCCTTTGCGACTATCTTCGCACCGCCCCGGCGGCAGGAAAACAGATGGCCGCCGAAGAAAACGCAGCGCCGGCCAAAGCCGCCGCATCCCAATAGGAAGGGCGCTGATCATGGAAGGCTATCTGAAGCAAATCAACATTAAATCCGATATGCCCACGGTGGATACGGCGATTAAACGGGTCACCTATGCCATCAGAAACGGCAAGTCCCTGGGCGCTTCCGCCGTCAAAATTATCCACGGCTACGGCTCAACGGGGGCGGGCGGGCGCATCCGCACCGAAACCCGCCGCTATCTTGCCGATCAGAAACGAAAGGGCCTGATACGGGATTTTATCCCCGGCGAGGCATTCTCAATTTTTAACGAGGCGACCCGCTCCGCTTTTCTCCTCTGCGGCGACCTGCGCCGCGACGACGATCTTGAGCGCGCCAACAATGGGATAACCATTGTAGTCCTTTGAAAAAACCGGGAAACAGCGTTTTTTTATATTGACAAGCGAAACATGAAATGGTACTATATCATGGCGCTTGCGGGCGTAGTTCAATGGTAGAACACCAGC
>DIRC01000021.1:35964-37121 GCA_002427465.1 Clostridiales bacterium UBA5446 | reverse complement strand
CTGATTTTTCTCGGATTTATCACCCTATTTTTTGTTTTGAATCTGGTCTCTTCCGATATTGATTTTTCCGAACAAGAGAACCGTTATCTTCAGCAAAAGCCTAAATTTTCGTTTTCATCCCTCTTTTCCGGCAAATACACGTCTGCCTTTGAGACCTATGTGACCGACCAGTTTGAATTTCGCGACACATGGATCACCCTTAAGGCCAGATGCGAGCTTTTTATGGGCAAGAAGGAGAACAACGGAGTCAATTTCTGCCGGGCGCGCTTCAGCGGTGAAGGCGACATGCTGGTATCCGGCTTTAAGGCGCCGGACACTAAAACGCTGGATAGTAATATGGCGGCTGTGAACGCCTTATCCTCCCAATCGGGGGTTCCGGTCTATTTTGCCCTGATCCCGGACAAGGCGGAAATCAACGCCGGCCGGCTTCCGTCAAACGCCCCCAACGCCAGCGAAAAGGATATTATCGACTACTGCTACGCACAATCGGAAGCTCGTACGGTTGATATGCTTTCCCCCCTGAAAAATCACGCGGATGAATATATTTTCTACCGCACGGACCATCACTGGACAAGCCGCGGCGCCTATTACGGCTACACGGCGCTGGCAGGCGCGATGGAATTTCCCGTAAACGATATCGGCCATTATGAGGTTGAACGCGTCAGTGACGATTTCTTCGGGACTCTGTGGTCAAGCTCCGGATTTTCCTGGGTTGCGCCTGACAGTATAGACATTTTTGTTGGCCCGCCCGATGACCTGTCCATAACAAATTACCCCAGCGGCACACCCGTGACCGGCTCCTTGTATGATTATAGTTTTCTGAGCAAAAAGGACAAATACGCCTTTTTCATGGGCGGAAATACGCCCCTTCAGGTGATTGAGACCGGCGCAGACGATGCCCCTTCCCTGCTGATCCTTCGGGATTCCTACGCAGACAGCCTGATCCCCTTCCTTCTCGATGACTTCTCCCAGATTCACCTGATGGATTTGCGCTACTACCGCGCCGGGCTTTCAGAATACCTGAAAAACAATCACATTGATGAAATCCTCGTGATATACAGCGTTTCGAATTTCTGCACGGATTCTAATATCTTCCTTATGGGCAACTCCTAAAAAAAGGCATACGCGGACTTGTGTCCGCGTATGCCTTTTTTTAG
>DIRC01000021.1:34121-35801 GCA_002427465.1 Clostridiales bacterium UBA5446 | reverse complement strand
GTCCGCGTATGCCTTTTTTTAGCGTCTTAGCAATCCCTTGAAGCCGCCGCCGCGGCCGTCCCCGTTCAAAACCCGTATCGACAAGAGGATGGCCGCCAGGGCTGCGGCCAGGTCAAGAAACACCGCAAACCATAATGTGGCAATACCCAGAGCCGCCAGCACCAAGACGGCAAGCTTAATGATAAAAACTCCGGAAATCGTCATATAAGCGAATGTTTCCGCATATTGGGCCAAACCTATTGCGGTGGCGATTTCAGAGACTCTGCCGTTCAGTATCGTCAAATCCGCGGTAAAAGGCGAATTAAGGGCCTGGACATCCCGAACGGCAACGTCGATATCCGCAGCCGTATGCGCCTCGCCCGCCGAATCCTTGCTGCCGACAAACATCATCGTGCGTCTCGGCGGCAGCCCATGCCTGATATCCGTGATAGCGGAAAGCATCTGTTCTCTCTCACATTCGGAATAATATTCCTTGATGTTCAGATCGGACGCAGTTTTTGCGGCAGATGAGGCGGCCTCGCCGGTCAGCATGATGACAGAGTCCACGCCCTGACGCGCCAGCTCTGCAACACCTGAAGCAGCATCCTGCCGAAGGGTCTCCGAAAGCATGATCCTGCCGGCATATTCCGCCGCAATCGAGAGATAAACGGCCCATTCATCGGATTTGTCGGCTTCCGGTATGGCAATGGCCTTCTCTGCCATAAGCGCCTGGCTGCCCACGCAGATTCTAACGCCGTCAATATTGACCTCGACGCCCAGATCTGGAAATTCGGCAAAATCTTCTATCAGCTCTATGTAAATCGTGCCGCCATACGAGGCGATGATCGCTCTGGCTTCGGGGCTGTCCGAATATGCAAGGGCATGGGCCGCGATCTTGATGAAGATATCCGCATCCATCCGCTGGGATTTTACGGATGCGACCCTGGGGGTTCCATCCGTCAGCGTACCGGTTTTGTCGAAAGCCACGGCAGCGGTGCGCGCGGCGTTTTGAATCGTCTTGATATCCGAGAACAGGATGCCGTTTTTAGCGGCTTTGCCCACAGTGCAGAAGCTGATCAGCGGCAACGCCGCCAGCATGGCGCAGGGATTGGCGATGACAAGGAAAACGAGAGCCCGCCTTATGGCCTGCAGGATGTCGATTTTATAGACGAGGGGAAGTATCCCGGCAACAATGACCGCAAGCACCACAATGACAGGCGTATACAGCTCCAGAAAACGCGTCGCCAAGCTTGGCACGGAACTGCCCCCACGGGTGGCGGCGCCGACAGCCTGAATCAGCGCCGCCGCCGCGGAATCCGCCTGGGCGGCGGTTACCTCGCAGGTAAGAGTTCCGTTAAGATTCACGCAGCCGGAAAGGATTTCGTCTCCCTCCGCAATAAACAGCGGTTCCGAACCGCCGCCCAGCGGCGTCGTGTCCAGGCTGCCCCCGCCGTCCAGCACAATGCAGTCGCAGGGAACCCGCTCCCCGGGATAGATGACGATTCTATTGCCCGGCACAAGGCGCTCCGCCGGGACGTCGGACTCGGCGCCATCTCTCAGTATACGGGCGGTTTCGGCCTCGCATGACACCGCGTCCAAAACGTTCTGACCGGTTCGCGCAAATGCATAATCAATAAGGGAAGACCCAAGCTGAAACAGCAGAATCAACGCAGCCCCTTCCCTGCCGGCCCCAATGGCGAA
>DIRC01000021.1:30052-33880 GCA_002427465.1 Clostridiales bacterium UBA5446 | reverse complement strand
GCCGCGGCAAGCAAATCGTATCCGGATACGGCGGCGGCTGCCGCCAGCATGATCAGGGGCCAGGGCTCCGGAATAGCTTTTATGACAAGAGCGGCCGCAAAAACCAGCGCGGATACCAGAAGCCTGATAATAAGAGACAGTCCGAATTCCCTGCTGCCCGCTATACCCGGCGGTCTGTCACCGCTTTCCCAACAGCTTTCCCCCGGGCAGCAGGTTTGACTGCCCGCGGCTTTTTCTACCAATTCCTTAAGTGACATGCCAATACCTCCGTGTTCGTTTGCTTTAGGCTGTGCAGACGAACATCAGGCCCTTCCGTCAGAGCCCAAGACGTTCTTTATCTTATGGGCAACCATAGCCTTGATAGCCTCCCTTGCCGGCTTTAAATACTGGCGCGGGTCAAAGTGATCCGGGTGCTCGGCCAGATACTGCCGCACCGAAGCCGTCATGGCCAGCCGCAGGTCGGAGTCGATATTGATCTTGCAGACGGCGCTTCTGGCGGCCTTGCGGAGCTGATCCTCCGGAACGCCCACAGCGCCGGCCATATTGCCGCCGAATTTGTTGATGACGTCCACAAATTCCTGGGGTACCGAGGATGCGCCGTGGAGCACGATTGGGAATCCCGGCAGCCGTTTTGACACCTCATCCAGAATGTCGAATCGGAGCTGGGGCTTGGTGCCCGGTTTGAATTTAAAAGCGCCGTGGCTGGTGCCTATGGCGATGGCCAAGCTGTCCACCCCGGTCTTTGCCACAAATTCCTCCACCTCGTCGGGGCGGGTATAAGATGAGTCCTCCGCTGAAACATTTACGTCGTCTTCTATTCCGGCCAGACGGCCCAGCTCCCCTTCCACCACCACACCGTGGTCGTGTGCATACTGAACAACCTGGCGCGTGAGGGCAATATTATCCGCGAAGCTGTGCTTAGACCCGTCTATCATCACGGAAGAAAACCCGCCGTCTATACAGCTTTTGCAAAGCTCAAAGGTATCGCCATGATCCAGATGCAGGCAGATAGGCAGCTCGGTCTCAATAACGGCGGCCTCCACCAGTTTCATCAGATAGGTATGGTTGGCATATTTCCGCGCACCTGCGGAAACCTGTAGGATAAGCGGGGAATTAAGCTGTTTGGCCGCTTCGGTGATTCCCTGGATAATTTCCATATTGTTGACGTTAAACGCACCTATGGCATACCCTCCGTCATAGGCTTTACGGAACATCTCGGTGGTGGTCACAATGCTCATCTTATGATACTCCTTCCAGCAGCGGCAGTTTTTACCGTTTATTATGGTTTGGTTATTTATTATATCCCTAACCTATGATATAATCAACTCGGATATCAAGATTTGGAGGCTATGCGATGAGTACTATGTTAACAGGAGCTTGCATAATCGGCCAGTCCGGCGGGCCGACGGCCGTGATAAACGCAAGCGCCTATGGCGTCATCCGAACCGCGCTGGATCTGGAATGCATAACGAAAGTATATGGTGCCGCCAACGGCATCAAGGGTGTTTTAGACGATAAGCTGTACGATATGGGGCTGGAGGATGCCGAGGAGCTTCGGCTGCTGATGAACACCCCGTCATCCGAACTTGGCTCCTGCCGCTATAAGATGTCCGATCCCGAAAAAGACAGCACCGATTATGACCGTATTCTCGAGATATTTAAAAAATATGATGTGCGCTATTTCTTCTACAACGGCGGGAACGACTCCATGGACACCTGCGACAAAATCAGCCGGTTTATGGAAAAATCGGGATACGAATGCCGTGTGATCGGCGTACCCAAGACCATTGACAACGACCTTTATGGCACCGACCACTGCCCCGGTTACGGAAGCGCCGCAAAATACATCGCCACAACCTGCGCCGAGGTATATAAGGACGCGCATGTTTACGACGTGGGCATGATCGCGGTCATCGAGATCATGGGACGCCACGCGGGCTGGCTGGCGGGAAGCTCCGCCCTGGCCTCACTCTGCGGCTGCGGCCCGGATCTGATCTACCTGCCGGAAACCGATTTCGATATGGATCGGTTTATAAGCGCCGCCGAAGGGATTTACCGGGAAAGAGGCAACTGTATCGTTGCCGTTTCAGAGGGGATTCATTATGCCGACGGCAGCTTCGTTTCCGAGGCTAAAACCTCCGCCACCGACGGTTTTGGCCATGCGCAGCTGGGCGGCCTGGCCGCTTTGCTGGCAGCCGCCGTCAAGGAGAGAACCGGGGCAAAGGTTCGGGGCATCGAGCTTTCGCTGCTGCAGCGCTGCGCGGCGCACCTGGCCTCAAAAGCCGACATGGACGAGGCGTTTTTGGCCGGAAAAACAGCCGTTTTATCCGCTGTTTCCGGTGAAACCGGAAAAATGGTCGCTTTCGAACGGGCATATGAGCAGGGCCGGTATGCCTGTCTCACAAAGCTGATTCCTCTTGACTCGGTGGCAAACCTGGAGAAAAAGATCCCAGCCCAGTGGATCACACCCGACGGCGCCAATGTCACCCAGGCATTCATTGATTATGCCCTGCCGCTCATACAGGGGGAGCCCGAGCGCATCACTGAAAATTCACTGCCCCGCTATGCAAGGCTGAAAAAGATTCTGGCAAAATAACAATTCGGCGCAGCCCTTTACTGAAGGGGCTGCGTCTTTTATACGCGCTTAAAGTATCGCATTATGAGGGCGGCCACCTGCGCCCGCGTTGCGCTGCCGGACGGCTGCAGCTCGGAATTGCCTGTGCCGGCAATCAGACCAGCTTTATATCCCCAGGCGAAAGCGCCGGCCGCATATGGCGCGATGGCGCCATAATCGCTGAAAATGGAGAGCACGGCAATATCCTCCTCCGCCGGGGCTCCGGAATAGCGATGCAAAATGGCCACCATCTGTTCGCGCGTGACCGCCTCGTCCGGGTGGAAGGTACCGTCGCCATAGCCTGTGATTATCCTGTTTTCCGCAGCCCAACAGACCGCGTCATAATACCACGCGGCGTCTGAAACATCCGAAAAAACGGCCTTGCCGCCCTCTGCCGCCGGCAGTCCGCCGTTATCGCCGCGATACAGCACGGTGACGAGCATTGCCCGGGTCATGCTGCCGTCGGGGTCAAACCGTGTGTCCGAAACGCCGTTAAAAAGCCCCGAGCGGACGCAATAGCCGATTTCCCGCTCGGCCCAGTGGCCGGGAACATCCTGAAATCCCTCTTTTGCGGGCTGCTCCGGCTGAAAGAGCGCGTCCACGAAAGTCTGGAAATCAATCTTTCCGTATCCGTACAGGACGTCGTACCCTTCTTCGCCGGCGTCCATACTGGTTGCGACGAGAAGTTCCCTGAATTTATCAGCGGGCATGGTCGGATCAAAGGATCTTGCCACGGCCGCAAGGGCGGCGACATGTGGCGCGGAAAAGGAAGTCCCGTCGGCCGCGGCATACGCGTGCGCGGAGCCGATATAGGTGCTGAAGATTTCTGAACCTGGCGCGGCGACGAAAACGCTGCCGTTTTCCTGGGAAAAGCTGCTGTAAAGTCCCGAAGCGTCATAGGACGCGGTTCCGATCACGCTGTCGTAAGCCGCGGGGTAAAACAGTTCCGAGCTGCCATCGTTCCCTACCGCCGCTACAACGATCACGTCATTGTCCGCCGCATAGTCCACGGCCTGCTCAAGGATCTCCGATTTCTGCGGCGTTCCGAGGCTAAGACAGATGATATCGCAGTCATAGTCGTCAACAGCGGTATAAATGCCCAGGCAGATATCCAAAATTGACGCCTCGTCCGTATCGTCGAAGCATTTGACGGGCAGCAGATTGATCTTGTCCGTTATTCCGGCAATCCCGACGCCGTTATTGCGGGCCGCGGC
>DIRC01000021.1:0-29760 GCA_002427465.1 Clostridiales bacterium UBA5446 | reverse complement strand
TTGATGCCGGAGTCGATGACGGCAACTGTGACGCCCTCTCCCAGTAAACCGGCCTGCCAGGAAGCCTCCACATGAATATCCCGTAAGTTCCATTGCTTGCCATAGTATTCGTCGTTTACGGTTCCCAGAAGCTTAACCGTGTAATTCGGCTCATAATAGGAAACACTGCCGCTTTGAAGAAGCGTTTCAAGCTCGGACAGCGTCTGCACGAATGCCAGATTATGGTCCGGACGTTCCCCTTCTGCCGAAAAAAGCGATACGGATTTGTCCTCGACATTTTTCAGTTTTACTATGTATCCGTTACTTTCGTCCGGGATTTCTATTCGTTCAGCGGCGAAAACCGGGAATATTCCGATAAACTGTAAAATCACCAGGAGAACAACAAATCGTCTTTTCAAAACGAGTTTCTCCTTCCAAAGTTTTTTCCAGTATAACATATAATCCCGGTATAGAACACCCTTCTGAAACTTTTCCCATATTATGATACCGGAGACTTCGGTTTCAAGTATGATTCAGGAGGATAAGCAATTGGAAAACACCGGTACTCCAAGAGAGGACTGCGGGTATAGAAGCGGGCTTCTGCCCGAATGCGCCCCGCTGGCCTTAACATATACGCCCATGCAACAGGGATCCGAACCGGCTTATGCGACAAACGATGCGCTTTCAAGGGGGACGCTTTTCCCGGGGCTGGATTTGCCTTTCATGAACCTTGTCAATAAGACGCCGACCCATTCTACGCCCCTGCGTGAACTCATGGCAATTGATTTTGTGGTCGATGAGCTTGAACTGTATCTTGACACGCACAAAAATGATTCTGAGGCGTTTGCGACCTATCAGGGCTTTCTCAAGCTGGCCGCGGAAGGCCGGGAGAGATACGTCGCCCGGTACGGACCCGTCAGCCAGAGTGACATGATAAATGCAAAAAGCTATACTTGGCTTAACGATCCATGGCCCTGGGACATCGGCGCCAACGCTGAGGAGGGATAAAAGATGTTTGTATATGAGAAGAAGCTGCAATACCCAATTAATATCAAAACCCCAAATCCGGCACTTGCATCTTACATTATTTCCCAATATGGAGGCCCGGACGGTGAGCTCGGGGCTTCTCTTCGCTATTTAAGCCAGAGATACTCTATGCCCTTTTCCGAGCTTAAAGGTCTGCTGACTGATATTGGTACGGAAGAATTGGGATTGATAGATTATCTATGATCTCATCTTCTCGGTTTACCACGCCGCGGCATCAGCCGGCAAAAATAAAAACGACCGGATAAGAGATCCGGCCGTTAAGGATTATGTTCTTCTTCTTGAACAACGTGGACACCGCGGGTTTCTTTTCGACTGCCCGGCTTGGGGCTTTTGTCCGGCTCCAACATTGGAGGCGGGCTTTTTCGCATTTTTTTCAAATGTACAGCGCTGCAGAATTTCAAGATTCCTTTTTGCCAGCTTCTCTTCGTGAGACAGTATGCCGTCACTGTATAAATCTATAAATTCACGATATGAATACAAGAGTATCTCCCCCATACAATCTATGGCGTATAGTCAATTTCTGTTACCGTATATTACATTGCTATGCCAGGGATATTCGCCGCGTCCCTACCATTCGCCGTCCCGGGAGAGAGACATCCCCGGAGCCCTGGCCCTTCAGGATCACGCGAGCCCATAATTTTACAGGATACTAATGGCCGCCGTATTGGATTAGGATCTCAAGGCGGTATCTGTTATCTGGTCACTGCCAACCTGCCAACCTTTGTATATTCCTAAAATTTCTGCATAAAATACCGATAAATGGAGGTAAGATAAATGCCAAAGAAAAAGAAGAAAAACCGCAACTCCCAAAATCCCATCGGCCCCATAGATAAACCCAGGAATACGAAGATAGCCGGTTTGGCCGATGATACCCGTGTAGTGTATTCAGAGGAGCATAATCTAAAGGACGGCGGTTAACCCCGCTCACGGAAGGCACTGCACTTTTTCGTCGGCGGCAGCGGCGGAATTTATGTTTTCTATCGCAAGGATGGCTATTCTCGCCAGGATGCCGTCGGTTTCTTCTCTTGTTTTAACACAGTGCGCATCATCTATCCTGATGCGCGTATTTTCTATGTAAAAGTCCTTTCGAATCATCGCTGCCGCCTCCCCCTCTCATCCTATTTCCCGGCAGAGATGTCCTATACTTGAATTCGCGTCCGAGAAACTTTCCGGCAGGCGGGTGACGGGAGTGCATTATGGAAAACGATTGCTGAAGGGAGCTGTCATGGCCGGAACATATGCTATTTATCTTCGTAAATCCCGGGCAGACACGGAGGCCGAGCAGCGGGGCGACGGCGAAACGCTGGCACGACACAGGCGCACCCTGCTGGATCTTGCTGAAAAGGTGGGGTTGGAAGTTACCCACATCTATCACGAGGTGGTGTCCGGCGAGACAATTGCCGACCGCCCCGAGATGCAGCGGCTGCTTTCCGACGTGGAAAAGGCTCTTTGGGCCGGCGTGATCGTCATGGAAGTGGAGCGTCTCGCCCGCGGTGAAACCATTGACCAGGGGATCGTGCAGCGCGCTTTCATGTATTCCGGCACCAAGATCATTACACCGATGAAGATATACGATCCCAACGACGAATTTGACCAGGAATATTTTGAATTCGGCCTGTTTATGAGCCGCCGGGAATACAAAATGATCAACCGCAGAATGCAGCGGGGCCGCGCGGCTTCCGCGAAGGAGGGCAAATTTGCGGGAAATAAAGCGCCTTACGGATACCGGCGCGTCAAGCTGGCCAGTGAAAAAGGGTGGACGCTGGAGCCGGTTCCGGAAGAAGCCGCGATTATTCGTATGATATTCAATTGGTATGCAAATGGTGAGAATGATGGCGGCAAACATCGGCGGATCGGGATATCGCGCATCTGCCGCAAGCTGAACAGCCTGGGCATTCCCGCGGCGACAGGCGGCCTTTGGGTTCCCGGAACCCTCCATAACATGATCCGCAATCCGGTCTATGCCGGTTCCGTACGGTGGAATGCAAGGGCTACCGTGAAAAAAATTATCGATGGCGAAGTGATCAAAACCCGTCCCCGGGCAAGGGACCCGCTGATATGCCCCGGCCGCCATGAAGCAATCATCCCCAAAGCCCTCTTTGATCAGGCCCAGACGCTTCTGTCCGGCAATCCCCCTCCTCCGGTGCCCGGGCAGGCTGGGATTAAAAACCCGCTTTCCGGCCTTGTGATCTGCGGCTGCTGCGGCCGAAAGCTGGTTCGCCGGCCACATGCCTCCGGTTATCCCGACACCCTGATGTGCCCGCTGGCCGGGTGTCCCACCGTCAGCGCACCTTTGAAAATTGTAGAGGAGCGGATACTTGAGGGCATAGCGCAATGGGTGAAAGACTATCGGCTTAAATGGGAAAAATCCGTTATACCCGCAGATACCGGTCAGCCGGATTTTTTGCGTTCCGCCGTGGAAAAGGCCAGAGCGCAAATCACGGCCCTGGAAGTCCAGAGGGGCAGCCTTCACGATCTGCTGGAGCAGGGCGTCTATTCGGCGGATACCTTTCTTTCCCGGAGCCGGGATTTGGCCGGCCGCATTTCCGCGGCCGAGGCGGAGGCACAGGCCCTGGAAACCCTGCTGGCCGAGGCGGAGCTTGCCGCCGCCGGCAAAAAGAGCATTCTCCCCAAAGCGGAGAAACTGCTGGATATTTACGATAGCTTAGCCGGTGCCCAGTCCAGGAACGCGTTACTAAAAGAGGTTATTTTTAAAATCGTCTACACAAAAGAAAAAGGGGTTCGCCGGCACGGCTCCCCCGATGATTTTTCCATCACCCTCTATCCCAAGCTCCCCGAAGACATTTCTTATGCTCCCGAATGATAACCTATCAATCCATACGAATTAGGGCACCTGGAAATGATTGGCACAATCGTACATCAGCTTACCCGAAACATGACAGAGGAACAAATCAAAAAATCCGGCTATGGGGCATATTTCATTGACCATACCGCCGGTGTTTACCCCACGGCCGCATCAGGCTCCCCCTGGAACGCCGCGTCAATGGCCGTCAAGGGGGATGTTATCGCTGATCTGGTAGAAGACATGGCAGCCGAGCAAAAGGCTCGTGTAACCTATGACAATATCCTGAGGCTCTGCGACGATCCGGATGTGGCTGATGTAATCCGCTATCTGCGTGAGCGCGAGGTCGTACACTTCCAGCGCTTCGGCGAAGGCCTGAGGCTGGCAACCGAGCGGATGGATCAAAAAAACGTCTATGTAATCAATCCGTCATTCGACAACTGAGCCTCATCACCCTCCGGCAAATTACTCAACGGGACAGCCGGCCTTAGGCCGGCCGTCCTTTTTGCTTTTTGCAAAAGGAGAACGGGATCATGTTGATGGCGGAAACCAAATGTGATATTCTATTAAAAACATGATTTCCCGGAGTTACCTATGAGAAAAATATTACTCATCATTCTGCTTGCCTGCCTGCTCCTGACCGGATGCTCCGCTGGCCCGGTCAAGTCGTCCGGGGGTTCGGCTCCCTACGCTCCGCAAACATCCGCCACCCCCTCCGAGACGCCGGGTATGACGGCGGAAGATCACGCCCTGGGTATGATTGAGTCTGCCCTTCAAGCCCTGGCGACTTCTCCCAGAGACGATCTTTCCACCGTTTCCTATCCCTTTGAGGATGCGTATGCCTATTCCGGCTCCGCCGAGGACGCCATTACGCTTTATGGCTCTAAGGATGAAGTTAAGCCCCTTTCCAACGCGGCGGAAAGTTTTCTGAACGAAGTCTGCGATCTTGTGATAGAGAATATGCCACAGGATGCCTCAGCCTATGACAAGTACCGGTATCTGGCGTATTTTCTCTCGGAAGCAACGGATTACGACGAGACCTTTGCCGGCGGACTGATGAGCATCACGCCCTACGGCGCCATAGTCGGCGGCCATTCCGTCTGCATTGGATACACGACGGCTTATCTCTATCTCTGCGAAAAAGCCGATCTCTGGTGCTGCCGGGTATATGGTTATTCCGAAGAAGGCATACACGGCTGGAATCTGGTCAAGCTTGAAGACGGCACCTATTATGTGGACGTGACCTGGTGTGACGGGCTCGGCCAAATCGGAACCGAGGATTGGCAGCGCTATTTCATGCTGACGGAAGATGTTCTGCTTGACGACCACGGTGTCTGGGACGGCGGTCCGGCCACCGGCACCACACTTTTTAACTAGTGCAGCCACTGATATGATGTAAAAGTCCCCGGAGGCTTCTGCCTCCGGGGACTTTTACATCATTATGAGAAAAACGCTCTTGCTGCCTGCGCGTCTTCTGCGATCTGAGCCTTCAGCTCGGAAATATCGGCAAATTTCTTCTCCGGTCTCAGAAATGCGTGGAAATCAACCCTCACCCGGTATTCATAGAGATTTCCGCTGAAATCCAGAATATAGCTTTCCACCGAGACCTTTTCTTCTTGCCTCACCGTGGGCCTGACCCCGATGTTCGTCACCGCGATGTGCTCCTCGCCGTTTTCCAGAAACACCTTTGTGACATAGACGCCATGCCGCGGCACAAGCACTCCTTGAGAAAACTGCATGTTGATCGTCGGCGTGCCGAGTTTGACCCCCAGCCGATAGCCATGCCCCACGGTGTCAATCAGGCTGTGGGGATGACCCAGAAGCCGGTTGGCCCGGATAATGTCACCTTCCAGCAGCAGGGACCTTATAATAGTTGAGCTTACGGTCACGCCATCCAGCCGAACTTCGGGAATCACGTCGCAGCCGATCCCCTTCTCCCGGCAGTATTCCTTAAGCCTTTCCGTGGTACCCTCGCCCTTCCAGCCAAAGCAGAAATCGTGACCAACCACAAAATGGGTTGCGTCCAGCTCCCTTAGAAGGGCATCGAGAAAATCGCGCCAAGGCATCTGCATCACCGCCCGGCTGAAATGAATGAACACCACGCTCTCAATGCCAAAATACCGTCTGATAATATCCACCCGGCTCTCCGGGGACGTGATAAGCGGGACCTCCACACCTTTGACAAAATTGTCCGGGTGCGCATCGAAGGTCAGCACCGTCGGCACTGCTCCGGTCTCACCGGCGCGGTACTTGGTCATTTTCAGCAGTTCAGCGTGCCCTATATGCACGCCGTCGAAAAATCCGAGCGCAATTGCTCTTTTACGTCTAGACATACCCCTTATACCTCGAAAAAGCTCTTTATGGTCTGTATTTTCCCATCCTGCCCGCGGGCAAGCATGAGAAATTCGCCTTTTTCTGAATAAACCCGATAATCGCCGTCCGCCACTTGCGCCGAAAAAGGTGCGCCTACCCGCGCACACTTTTCCGCGTTTTTATCTGCTTTAATCCGGGGATATTCGCTGAAAACCGTATCGACAGGCAGTAAAAACGCGTCAACTCCGGCTTGCTCCACCTGGGATAACGTGTGCGCATCCGCTATGGAGAATCTGCCGGCCCCTGTTCTGCGCAGGAATGACAGGCAACCGCCGCACCCCAGCGCCTCCCCGATGTCACTGCAGAGTGTGCGAATATATGTCCCCTTCGAGCAAGTAATGTCCAGCAAAAAATCGCCGGCCCGTTCTCCAGTCACCTCCAGGCGCGAGATTATCACCTTTCTCGGCTGCCTTTCGACGACCTGCCCGCGCCGGGCAATATCATAGAGCTTCCGGCCGTTAATCTTGATGGCCGAGTACATGGGCGGTATCTGCATAAGCTCCCCGCGAAATCGGGGAAGGATCACATTCAACTCGTCCAGAGTTGCCGTTTTTCCGCTTTCGTTTAGGACGGCTCCGGTAATATCCTGCGTATCTGTCGTAACCCCCAGGCGAAGCGCCGCAAGGTACTTTTTATCGTCGGCCTCGGCAAATGGAACCGCCCGTGTTGCCCGGCCGATAAATACCACCAAAAGCCCCGTCGCCATGGGGTCCAGAGTACCGGAGTGGCCGATTCGCCTTTCCCCCGTCAGCCGCCGGAGCTTTGCCACCACATCATGGCTCGTAAAGCCCTGGGGCTTGTCCACCAGAAGAATTCCGGTCAGATTTCCGGCCATCTTTCATCTACCGCCTCGAGTATCATCGCCAGTGCTTTTTCAGGCTCCTGGTCTATCGTGCAGCCGGCGGCCATGGCGTGGCCGCCGCCGCCGAATACGGCGCAAATCTCCGTGCAGTTAATCATGGATCTTGATCTTAATGAGATCTTGCATGAGTCTATTTCAAGCTGCCTGATCATGATGGACAGCAGTACGCCCGCCGTCTTTCCCGGAATACCCGCCAAATCTTCACAGTCGTTTTCCGTGGTGCCGGCGAGCGCCATCATCTCCAGCGTGACGATGGACGCCACAATTAAATCGTGCTTATAAAAGCGAAGACCGGCAAAAATCATGCCCTCCAGAGCTAATCTGGCTCTGGTTACACTTCGGAAAAAAAGCGTGTTCATCCTTCTGTTGTCAGCCCCCAGATCCAGAAGCTCCGCAGCCGCCCTGAAGGTCATGGCATTGGTGTTCATATACTGGAAACAGCCGGTGTCGGTGCTGACGGCAATGTAGAGAAGATCCGCTTCCTCCGCGGAAACGCTGCCGCAAAGCACCTTGATGATCTCAAACACCAGCTCGCCGCAGGAGGATTTCCCCGCATCCAGACAAAGCGCACCGGCGCACCGATCGTTTGACGGATGATGGTCAATGGCGAGGTCTATGGGGTAGTCGATCCCCTCCGGAAAAAGACTCTTATCTGCAATATCGACAGTTATCGCAAAGTCATGGGCATAGCCGGAAGGCGCAAGATATGGCTCGACGAATTCCTGATAGTTTTCCGTCGTCTCCGGGTTATCAAAGCAATAGGCCGTTTTCCCGGTTCTGCGAAGGGCGGAACACAGAGCCGCGCCGCTGCATAGCGTGTCCCCATCCGGCCGCTTGTGGCTGATGATTAAATACTGATCGTATTTTGCAAGCCAGGAGGCGCAGGCGTTAATCGTCATTTTCTTCCTCCGATTTGCCGGTGACTTCCAGATCGCTCAGAAGCTTGCTGATATGGGCACCGTATTCCATGGAGCGGTCAAGCTCAAAAATCAATTCCGGCGTATAGCGCAGATCCAGCACCTGACCCAGTTCATGCCTCAGCCATCCTGCGGAGGATTTAAGCCCCTTTTTAAACTGCTTTTCATCCACGTCGCCAAGTATGGAAAGCCAGACCTTTGCATAGCGCAGATCCCCTGTGGTTTCCACCCGGGTAACGCTCAGCATCCCCTGATGGACGCGCGGATCCTTAATCCGCCGAAGCAGCTCGGACAGGACGCGCTGTATATCGTCATTTGTTCTTCCAAGCCTGTTTGAAGCCATAGGCTACCCTTCTATCTGACGCATGACGTAGGCTTCGATAATGTCGCCCTCACGCTCATCGTTGTATTTTTCCAACTGGATACCGCATTCATATCCCGCCGTAACTTCCTTAACATCATCCTTGAAACGGCGCAGGGAGGCAAGCTCGCCCTCAAACACGACGATCCCGTCGCGCACTAACCGCACCTTGCAGGCGCGGACAATCTTTCCATCGAGAACGTAGCCGCCGCAGACGGTTCCAACCTTCGAAACCTTATAGATCTGACGGACCTCGGCATGGCCGATAACATGCTCCTGATATTTCGGCGCCAGAAGACCCTTCATGGCAGCTTCAATTTCGTTTATGCAGTCATAGATGACCCGATACATGCGAATTTCAACATTTGCTCTGGCGGCGTTGTCCCGGGCAGCAGTATCCGGCCTGACATTGAAACCAATGATCAGCGCGCCGCTTGTAGCGGCCAGCATAACGTCGGACTCCGTAATTGCGCCGACGCCGGAATGGATGACCCGAACCCGGACTTCATCGTTCGAGAGCTTCAGCAAAGACGTTTTGACGGCTTCGGCGCTGCCCTGGACGTCAGCTTTAACAATGATGTTGAAATCCTTAATTTCGCCCTGCTGGATGCGTGCGAACAAATCTTCCAGCGTAACCTTCTTGGTCACACCGATGGCTTTGTCCTTTTCCTGCTGCTTGCGTTCCTCCACCAGCGTCCTTGCCATGCGCTCGTCGTCCACGGCATTGAAGGTGTCTCCCGCCCCGGGCACCTCGTTCAGGCCAGAGATTTCAACCGGGACAGACGGGCCGGCCTCGGTAACACCCTCACCCTTATCGTTCGTCATGGTGCGCACGTGACCGACTGTTGTGCCGGCTATAATAATATCCCCCTGGCGCAGTGTGCCGTTCTGAACAAGCACGGTCATGATCGGGCCACGGCCTTTGTCAAGCCTTGCCTCAATAACCGTTCCCCTGGCGGCGCGGTTCGGGTTTGCCTTCAGTTCAAGAACCTCGGCCAGCACAACCAGATTCTCCAGAAGCGCCGGTACCCCTTCTCCAGTCTTTGCGGAAATCGGGCATATAATCGTATCGCCGCCCCATTCTTCGCTGACCAACTCATGCTCCGTAAGCTGCTGTTTGATGCGCTCGGGGTTTGCGCCCGGAACATCCATCTTATTGATGGCGACAACAATGGGGATCCCCGCAGCCTTGGCATGGTTAATGGACTCCACCGTCTGGGGCATGATGCCGTCGTTAGCCGCCACAACGAGAATCGCGATGTCCGTGACCATGGCGCCCCTGGCACGCATGGAAGTGAAAGCCTCGTGTCCCGGCGTATCCAGGAAGGTTACCTGGCTGCCATTGATCATAACGGTATACGCGCCAATATGCTGCGTAATACCGCCGGCTTCTCCCGCGGCGACATCGGCGCGTCTGATTCTGTCCAGCAGGCTCGTTTTGCCATGGTCGACATGGCCCATGACCACGACAACAGGCGCGCGGGAAACCAGCTCCTCCGGCGAATCCTCACGGTCGTCGATGAGCCTTTCTTCCACGGTAACAATGACCTCGCGCTCAACCTTGCATCCTAACTCCATGGCCACAAGGGCGGCGGTGTCATAGTCTATGATGTCCGAAAGCGAAGCCATTACGCCATTTTTAACCAGGGCGCGCACTACCTCAGCTCCGGTCTTTTTCATCCGTAAGGCCAGCTCGCCTACGCCTATGGTGTCGGGTATCTGCACCTTAAGCTGCTGCTTTTTGGCAATCTCAAACTGGAGCTTCTGTATGCGGTCGCGTTCCTCGGCGCGGCGCTTGGCGCTGGCCGCGGCCTGCTGCTGGCGCTGCTGGCGCTGCTTCTGCTTACTGGGGAATTTGTCCCTGCTCTGCTTGAGAGTATTGGCGCTTTCCACGGCCAGGGTATCGAACCGCTCGTCATATTTACCAAGGTTGACGTTTCCGCCGCCGCGGGTATCAATAACGCGCTTTTCAGGCACCTGGCGCGGAACATGCGGTTTCTGCTCCTTCGGCTTTGCCGGCTGCTGCTGCGGCGGCTGAGCCTGACCCGCCGGCCTTTTTTTCGGCGGCTGCGGCTGTTGCTGCTGCCTTCCGCCGGGAGCCGGCGCATTTTCCCGCCCTTGGGTCGGCTCTTCCTTGACCTCAGAGGCGGGCGCCGACGGAATCCGGACAAGATCCTCCATCTTCTCGCATTGATTATTCTGGGTCAGATGCTCAAAGATAATCGAAAGCTCCGAATCTTCAAGAACCTGCATATGGTTCTTTGGAGCGGAAGCATATTTGGTCAGGATTTCCGTTATCTCCTTTGAGGTTGTGCCAAAATCCTTTGCAACCTCATGAACTCTGTATTTAATAAAACTACTCATGCCTTGTTCCTCCCCGGTTTGCTTTTCGGCCTGTCGGCCTTGCGTCTTGCTGCTTTTTCTTTACGTCTTTTGACCTCAAGCGCCGTTTCACCGTATCGCGCGGGGTCTGCCTCGGCCATGGCTGAGATAAAAGCATCAGCAAGCCCCATGTCCGTCACAGCGGCCATACTGCACGCGCCGCTGCCAAGATACTCGGATAATTCGTCCTTCGTGTATGGCAGAGGCACAAGCAGCGCCCTGCGGCCGGTTAAAAAGCCTTCCGCACGTTTTTTCGCATTATCCGAGGCGTCGGCGGCCAGAAGAAGGAGCTTTGCCCTTCCCCTTTTAACAGCCGCGCCGGTGTTTATTTCCCCTATTTCCACCCTTCCGGCCTTGCGCATTATTCCTAAATAATTGATCGCTTTATCCGTAGGATTTGTCCTCCAATTCCGCTGTAAGCTTATCGATGAGTTCATCGGGTATTTTCGTCCCAAGGGCTCTTTCCAGCGCCCGGGTCTTTATTGCCCTTTTTATGCAGGCGGCATCCGCGCAGACATAAGCGCCCCTGCCCTGAATCTTGCCCCTGCGATCCAGCAGGATTTCGCCCTGCGGAGAACGCACAATGCGGATCAGCCCCGTTTTCGGCTTCATTTCGTGGCAGCCGAGGCATTGCCGCATCGGTATTTTCTTAGGCATACAGACCCACCGCCTCCCGCTTTAGCAGCAAATGATAAAAATGGGGGATTCAGGCCTCCGAGCCCGGTTTAATGTCGATTTTATAACCCGTAAGCTTGGCGGCAAGCCGGGCGTTCTGCCCTTCCTTGCCTATTGCAAGCGACAACTGACTGTCCGGTACGATCACACGGCAGCTCCTGCCTTCATCCAGCAGAGTTACGCTCAAAACCTCGGCCGGGGCCAAAGCAGCCGCGATATACTCCTCCGGGCATTCGCTGTATTTGACGATATCAATCTTCTCGCCGTTAAGCTCATTGACGATGCTGGCCACGCGCCCGCCGCGGGGGCCTACGCACGCGCCGATCGGGTCCACATCCGGCTCATTGCTCCACACCGCAATCTTCGTTCTGCTCCCGGCCTCGCGCGCAATGGACTTAATCTCCACCGTCCCGTTAAATATTTCCGGTACTTCCAGTTCAAACATCCGCCTGACAATACCGGGATGTGTCCGGGATATGAGCACCTGGGGGCCTCTGGTGGATTTTCTGACTTCCACAACGTATACCTTGATTCTGTCCCCCTCGGTGAGTACCTCGCCCTTAATTCGCTCGCCCGGAGCCAGCATAGCCTCGGTAAACTCCGAATTCGAGCTGATTTTTATAGAAACTCCACCGGTGCGGGGTTCAACCCTTGACACAACACCGGTTAAGATTTCATGCTCCTTGGACGTAAATTCGTCGAATATGATGCCGCGCTCCGCTTCGCGGATTCCCTGAATGATCACCTGCTTGGCGGCCTGCGCCGCTATCCGCCCGAATTTCTTCGTCTCAACAGGGATGGCGATCTCGTCTCCGGCGGCGGCGCGCTTAATAATCCTTTTGGCTGCTTCAACCTCGATCTCCACAGTCGGATCGGTCACCTCGTCAACAACCGTTTTATTGACCATCATGTCAATTCGTTTTTTATCCTCGTCCAGAATCACCTGGACATTTTCGCCATATTCCGGATGATCTTTGCGGAAGGCGGCAAGCATGGCCTGCTCGATCTTTTCATACATATAGGCGCGGGGAATCCCCTTTTCTTTTTCTATGTCTTCTACCGCGCTGAAAAAATCTGCGTTCATTTTCAGTTCTCCCCTTATATTGTCGTGCGAAGCCGCACCTGCGCAACCTGAGCTTTGTCATATCGCGCGGTTTTTTTATCAATTTCAATAATAACTGCACCATTATCATAGCCAATTAGCTTGCCAACATGTGACTTTGCCCCTTCTATCGGCTGATAATGCCTGACCTCGATGGTTTTACCAAAAAATCGTTCAAAATCCGACGGCCGCTTCAGTTCCCTTTCCGCGCCTGCGGAAGAAACCTCAAAAATATAGCTTCCCGGGATCGGATCCGCATCATCCAGCACGGGATCCAATGCACGGGAAACGGCCTCGCAGTCCTCAATGGAAACTCCGCCGGCCTTATCCAAATATATCCGAAGATACCAGCCGCCGCTTTCCTTCACATATTCGACATCCCAAATTTCACAGCCGCAGGCCTCAGCCACCGGCCGGGCAAGGGCCGTAACGATATCGGTAATTTTACTCATCCGCAAGTCCTTTACCATTTTCTAACATGCAGGTTTTTGCCAAGAAAAAGAGTGGGCTGACCCACTCTGCTACTAACTCTGCACCTATGCTAGTATAATACCACGCTTTTGACCTGATTGCAAGCTTTTTTTACCGGCGCGGGCATGGTGGCGGCGCCACAAAAAAGCCCGCCCACCATGCCCGAAAAGTATCAATCGTAAAGCGCCAGAAATTCTTCAAGGCACAGGTTGTTTTCCATGATGAACTGCGCGGCCTCCGCCCCCACATACCGGAAGTGCCATGGTTCGTTCCAACCTGTTATGCTCTCCTTGCCCGCAGGATAACGTAGAATAAAGCCGTATTCCGCACAATGATCTCTCAGCCAGTCAAGCAGCTGCCGATCCATCTGGTCAGCGTCCATCGTGCTGTAATACTTATCCGTGATATCGCAGCTCAGCCCGAGCTGATGCTCGCTGGTGCCGGGATAGGCGACAATGGTTTTTGCCATTTCCACAGCATCCTCATATGTATACGCGCCGCCCCAGCTGATCTGGCTGGCTTTTCCGTTAAAAATGTATTCCTGGGCCGAATACGGCCGATACGCCGCGTTGACATATGGTGCAAATCCCGCGTCCCGCGCGGCCTGCAGAAAGTCCTCCAGCGCTCCGATAGCGCGGGTGTCAAAGTACTGGGATGTGTTTCCAATCGCTTCCACATTCGGCGCGTAGCTCCCAATGGAATTTTCTGCGTTCACCAGCGCGTATTCCCAGGATGAAATGTCTATATCCGGCTTATAAACAGTGGGCCTTGGCGTAGGAATAGGCGTAGGCGTCACTTCAGCCAGGGCGATGTTGGAGATATTGTTATCGGGACTCGGGACGACCGTCTGCGCATAACCCGCTGGATAGGCGCCTTCCGGGGGCGGCAATTCCCATTCCGCCCTCTCCGCGTATCGCGAGCTGACCAGCATGATGAACACAATTGTAAGCAGGATAATCAAAAATGAAGACAGGATTTTCTTCACACTGAAAAGGCCACCTCCCTGCGTTCCGACACGGTGTGGGGAAAATATTCCATATTTTATAATTATATCACACCGTGTGGGGGATGACAAGCCTTATTCGCCGCCTGGCTGCTCGCCTGGCCGCTTACTCCTTCATTCCCATTTCCTCCCGCAGCTTTTCCAGAGCTCTTTTTTCTATTCGTGAGACATAAGATCTGGATATCCCGCATTCCTTGGCAGTCTCCCGCTGCGTCAAAGGGGGCGCCCCGGTCAGCCCATAACGCAAACGGATGATTTTGGCCTCCCGGTCCGTCAGCGCCCGATCCACGTATTTATGCAGACTCCTGCAGCTTTCGGAACGGCTGATCGCCTCCGCCATATCGTCTTCCTCTGCAATGATATCCATCAGAGAAAGAGAATTTCCGTCTCCGTCAACATCAATTGATTCGGAAAGCGAAATGTCCCCGGCAGTTTTTTTCTGGCTTCGAAAATACATCAAAATCTCATTTTCCGTACACTTCGAGGCATATGTGGCAAGCCGAACGCCTTTATCCGGCCGATATGTGTTGATCCCTTTAATTAGTCCTATCGTGCCGATCGAGATCAGATCGTCCGCTTCCTCGGCCTGTGTATAGTATTTCTTGATGATATGGGCCACAAGCCGGAGATTGTGCTCAATCAGCACATTTCTGGCCTCGATGTCGCCCGCCATCCAGCGTTCAACATACAGCCGCTCCTCCTCGGCCGAAAGAGGCTTCGGGAAAGACCCTCCCGAGGGTCCCAGCCGAAGCATGAGAAAGGCGCCGGACATAAGTAACATAAACGCGCTGCTCAGCATCCGATATACACCAACCTTTCATGCAGGTGATGTATTCTATTCAAGACCGGCAAGTACACTTGACAAAACCGACTGATTTCGCGTAAAATTTCCTTGAGGTGAGATAATTGTCTGAATTGGAGCATTCACACACCGCCCCGGACGGCACGGTATATTCGCATTCACACACCCATCAGCATGATCATACTCAAACGAAATCCGTACTTAACCGTCTTTCCCGTGCTATCGGGCACCTGGAATCGGTGAAAAAAATGGTTGAAGACGGCCGGGACTGCCCCGACGTGCTCGTACAGCTCGCCGCGGTGCGTTCCGCCCTGAACAACACGGCTAAAGTGATCCTCAAGGATCACATTGAGCACTGTCTCGTGGACGCCATCGAAACCGGCGATCTGCAGCAAATCGAAAATCTCAATAAAGCCATCGGACAGTTCATGACCTGACGCCATAAAGAAAAATGAAACGCCCCGGGACGGCCGTCCCGGGGCATTCTATTTTGATTTTGCGGCTCAAAGTCAGTTTTCGATAATAATGGATTTTGCCGTAAACGTATTGGAACTGCTATAAGTCCCATAAACCACAAGATTAGAATCGGCGCCTATCGAAGACAGGCTCATGGATCTGCCCGTATCGGCGGAGATAATGGAAGCGACGGATCCGGCGTCTATGTACACCATCTTCTGGGCAGGGGTCAGAATCGTAATGAATCTGGTTTGCGTGTTCACCAAAAGCACCGTACCGGACACCTTGGTGGTGGAGCTTACGGAACTGACAAGATATATCTCCGTCGCCGTCCCACCATAGACAACCGCGCTTATCGTGTCCCCCACCTGAATGCTGGAAAGCAGGATTGCGCTGGTCCCGCTGTAGACGCCGGCATTCACATCAATATCCAGCGTCATCGTACTGCCGTCTGCGGCGGTGAGGCCCCATTGCGTGCCGCTTACGGTGGTCGTTATGGCGGTCAGCACACCGGTTACGGTATTCTTGGAGCCTTCCAGCGCTATGGCTTTTACCTTGCCGCCGGAAACGGTAACCGTGACCTTCTCTCCTATGCTCAGGCGGTCAATCGTGACCGTCGCATTGCCGCGTGAGATTACCGGCAGATCTGTAATGTCCATCTCATAGCGATAGACGGCGCCCTCCGCGTCCGTCACCTCCAGAAGCACCGTTGTCCCATAGGTGATTTTGGAAACGCTGCCGGCACGCTCCGATTCGGAGGACGCGGCGTCGAGCTTCACGGCTGTGTCGCCGACCATTTTCACCGTTACAAAGCTACCGTTTTTCAGAGACGAGAAAACAAAGGTCACACTGTCCTGGGTAACCGCCGCGTCTGTCGAAACAGTGTACTTCGCGGTGGTTCCGCTTTTCACATCCGCCACATAGATATATCGCTGGGTCGTTGACGAGAACACGCTTGACAGCGTTCCCTGCACCCATTTTACGGTGCTGTCACTCTCGATTGCCGCGGAGACAATCTCGCCCTGTTTAGCGGTCAACGTTACATAGCAGCCGGCATATATGGTGCTCATGGCTTTTGATACACCGTTGACGGTCACGGAGGCCGACGACGCCATGGTATAAACCCTCAGCAGACCGTCAAAGCCGCGGACAGCGACGCTGCCGCCGCTGACGGAGTCGATAATGCCTGTGGTCCGGATCACGCCGTCGTATCCGTCGATAACCAGCGTTTTCCCGGCGCTGCTTAAATAATCCAGCGAACGGGAGATCATTGTAGCCACAACCGCCCGGGTCACGCTGAGATCGGGGGAAAAGTTGTTTTCATCATCCCCTTTGACGATTCCAAGTACGGCGAGCTCCGCCACGGAACCCCTGCAGCTTGCGGTAATCGTATGCGAATCGGCAAATGTCAGCTCGGCGTCCGACAACGCCTCCGCATCGTCCTGAAGCTGAATCGCACGCACAAGAAAAACGGAAAGCTGCTCCTTTTTTATCTCGGCCTTCAGATCCATGCCGGCAAGCTCGCTTTTTGTCACAATGCCCGCCGCCAGACAGACCATGATTTCGTCATACGCCCACGATAACGATGAGCTTACCGTGGCCTTCACATATTTTTCGTAATCCGCGGCAATCAGCGCCAGCGCCTCGTCGCCCGGGTCATAGAATCTGGACAGAAGCGCCAGTGTCTCGCACGCAGTGATGTTATTGTCCGGCTTTATTGTGCCGTCGCCATATCCGGATAAATAACCTTTGGCGGCCAAATCCGTCATATAAGGCTTGGACCAATGGCCCTCAAGGTCCGTAAAGCTTACCGCAAACGCGGGAACGGACACCGAAAGTGCAATAACCACAGCCAGAATGACCGACAATACTCTGTTTTTCATAGGACTCCACCTCTTTTGTTAACATAGCCAGACTGCTGACAGCGGCTGTTGAAATTATATCGCTTTTGTCGAAAAATTGCTGTATGTGCCAGTGAACAAGTTATGAATATTCTGTAAACATTGGAGAAATCAGGGAGACTTTTGCAAAACCGCATTAAAACCGGAGACAGATCCGGCTGTTATGCCCAGTGACAGACCAGCACAATCAGGGGCTCTCGATTTTTCGATAGCCCCTGACGGTTTATTTTACTTGTTCGCCGGCGGTGCCGGCGTAGGGATTATTGCCCGCCGTCCTGAGCCACGATGCCGTTTCCGACCGCCGGCTTCAGATTGTCTCTGACAGGTGTGATGACTTTTGCCGCAGCCGGTTTGGCCGGCGCTTTTTTCACATAGGTTCCGGCGGTAAGCAAATCTTTCGAATTCCGGGCAACCATGTGATAGTCGGAGGTAAGCGTGATCGCGTGTCTGGAGCAGAAATCCGCGCAGCAGGCACAAAACGTGCAGGAGTCCAGAGAAAACATGCGGGTAATACGCTTTCCTTCCGGAGTCTCTTCAACCTTTTTCGTGATCGCGCCGCCTGCGCAGACGCGCTCACACATGCCGCAGTCAATACATTTATCCGCGTCGAAGGAGATACGGCCGCGGTAATTCGGGAAGGCGTCTTTCGGCTCGGCGGGATAAGCTTCGGTGCTTGGCTTTGAGAAAAGCTGAGTCATCGCTTCTCTGATAAATGGAAGGCTCATTGTTTTTCCCTCTTTTCCTTGATAATCTGGGCCGCAAGAGCAAGGCCGTCTATAATCGCTTCAGGCTTCGGTGCGCAGCCTGCAATGGATACGTCAACCGGAACATACTTATCCAGCGGCCCGACCACCGAATAACTCCCCTTAAAGACATTGCCGGAGCACGGGCAGCTTCCTAACGTAACAATCACCTTCGGGTCCGGAACCTGCGCGATCGTGCGCAGCACCCTGTCCTTGGACTGGGCGGTTACCGGGCCGGATACCACGACGATATCCGCGTGTCTGGGCGTTCCCGCCAGCTTGAATCCCAGCCGCTCCGCGTCATAGCGGGGCGTTAGGACGGCCACCAGCTCAATATCGCAGCCGTTACAGGAGCCGGCGTTGATATGGAACACCCACGGGGATTTCGCCATGCTCTCGTCAATCAGTTTTTTAATCATATATCCGCCTCCCTTAAATACCTATCCAGACGAGGATGAGGCTCAAAAGCGCGAGGCCTGCAATAACAGTCCAGAAAAGTCTGAACATCTGCTCAACCTTCAGCCGCGCCGTAATAGCGTGGGCCAGCGTCATGCATACCAGGGTTACCACCGCGCAGATTCCAAGGACAATCACCACGTCGAGCCATAACATCCCGGTAGAGATGCCCCCAAGGAAAAGCGCCGTGAAAAGCAGCGTCATTACAAACATCTTGATGGCGTGGCTGAGCTTGAATATGGCCAGTGGCGTCCCGCTGTATTCAACCAGTGGCCCTTCGCAGATTTCCGTCTCCGCCTCGCCCACGTCAAAGGGCTGCGCCCCTACCTCGCAGGGAATCACAAAGAGCATCGCCACGGCCGCGGGGATCATGCTCCAGCAGAACAGGTTCGGCCCGTTGGCCGCCTGATACTGCGCGATCTTCTCCAGGGAGAAGGTGATCCCCATATCAAATCCCCTGCCCGCCAGTCTGCCGACTGCAAGCATGATGAGAATCAGGGGCAACTCGTAGGACATAATGGCCACCATTGTGCGGGAAACCCCGACGCCGGCAAAGGGTGAACCCGAAGCCGAGCCGCCGAACATGATCGCCAGGGACGGAATTGTCAGCAGGTACAGGATTACCACAATATCCGCCACGCCGCCAAATGCCTGTATGCCCGCAATCGGGATAAACAGTACGGTTACGATCAGGCTTGCCAGCCCGATATACGGCGCCAGCAGAAACGTGGATCGGGCCGCATTGTCCGGAATAATCGTTTCCTTCCCCATCAGTTTAAAGAAATCGTACGTAGGCTGCATAACCGGCGGCCCGACACGCTTCTGCATTCGGGCGAGAATCTTCCTGTCAATTCCGGCAAGCCACAGACCGAATACGGAGGAAAAGAGAAGTCCCGGGAAAATGAGGATATAAACCAGATTCATCAGAAGTTTCATTTCTCGGCCCCCTACATAAAGATAAAGCAGTACACGATGATCAGCGCGAGATCAATGACGCCCCAGGTTACGTAATCGTTGACAACACCGCTGTGCGCATTGCCCATCACATTGAGATAGCGCCGGAAATTATACTTGAAGCCCCAGAAAAGGTCTCCGCCGCCGACCTGGGAGAAAGTGTTCTTTTCTCCGCCGAAAAACGTGTCGTGTTTGTCGTCCGCGATTGCCGTGGCTGCTCCGCGCCCGCTCTTCCCGATCATCATCGCCACTGTAACGCCGAGAAGGACGATCACGAAAAGCACCAGCCAGAATGCCGGATTCCACGCCCCGGCAAAGGTGTATTTTGCCTCCGCCAGGGGAACGGTGTCGGCCAGATGAGCCGCAGCGTAGCCCTCCCCCATCATGGCGTCTATATAGCCTTTGTAGTCCAGGGTTGCTCTTACGGCGGGGTTAATGATGTATTGCTGCATGAGGCCGGGGAGCACGCCGGTCAGAAGGCAGAGCGCAGCCATGATCCACATCGGGATACGCATGGACAGCGGGGTCTCCTTCACATTTTCCAACTCCACAGGCAGTTCACCAAAGAAAACGGACTGGCCCACCTTGACGAAGGAGGCTAGGGTCAGAACGCTGGTCACAACTGCAATGACCGTGACAAACGCATAGCCAATGCTCCCGGTCTCGGCAGCCTTTTCATATGCGGCCTGATAGATCATCCATTTGGACACAAAGCCGTTAAACGGCGGGATTCCGCTGATTGAAAACGCACCGACCATGAACAGCGCCGCGGTTTGAGGCATACGCCGCGCCAACCCGCCCAGCTTCTCCAGTTTTGTTGTTCCGGTGGCGTACAGCACTGCGCCGGCGGTGAGAAACAGCAGGCCCTTGAACAGAGTGTGGTTGATGGCGTGATAAAGGCCGCCGGCTATGCCGATGGCGGAACAGAGTCCCAGCGAGGTCAGTATGTATCCAATCTGGGAAATGCTGTGGAACGCCAAAAGCCGCTTAAAGTCGTGCTGGTTCAGGGCCATGGTCACGCAGACGAACATGGAAACACAGCCGATAAAAACAAGTCCGGTCTGCATGCTGCTCATCCCCATGCTTTTGAAAAGGAAGTAGCTCACCCTGATGATACCGTAGACGCCAGTCTTGGTGAATACTCCGGAGATGAGAACGGACACCGAGGAAGGCGCGGCGGCGTGGGCGTCGGCGGCGATGGGGTGGAACGGGGTCATGAAAGCTTTGACGCCGAAGCCGGTAAAGAGAAGGGCAAAAGCAAAGGTCATGGTGGGATTAATCCCGTTTACGGACAAAAGCCCGGATATCTGCGCCAGGTTCAGGGTGTGGCACTGGCCGTATACAAGAGCCGTACCCAGCAGCACGAAGGTCGATCCCAGGGAGCCGACCACAAGGTATTTGAATGCTGCCTCCCGGGCGTTAGGGTTCCATGAGCGGAACGCCGTCAGAGCCACGGCGGCAAAAGTCATAACTTCCAGCATGACGAAGATATTGAACAGGTCCCCCGACAGGACTATGCCCATCACGCCGCCGGCCAGCATAAGGTACAGCGTAAAAAACAGGTCCGGCGAATCGTCCTGGGTAATATATTTGAAGGAATAAAATCCGGACAGCATAACGGCCAGGGAAACCAGCAGCCCAAAGAACAGGCTCAGGGCATCCACCTCGATGCCGATGCCGATGGCATAACCGCTGACCGGCGCCCAGTTTCCCATCCAGTAGGAGATAATCTGCCCGTCGATCATCACCGGCTTTATCAGCGCCACCATAAGCGCGAAGCTTGTCAGCACGGCCGCTGACACGACGGCCGTCCGGGCGATCCTAGACCGGCCGACCAGCACCACAAGGAAGGCCCCCAGGAAGAGCACCATTATGGATAATATCGGAAAATGCTGGATCATCCTCTCAGCCTCCTTATATGCGACGAGTTAAGCGTACCGTACTCCTCATAAAGCTTGATGCACAGCGTCAGCGCCATCGCGGTCACGCAGGCGCCAATGACGATGCTGGTAAGGGTCAGCGCCTGGGGTACGGGGTCCACAAAATACATCCCGGGCTTCAGCTCGGACATGGTAAAGATCGGCGCCGTGCCGCCTTCGTTGAACCCGATGCTGACAATTATCAGGTTAAGTCCGTAGTCGATAATTCCCATTCCAATAACGATTTTGATGATATTCTCTTTTGTCATCATCACATAAAAGCCGGTCGCCAGCAGAAGCACAGCCCCGATATAGTTCACAAGCATCATTTAAGCTCCCCTCCTTCCGACGCGTCCGGCGCCTTCTCTGCAGGATCCGCGGCAAGAAGTCCGATAACCAGCATCAGCAGGAAACCTACGCCGGTGAGCACCTTGAGGCCCACGGCATAGTTCATTAGGGCAATCGTACCCGAACTCCAGATATCGCCGATCTCGCCCCGGCTGAACAGCACGTTCCGGCAGAAATTGAAGCCATAGAAAATGCCAAGCATGGCGAAGACAATGTAGCATATCGCGCCGAATGCCTCCCCTTTATGCAGGATCTTGCCGCTGATGGCAGCCGCGGCGCCCTTGTAGCCGTAGGCCAGGTAAAGCAGGAGAACCGCGCTGGATACCAGCACGCCGCCCTGGAAGCCGCCGCCGGGGCTGATGTTGCCGTGAAGAATAACATAAAGGCCCAGCACCAGTGACAGAGGCAGGAACTTATCCGCAAGGCATTTGACGATCAGGTCGCTGTTGTCAGTGTTCTTCATTCTTAGCAGCCCCCTCTCCCCTTTTCTTGGATTTTCTCAAAACAACCAGCGCGCCGGTAATGGCGGTAAGCAGGATAAAGGATTCCCCCAAGGTATCGTATCCGCGAAAGTCGAATACGATGGCCGTCACATTGTTTGTGGCGCGGGTCTTGTCAAGGTTCTCCTTGACAATAATGCTTGCCACGCCGTCCGCATCGGATGTGTCGTAATCCGTAGGGTTGTGCGCCAGCTCATAGACGTCGGTATTCGAACCGTCGTATGTAATCGGGATATTCTTGTACATATATGTCACGGAAAAGATGCCCGCAGACATGAAAATGAGCAGCGCAACGACCAAAAGCGTCCTTTTCATTTCTCGTTCTCCCCTCCCGTTTTTTGCAGAGTGACCACGAAAATGATCGTGGTGATTACCACGCCCACGGAGGCCTCGGCGATTGCTACATCCGGCGCATGTAGCAAAATGAATTCAAGAGAGGTGAAAGCGCCGCAGCCGGCCAAGGCAAGAATCGACGGCAGATTTTTTTTGAAGCCGGCAGCCAGAATGGCGCAAAGCACAATCCCCAGGATGACAAGAAAGTTCAGTACCGAAACAGGGCTAAGCATTTTTTTCACCCTCCTTCAATTCGTCCCAGACCATTTCTTTTTCCGGGCGCACGCCTATCCGATAGGCCGCCCGGCAGATGGCATGGCTTGCCACGGGGTTCGCGACGATGGATATAATCCCGATGACAAGTATTTTGACCGAAGACGACCAGCTTTGCATAACAAAAATCGTATAAAGCAGGCCGCCTATCACCACAAGCAGCAGTCCCAGCGTGGCGATATTGGTCGATGACTGCATCCGGCAGTAGGCGTCCGGCATTCTCAGCAGCCCCACCGTACCGGCCAGGGCGAAAAACGCGCCGAAGCCAAAAAGCACATTAATGATGATTCGAAGTGTCATAGTGTCCCCTCCAGATACTTGGAAATCAGGACAGTGGCCAAAAACCCCAGAAGCGCGGTCACAAGGGCGATGTCCAGGTAAATGCCCCTGCCGCTGTAAAGGGCGAAAAGAATGAGGGCGATATCGGTCAGAATATCGATGCTGTCCGCCGCCACAACCCTGTCCACCACACTCGGGCCCTTAATGAGCCTGACAGCTACCGCCAGGGCGCAAAGGACAAAAAATATGGCAAAATATAAAAACTCATTCATTTCCATATCCTCCTGACCCATTTTTCAAGGGTTCCTTTTATGGCATCTCCGGCTTTTTCGCTATCGGTCTCCTTCACGTCTATCCAGTGAATATAGAAATAGTTCTGTCCGTCCTCCTCGGTCATCTCCATCGTGATCGTCCCCGGTGTCAGCGTAATGGAGTCGGAAAGCATCGTCTTGCCGTAATCCGACCTGAGACCGACCGGCACCTTGACGATGCCTGGATTAATGGGCAGTCTGGGGTTCAGCGCCCTTAAAGCCACGTCAAAATTGGCTTTAATCAGCTCCCAGGGAAAAATGACAAGACAGTAGAAGAGCATTGGGAACATCCTGGCCGGGTTCCAGAGCCAGAACGGATGATCGTTCATGATAGACTTAGCCGAAAAGACAGCCGCGATCAGGCTGACGCCCGCGCCCGCTATCAATTCTTCCTTGTCAAAACTGCCCGTCAGCAGGATCCAAAACAGCGCGCAAAGAATGAAGGTAGAGAGATACGCGGAAAAGCTTGCTTTCTTAATACTGTTCAAGTTAAAACCTCCCGGATCATCTATGATTATTCAACTTCTATGGATTCCACAAAAAACTCACGGCCGGAAATGAGCTTGATATTTTCTGCACCGCACACGGAACAGCAAGCCTTCTCCGGCCTGCCCTCCGCCCCGCAGGAGAGGCACCGAACCGCGGCGGGCACAGCCTCCGAGATCAAGGCCGCCCCCTCCGCCGCGGTACCCCGGGCGGCCATCGGGAAAAACTCCAAAAGGCATTCTGGAATGACTCCGGACAGTTCTCCGATCCTGAGGCTGATCGAGAGAACCCTTTTAAACCCTTGCTTTTTTTCCTCCGCCTCTATAATTGCGATGATGTTCTGTGCAACAGCCAGCTCGTGCATACTATCTGTCCAAGCAGCTGAAGCATGGGTCTATGCCGGCAATAATGAGTCCCGCGTCCGCCACGGTATTCCCCCTAAGCATCAAAGGCACCGTCGTGACGTTTTTGAATGTCGGAACATGGATGCTGACCCGGTGATTAAACAGACTTCCGTTGCCAACAACTTTGTGGATGAGCTGTCCACGGGGAGCCTCATGGCGGGATACCATCTCGCCCTCGGCGATCTTCGGTAGTTTATTGCCGTTGTTAATTGGCCCTTCCGGCAGATTTTCCAGGGCCTGACGCAGAATTTTCACGCTCTCATAGCATTCCAGCAGCCTGACCACCACCCTGGCAAAAACGTCACAGGAATCCCATGTGCAGATATTAAAATCAAACTCGTCATAGCAGGAATATGGGGCGTCCTTCCGGACATCGATCTTCACATTGGAGGCTCTGGCGTGGGGTCCCACGGCGCCCAATCTCACAGCGTCCTCGGTAGACATCACGCCCACGCCTTTCGTGCGCAGGGCTATGGTCTTGTCATTTAAAGCGATCTCAGTGATCCGGTCAAGTTTCGGGACGCAGGCGTCCAGGTTTTTAAGAAATTTCCGGCGCATGTCGTCACTGATGTCCCGACGCGCACCGCCGATGGTAACCATGGCATAATTCACACGGTTTCCGGAAAGCTCCTCCAGCATATCCATGATGACCTCACGCGCGTCCCACGTGTACATAAACATGCTGTCGTGACCGATAATATGGAATGCGATCCCCGCCCAGAGCATATGGGAGTGCAGCCTTTCCAGTTCGGCCGTAATCACCCGGATATACTGGCCGCGCCTGGGAACCTCAACGCCGTTTATTCCTTCAACCGCCATGGCGTATGTGAAGGAATGGGAATGGGAGCAAATTCCGCACACCCGCTCCACAAGCACCAGGGTTTGAATGGCGTTGCGCTCGGTGGCCAGCTTCTCAATCCCGCGATGGTTATACCCGACATAAACCTCAGCGTCAGTGATGACTTCGCCTTCCGTATACAACTTCGCGTGAACCGGCTCCTCCAGAGCGGGATGATAGGGGCCTATTGGAACGATATAGCTCATGTTACTCCTCCTTCTCCATTTCCAGGCGTTTCTCTCTCAGTTCCGAAAGAGGGGTGACGACGATATGCCCCTTGCCCTGGGTCTCCAGCGTGTCCTCCGGCAAAAACAGCCGCGCCGAAGTATCCAGTCCTTCGAACGTGAGACCAAGCAGCTCATAAAGCTCCAGCTCAGGCCAGCGCGCCGCTTCGTCATAGACTCCCTCGATGGATGGGAACGTGGTTTCACCCACGATATAATAGGACTCCACAGCGTTGCCCACCGCATAGTCCCAGGAAACATGGGTGCTGCCGTCCTTGTCCAGATACCCGTGGATCATCACCAGGTGACGGCCTTCATGGCGCATTCGGAGCGCAGTGGGTACAATGTCCGTCTTTGTGATCGGGATTGTTCGATATTCCTGCATACTGTCTACCTCTCAACACATGAAATCTATATTGGATCAATTATCCGTTAACATATGCGCGGCAGTTGTGCCCCTGCCAGTTTCTGAAGCACACGGCCGCCGCCGAAAGCCGTGTTCATGACCACCCGCCCCGGATATCTGCCGCTTACCCGGCCTATCACCGCGGCGTTCCCGCCCAGGGGATGCTTCCGAAGCGCCGACAGCGCCGCCTGCGCCGTCTCGCCGGATACAATGGCAATCAGCTTGCCTTCATTGGCACAGTAAAGGGGATCAAACCCCAGAATGTCGCACGCGGCCTGCACATCCGCCCGGATCGGAAGGGCCGTTTCCTCCAGCTCTATACCCCGGTCGGCGCCCTCGATAAACTCGTTCAGGGTGGTTGCAACTCCGCCCCTTGTCGGATCGCGCAAAATCCTGACCGCCGCCCCGGATTCAAACAGCGCGTCCACAAGCGTGTTTAGCGGCGCGCAGTCCGATGTGATTTCCCCATCGGAAATACCGTTTCTGGCCAGCATAACCGCCGCGCCATGGTCGCCTATGGTTCCGGAAATCAAAACCGCGTCTCCGTCCTGTATCATTTCCGGTGCGAGTCCAGGGTATTTCAAAAAACCCACGCCCGAGGTGTTGATATAAATGCCGTCCGCCTTGCCTCTTTCCACAACCTTGGTGTCGCCTGTTACGATCACCACACCGGCCGCTTCCGCCGCCGCTTTGATTGAGGCGATCACAAGGGACAGGACATTCATCGGGACGCCCTCCTCAATAATCAGGGCAAGGCTCAGATACTTTGGATCTCCGCCGCACATGGCAATGTCGTTTACCGTCCCGCAGACCGACAGTTTGCCGATATCGCCGCCGGGGAAAAACAGGGGATTGACCACAAAACTGTCCGTCGAAAAAACCAGCCTTGCGGCGCCCGCCAGCACGGCGCCATCCCCAAGGGCCGAAAGCGCCGGATTGCAAAACGCCGGTACAATCAGCTTATCTATGAGCGATGCGGTTTTTTTCCCGCCGCTGCCGTAATCAAGCGTAATGATCTCGTCCATTGCTCCACCTATATCCCCTGATATTTGTAAGCCGCGGCACAGGCGCCTTCGGAGGAGACCATGCACGGTCCCACCGGATCCTCCGGCACGCAGGTTTCGCCGAAAAGCGGACAATCCGCGGGCTGCATCCGTCCGGTTATTACCTGGCCGCAGCGGCAGGGCGTCTCTGCAGTTACTTCCGATATTTCCAGGTAAAACTTCTTCTCAGCATCGGCGGCGGAATATTCCGGCCGGATCGCCAACCCACCGCCGTCTATGGCGCCCAGCCCCCGCCAGATATCCCGCCTCGGTTCGAACACCTGATGCAGCATGGCCAGCGCCAGTGGATTCCCATCCCGGGAAACCGCCCGGGAATATTGGTTTTCCAGGCCCGGCCTTCCCGTTTCCAGCATGGCCAGAAGCCGGCGGATCGAAAGTATGATATCCTGAGGCTCGAAGCCGGAAATCACCGCTGGAAGCCCATAGTCCCTCGGCAGGAAAGCGAAACCTTCCTCGCCGATCACCGAAGCCACATGGCCCGGGCAGAGAAATCCCTGAACATTGAATCCCTCGGACTGCGCAAGGGCCCTCAGCGCCGGCTCCACCAGCTTGAGCACTGAAATAACGGAAAAGTTCCGCACCCCCTCGTCATGGGCGGAGAGTATGGCGGCTGCCGTTCCCGGGGCTGTCGTCTCAAAGCCTATCCCGAGAAATACCACTTCCCTGCCGGGAAAGCTCTTTGCGTAATCCACAGCGTCCATGGCGGAAAACACCGTCTCCACGGATGCCCCCAGCGCGCGGCGGCGGGCCAGGTTATCCCCCCTCCTGCTGCCGGGAACCCGGAGCATATCGCCGTAGGTGGCAATCGTCACTCCCTTTTTCGACGACAGCGCCAGAATGGTGTCGATCACCTCCGGAGGGGTCACACAGACCGGGCAGCCGGGGCCGGAAATCAGCGTGACGTCTTTCGGAAGTATGCGCTTTATCCCCGCCCTCGCAATAGCCATCGTGTGGGTGCCGCACACCTCCATGAGCCTTACGGCGCCGAGCTGCGCCGTGTTTATCCCCGCAAACGGGTTAACGCAAGGCATTTTCCAACGCCTCCCATTCGGCGATATTCAGACGCGCCTCCTCAATGGAAAGCCGTTCTATCGCAAAACCGGCGTGAACCACGACGTATTCGCCGATTTTGGGTTCTTTTATAAAGTCCAACCGCATTTTCCGCCGCAGGCCCTCGATTTCTCCCACCGCGTTCACGCCGTCGATTTCAACAATTTTAAGGGGTACAGCAAGACACATTATCTTCACCTCATACGGCCTGATCCGCAGTCCTGAGCGCATGCTCGCCGATCATAATCTGCCCGAGGGAAAGCCCCTCGTCGTTGGTGGAAACCCTGCTATGGGTAAATACCTCCAGCCCTGCAGCCCTGAGCCGGTCCGGCAGCCGTGCCAAAATGTAGGCATTTTGAAACACGCCCCCGGAAAGTACGACCCGGGTAAGTCCTGTTTTTTCCGCAGCCCTGAGGCATTGCGCCTCGGCCATATCCGTCAGCGTATTCATAAACCGGGACGCCGTTATCCCCGCCGGGATTCCAGATGCTGCGGCCTCATGAATTTCAAGGATCATCGGACGCCAATCGAAAATATCCAAGCCGTTTTCCTCATAGAATTTCAGTTGAAAACTGCCTGAATCCCGCTCCGCCGCGGCCTCCAGCAAAACGGCCCCCTGTCCCTCATAGGAGCACTGCTCGCGTATTTTGAGTATGGCGGCCACGCCGTCGAAAAGCCGGCCCATCCCAGAGCTGGCCGGGCAGTTCAACCCCTTTTCCAGCATTTCCAGCACTTTTTCCACGCCGCGTCCGGAAAAAAGGCCCTCGGCCGGCACGCCGGCTTCCTTTAGCAGTGAAACGCCCAGGCGCCAGATTGCCTTCACCGCGCAGTCGCCCCCGGGCAAAGGGATCGGCCTGATGCTGCCGATGCGCGCAAAGCCGCCGTATCCGCCGCAAAACAGCTCACCGCCCCAGATCGTGCCGTCGGCTCCGTAACCGGCGCCGTCCCAAATCAGTCCCAGGCAATTCCCTTCCAGCCCATTGTCCGCCATGCAGGCCGCCATGTGCGCGTGGTGGTGCTGAACCCGTATCAGCGGTATTCCCCGGCTTGACGCTTGCGACTCGGCGTAATCGGACGACAGATAATCCGGATGCAAATCGCACGCCACGGCCTGGGCGTCAATATCGAAAAGCTGCGCAAAATGCCTGATCTGGCTTTCATAGTTTTCCAGGGTTTCCATATTTTTCAGGTCACCAATGTGCTGACTGGGAAAAACGTACCCGTCCTTTGAAAGACAAAAGGACGCTTTCTGTTCCGCGCCGCAGGCCAGAATCCGGCTTTTCACCCCCGGAACCGTAACTGGAAGCGGCACATATCCCCTGGAACGCCTGAGAAAATATTCCCCGCCGTGATAAACCCTGACCAGGGAATCGTCGCATCTGGTCTGAATCTGCCTGTCGTGCAGGAGAAACCCGTCGGCAATGCCGCTGAGTTTTTCAAGTGCCTCGTCGTTTTGATACATGATCGGCGTATCCGACAGATTCGCACTGGTCATGATCAGCGCGTCGATATCGTCGCCCATGAGAAGATAGTGCAGAGGGGTATATGGCAACATCACGCCGATTTCATTGTTTTCACTCACGTGTTCATAGCTGCCGCGTTCCTTTTTCCGCAAAAGGACTATCGGCCGCCGGTGAGATGCTAGGATTCTTTCTTCTTCCCGGGTAACCGTGCAGAGCTTTTCGGCGCAGGAAATATCCCGGCACATCACGGCAAAGGGCTTCTCATCCCGCCGCTTGCGGCTTCGCAGCAGCCGCGCCGCACCCGCGTCGGCGGCGCCGCAGGCCAGATGTATGCCCCCAAGCCCTTTAACCGCAACGATTTTGCCCGCTTTCAGGTAGGCTCTGGCATGCTCAATGGCGTCGCCGGGCAGTTCTTCGCCGTTTGAATCGAAAAAAAACGCTTTTGGCCCGCAAACGGCGCAACAGTCCGGCTGAGCATGGTAGCGTCTATTCTCGATATCATGAAATTCTTTGGTGCAATCACTGCACATCGGAAAGGCGGCCATGGAGGTCGCCGCTCTGTCATAAGGCACGGA
>DIRC01000023.1:27753-31079 GCA_002427465.1 Clostridiales bacterium UBA5446 | reverse complement strand
GGACAGGATACACGACTGGCGCCCGGCGGCCATGGTCAGTTGAAAATTATCCACGGCTGCTCCGCCGGTCACAATCACATTGGCCCCAAGGGACACCGCCGCCTGGATGATCTCCGGCCGGCCGCCCACTATGCAGAGCGGCTTTTTCCCCGCGCCTTTTATACTCCGCCGAAGCTGGTCAACGTCCCCGTCGCCCAGCACCACCGGGCCGACAGGCTCCCCGGTGAACGGTTCGCCCGCCAGGACGGTCAGGCCCAGCTGTCTTATCAGTGCCGTCAGCGTGAAGTCCCCCGGCGCGGGCGTGCCGCCCGCGCTAATTCTCACGCTCCCCCTTGGCCTGGTGATAATGAGCCCTTTGGCTTTTGCCTTCTTTATGGCTTTGTACGCCGTTCCCTCGCTGACGGACATCACCCGTGCAAGCTGCCTGACAGATATCCGCTCCCCGGTTTTCAGCGATTCGATGTACTCCAGAATCGCGCCTTGCTTATTGGCCATATGCTCACATCCATTGTTATATAGTGGGGTAGTACAAACCTTGTTGGGTTTACGCGAAAACTGTCTAAATAACAGCAGGTCATGATGTATAACACAAAGACAGGCTTGTTAAATTTCGTGGTTATTGCCAAATTTTTACCAGCATTGCGTTAACAAATTGACAATGCGGTGGGCAGGTGATACAATACTTTTGTAAAAATTGTTGCCCTGATCCTATTATTAAATCCATCATATCAGATAATAGTACAAAGTGCAACATTGTTTAATCAAAAATATAACGATCAGCGCTTTGTATTAAGGACCGGCTCGGCAACAAATCGAGGAGGTAATACAATGCTTATCAAATTCACGGAAGAGCAGCAAATGATCCGCGACATGGCGCGTGAATTCACGAAAAATGAGATCGCGCCCCGGGATAAGTGGATGGATGAAAACGGCTTTGACTACGATCTCTACCACAAGCTGGCCGACGCCGGATTCATGGGGATAAACATACCCCAGGAATATGGCGGAGGCGGAGGCGGCGCAATCGACACCGCAATAATCGTACACGAATTTGCAAAAGGCAGCGCCAGCGAGGCGGCTTTCCTTGACGCCCACTGGATGGCGGCCGATCTCGTGCTGCACCACGGCACCGATGCCCAGAAGAAAACATACCTCCCCCAAGCTGCGGCCGGCAAAATATTTGCCTTTGGCCTGACGGAAGCCAGCGCGGGCTCCGACGCCGCGGGAATCAAGTCCACAGCGGTAAAGGCCAGCGACGGCGGCTGGCTGCTGAACGGCGGCAAAGCCTGGATCACAAACTCCGGCGTTGCGGATTTCTACATCATCCTGGCCATGACGAATCCGGAAAAGGGCACCAACGGCATATCGGCTTTTATCCTGCCCAAGGACGCCAAGGGTCTGCATATCGGGAAATTTGAAGACAAGATGGGCCTGCGCGGCACGGCCACCTGCGAACTGGCCTTCGACAATATTCACCTTCCGGCTGACGCGCTGCTGGGTGCGGAGGGCGCGGGCTTCAAGCAGGCCATGGCCGCTTTGGACGGCGGGCGCATCAGCGTTGCCGTTCTGGCCGCGGGCCTTGCCGAGCACGCCATGAAGATCGCAAAGGACTACGCCAACGAGCGCGTTGCCTTCGGCAAGACGATAGGCAAGTTCCAGGGCATCCAGTACAAATTCGCGGACATGTCCGCGGAGATTCGCGCCATGGAGCTGCTTGCTTACGATACGGCAGCCATGAAGGCCGCCGGCGTCCGCCACACCCTTGAGGCAGCGCAGGCAAAGCTGTTTGCCGCCACCCGCTGCACACAGATATGCCTTGAGTGCCAGCAGATCCTGGGCGGTAACGGATACAGCCGGGAATACCATGTGGAGCGTCTGGTGCGGGACGCCAAGCTGTTTGAGATCGGCGAGGGGACGAACGAGATCCTCCGCATGCTCATCGGCGGCACCGTGCTCGCAAAAAAATAGAATAGAACCGGGGCAGGGCTGCTTTAATCGGATTCGGGCCGGATTTCCCCCGGCCCGCGTCCCCTGCGCAGAATTTGCTTTAAACCATCCTTCCCGAAATAAACGCCGCATCATTCGAGCTTTTTTATTATTTTGAACTAATTATACAATTGACAGTCAGGTACCTTTGTGATATTTTACCATTAACGATATCATAATGTAATGACAGGCACTTTTACGAGTGCTTTTAATTTCATCCTAGCGACTTATATTTACTTACAAATCGTTTTTGAATGCAATACGGGGGTGAACATGCGGACGATTTATTTGATCCGCCACGGAAAGCCGGATTTCCCCGGGGGCGGGAAAATGTGTCTTGGACTGACAGATCTGCCCCTGGGCAGCCTGGGCCGGCTCCAGGGCGCGCTGCTGGGCGCGTTTTTCGCGGAGCGCAGCCTGACGGAGGCTTTCAGCAGCCGTTTGTCCCGCGCCCGGGAGACGGCGTCCCTGACCGGCTTGCCCGTTACGGTCCTGGACGGCCTGGAGGAGCTTTACGCCGGCCGCTGGGACGGTCTTTCCTTCGAGGAAATTCGTAAGCGCTGGCCTGAAACCTTCGCCCTGCGGAGACAGACGCCTTCGTTGCCTCCCCCCGGCGGCGAGAGCGGCGAACACGGCTGCGACCGGTTTTCGGCGGCTTTTGAACTGGCCGTGGCGCAATCCCGCGGCGATATTGCAGTTTTTGCCCATGCGTCCGTGTCCCAGCTTTTGCTTTGCAAAATAAGGAACATGCCGCTTGGCCTCGCCCGGGAAACCCCTCTGCCCTACGGCTGTTATACAAGACTGATTCTGGAAGACGGCATTTACCGGGCGGAGGATGTGGGCGTTTCGCCCCGCCCGCCCCTTGACGAGAATGTTTGCCTGCGCCTGCTTGCCGCCCTGGATACGCCGCCGAACCTCCTATCCCACAGCCGGGCGGTGGCAAAGGAGGCCCTGCGCATCACCCGCGCCCTGGCCGCGGCCGGCATGGATCTGGACGCGGATCAGATCTTCGCCGCCGCAATGCTTCATGACATTTCCCGCCGCGATGATCATCATGCGGCCGCCGGGGCCGCCCTGCTTGAAAATCTCGGTTATCCCGGCGTCGCCGGGATCATCCGACAGCACCACGATCCCGAAGACCCCGAGACCATCGACGGTGCGGGGGTGGTTTTCCTGGCGGATAAGCTTTGCCTGGGCGGAACGATTGTTCCTTTGGACACGCGATTTGCGGCCAGCCTGGGAGGCTGCATCACTGTCGAGGCGCGCTCGGCCCACGGCAGGCGATACGCGGCAGCGGCAGGAATTGCCGAAAAGATTAATGCAATCTGCGGAAAGGACAT
>DIRC01000023.1:9751-27500 GCA_002427465.1 Clostridiales bacterium UBA5446 | reverse complement strand
CTCGTTCTCGTCACCGTCATCGCCAGTTCAGGCGCCACGCCCCGCGGCGTGGGGGCGCGTATGCTGGTGGGCAGGGAAGGCCGCATCTGCGGCACGATAGGCGGCGGAGCCGTGGAATACCGCTCCGAGCACATCGCGGCGGAGGTTTTGCGCGACAAGGCCTCCGAAGAGCGGGATTTCTCATTGACCAAAGACGACGTAAAGAATCTCGGTATGATCTGCGGCGGGGCGGTAAACATCTTTTTCCGATTCATTCCCGGCGGAGACGCACAGACCCTTGCGGTTGCGGACGAGGCTGAGCGCCTTTTCTCGCAGGGCCGGGATATCTGGCTGATATCCGAAATATCTGACGGCGGCAGACTGGGCCTTTGGTCCTCCGAGGGCGGATTCTTCGGAATTGACGCGCCGGCCTGGGTACGGGAGGCCCTGACCCGCCACACGGTGCGCCTGACCCGGGACGGCAGGGATTTCTATGCCGAGCAAATTCATTCCTCCGGCCGCGTTTACGTCTTTGGCTGCGGCCACGTGGGACAAGAGCTGGTGCCCGTTCTTACCCATGTGGGCTTTCGCTGCGTTGCCCTGGACGACCGGCCGGAGTTCGCCTGCCGCGCGCTTTTCCCCGACGCCGAGGAGGTTATGGTCATCGACATGAACGATGTTGCGAAGTACGCGCCCATCGGCCCTGAGGATTATGTCTGCGTCATGACCCGCGGCCACGCCTTCGACACGCTGATACAGGCCCAGGTCCTTAAAACCCCGGCCTGCTATATCGGCGTGATCGGCAGCCAGGCCAAGAAGGCCGGCGTTTTCGAAACGCTGCACGCAATGGGCTTTACCCAGGCGGACACGAACCGGATTACCACGCCCATCGGCCTTAAGATCGGGGCCGAGACCCCGGCGGAGATCGCGATCAGCATTGCGGCTCAGATGATTGCCGTGCGCGCCAGGCGCAACGCGATGTGAAAAGCCGGATCTTTCTGGAAGGCCCCTTGGGCTGCGGGAAATCCACACTGATAAGGAGAACGCCGGGCCTGAATTGGACCCGGGCCGGGGGTTTCGTCACCCAGCGGGTGACGGACGCGGACGGCGGCCTTGCCGGTTTTGTCCTGAAACCCGCCCGATTATCGGCGTGTTCCGCAGACGCGGACGCGGCGTACCCCTTTCTCACTTTCGGAGCGGCCGCTTCGCGGGACGACGGCGTATTCCGAACCGAGGCCGTCCGTCTCCTTCGGGAGGCGGAGTCCGCACCCTTCGCCGTGCTGGACGAGCTTGGCGGCTGCGAGCTTCTTATTCCGGAATTCTTTGCGGCCCTTACCCGCTTTCTTTCCACCCCGACGCCATGCGTCGGCGTGCTGAAATCACCCGCCGCCGCCGATGAGCTTTCGAACCGGCTGCATTTGCCGGAGTCCTTCATACCAGCCAGGAACCGGCTGTACGCCATGCTCAGAGACGATCCCGGCACGCTGATTCTGCCCACCACAGGCCGCGGGGACGCCGCGGCGGAATCCATCCTGCGCCGTTGGGCAAGCCAGTTTGCGCAGGGATAAAGAGAGGGTGACGCCCAATGTGGGAAATCTATGATGCATTGCTCTCCGGACTGCCGGAGAACGAAAGAGTGACGCGCGCGCTGGCGGGCGATTTTTGGACGCTGGCCGAGACGGATTCCGGCGGCCTGGGCCTGGCGATGACCACGCCCTGGAATCAGCGTCCGCCCATGTTTCCCGGCGGCGTCGACGGCCTGCCCGTCAGCGCGTCGGCCGGGGCCGTCAAAAGCTGGAACCTTGAGGAGGCGGGCTTGGGCATGGCGGCGGCGAACGCCTATTACAACACGCCGGCGCGGATGGCCGCCCTTGGCGCAGAAGAGCCCTACGGCAACTACTGCACCCGCGGGCTTGACCTGTCGGGGAAGACCGTAGGCATTGTCGGCCACCTTAAGATGCCCGCAGAAACCCTTCTTGGCGCGCGGCAGGTCTATATCCTGGAGCGGAATCCCCAGCCCGGCGACTGGCCGGACTCCGCCTGCGATTTTCTCCTGCCGGAATGCGACGTGGTGCTCATCACCGGCAGCACTCTCGTGAATAAGACGCTTCCCCATCTGATGGCGCTTTGCAAAAACGCCTGCACGATACTTACCGGGCCTACGGTCCCCATGTGCCCTGCCCTGCTCAATCTGGGCTTTTCCCGGCTGGCAGGCATGATTGTGACAGACGCCGCCGCCATGCGCGCCCATGTACAAGGCCGTGTACCCGGGCCGCCGTATCCCTTCGGAAAGACGTTCTTGCTGAAAGGAGACTGAGCATGCAGGAAAGGATAACAAGGCCGCCTGCGAAAACGGGAAAACTGCGTACCGGCGAAAAGGGCCGCGTTCCCGGCGGAGTGGCTATCGCCGCCCTTGCCGTCCTGCTCCTGGCCGTCATCATCGCGTCCTTCCTGCTCGGCCGGTACCCGGTCCCCCCCAAGGAGCTGTTCGGTATCCTTCTGTCCAAGATTTTTCCCATCACCCAATTCTGGACGGATAATATGGAAGCCGCGGTATGGAACATCCGCCTGCCACGGATCATCCTGGCCGGCCTGGTCGGCATATGCCTCTGCGCCGCGGGCGGCGCATATCAGGGGGTTTTCCAGAACCCCATGGCCTCGCCGGATATTCTCGGAGCCTCCGCGGGTGCGGGATTCGGCGCAGCCCTGGCCCTGTATGCCGGCCTTCCCAGCCTGGCCGTCACCTTCTCGGCCTTTACCATGAGCCTTCTGACCGTAGCGCTCATGTTCCGGGTAAGTAAGCGGGCAAAGGGCGACAGGGTGCTCGGCCTCGTTCTCTCGGGGATTATGATCAGCTCCCTGTTCCAGGCCGGAACCTCCTTTATCAAGCTTGTGGCCGACCCTACAAACAAGCTGCCGGCCATTACTTACTGGCTGATGGGCAGCCTCGCCGGAACCACCTCCGCCGAGGTCCGGTTCGTGATATGGCCCATGCTTTTGGGGCTTGTGCCGCTTCTTCTTCTGCGCTGGCGCCTCAACGTCCTTACAATGGGCGACGACGAGGCACGGGCCATAGGTGTGGACGCAAACAGGGTGCGCCTGGCCGTCATCATCTGCGCGACGTTGGTAACTGCCGCCGCCGTTTCGGTCAGCGGCATGATTCAGTGGGTGGGACTGATCGTCCCCCATATGATGCGCCGCATCGTTGGCTCGGATTACCGCCGGCTCATGCCCGCAACCATGCTGGGCGGCGGCATTTTCATGCTGATTGTGGACAACATTTCAAGAAACCTGCTGGCGTCGGAAATTCCGATCGGCATTCTGACAGCCTTTGTCGGCGCGCCGCTGTTTCTATGGCTCATCTCGGGAAGGAGGGAAGTATATTGAGTGTCGAAGTGAAGAACCTGTCCTTTGCCTACGGCGGCCATGCCGTGCTGCGGGACGTGAGCTTCACGGCCGACTCCGGCGCGTTCCTCTCCATCCTCGGCCCCAACGGAGTCGGAAAGAGCACACTTTTTCGCTGCGTGCTGGGGCTTTTGCGGGGCTACACCGGGCGGATCGTCATCATGGGCCGGGACGCCGAAACCCTTTCCATCCGCGAGATGGCCCGGCTGGTTGCCTATATCCCCCAGCATTCCAGCCCCGCGTTCAATTACAGCGTGCTGGATATTGTGCTTATGGGCACAACCGCCGGCCTGTCCGCCTTTTCCTCCCCCCGGGCCGAGGATGTGGCCCGGGCCGAGCAGGCCCTTGAAAAGATCGGCGTCGCCCACCTCAGGGACCGCTGTTTCCACCGCATAAGCGGCGGCGAGCGTCAGCTTACACTTATTGCCCGCGCACTGGCCCAGCAGGCTCCCGTGCTCATGCTGGACGAACCCACCGCCAACCTGGACTTCGGCAACCAGGTTCTCGTCCTAGCCCAGGCCCGCGCCCTGGCCCGGGAAGGCTATACCGTCATCCAGACGACCCATAATCCTGAGCAGGCCTTCATGTTTTCCGACCGGGTTCTCGCCCTCAAGGACGGCCGCGTGCTCTGCCAGGGGCCGCCCAAGGATATTCTGGACGAAAAGCTCATGCGGGAGCTGTACGGTGTGGACGTGGCGGTTTCGAGCCTTTTTGGGGACAAGGTCCGCGTCTGCACCCCCGGCGTGATCGTCCGGTAATTTCCCTGCCGCCCTGTTTCTGCTCCAACGCCCCTCTCACTATGCAATTTATTGCTGTGCCAAGCCCGGGCCTATGACCTTTAAGGCTTAAAGCGCAGCGGAAAGGTTGGATATTAAATGAAAAAGCGCACTTTCATTCGGATTCTTGTCTGCTGTCTCGCCTTGACGCTTCTTGCCGGCTGCGGCGGGACGCCCGCCGCAACCAGCACCCCCGCACCAACTGAAGTCTCAACCCCCGCCCCCGAAACCCGCGAGTTTACCGATTCCTGCGGACGCACCGTCACCCTCCCCGGCGCCATCACGAAGATCGCCGTATCCGGCCCCCTGACCCAGCTCTATGTCCTGCCCCTGGCTCCGGAAATGATGGTTGGTTTCGCCTCGGATTTTTCCGAGGATGCGGCCCGGTTCATCCCCGATGAATACCTCTCCCTGCCGAACCTGGGGCAGCTCTATGGCGGCAAGGGAACCATGAACCTGGAGGCGCTGCTTGCCGCCGACCCGGACGTGGTCATTGACGTGGGCGAGGCCAAGGATACCATCGTCGAGGATATGGATAACCTTTCCGAACAGACGGGCATCCCCTTTGTCCATATTGACGCTACCGTCGCCACCGCACCGGAGGCCTACCGCCTTCTGGGCGATCTGACCGGAAAGACGGAAAAGGCGGAAGAACTGGCGTCCTTCTGCCAGGAGACCTTGACCAAAATGACCGACATCATGGCACAGGTGGACGGCGACGACGCCCGCAAGGCCCTCCTTTACTGTTTGGGGGACAAGGGCATCAATGTAATCGCCAAAGGTTCCTTCCACGGCGAGACAATCGACATGATGGCGGACAACCTGGCCGTCCTCTCCGACGTCGCCTCCTCCGGCATGGGCAACGAGGTAGATTTGGAACAGATCCTTCTCTGGAATCCCCAGGTGATCATCTTCGCCCCCGAAAGCGTATATGCCGACGTCAGCGCCGATCCCAGTTGGCAGAATGTCCCCGCTATCAGTTCCGGCGACTATTACGAGACCCCCAACGGCCCCTATGGCTGGCTCAGCTCCCCTCCGTCCGTTCAGCGCTATCTGGGTATGCTCTGGCTGGGCACCCTTCTGTACCCGGACTATGTGGATTACGACCTTCAGACTGAAGTCACCCGGTATTACCAGCTGTTTTACGACTATGACCTTACCGGGGAACAGTATGCCGAGCTGACAGCCAACGCCCTGCAAAATGAGGCGGCCGCGTGAGCCGTTAACCTTGAATTTTTCCGCCGGGGCGTATATACTGAAAAAACACTTTCTCCGGAGGAAAATACGATGTTTCAGGGGTTCACCCAGCAAACCATAGACTTTATGTGGGCGCTTCGCTTCAACAATGAAAAGCGCTGGTTTGAAGCGCATAAGGACGAATATAAGACCGTGCTGGAAAAACCCATGCATCTGCTGGCCCGGGAAGTCTTCGGCGGCCTCGGGGCTTCCCGGGCTGACCCGGCGCTGCACCTGCACATTTCGCGCATTTATCGCGATGCGCGGCGCCTGCGCGGCGAAGGTCCCTATAAGGATCACCTCTGGTTCACGCTTCGCCCACAGGACGAGGCCTGGACGGACAAGCCCGTGTTCTGGTTTGAGCTGGCGCCCGAGACCTGGTCCTACGGCCTGGGTTACTATCGCGCGAAGCCCCTCACCATGTCAAAGCTGCGCGCCCGTATCGACGGCGGCCCCGAACCCCTGGCAAAGCTGAACCGAACCCTGCTCCGGCAGGATGAATTCATTCTGGAGGGGGACGATTATGCCCGGCCGAAACGGGAAGCCGGACTGCCCCTGGCCGAATGGTACAATAAAAAGACGTTTTCCCTCATCCACGAGGAGCCTATCGGAGAGGCGGTATTTTCGCCGGCGCTGACGGATCGAATAGTCCAGGGGTTTTCGTTTCTCCTCCCGTTCTATCGGTACTTCGTGACCCTGGACGAGGACCCCGCCCCGGAAGACGGCCGGCTGCGCGCCGAAAACTGACTAAAAAAAGCAGACCTTACCATATGGTAAGGTCTGCTTTTTGCCTGAAAACCTGCCTTATTCCAGCTCGAAGGCGCCTGTATAAAGCTGATAGTATTTGCCCCTCTGCGCGATCAGCTGGCTGTGGCTTCCCCGCTCGATAATGCGCCCGTACTCCAGAACCATGATCACGTCGGAGTTCTGCACGGTAGACAGCCGGTGGGCAATGACAAATACCGTCCTGCCCTTCATCAGCGCGTCCATACCCTTTTGAACAATGGCCTCCGTCCTGGTATCAATGGATGAGGTGGCCTCGTCCAGAATCATCACGGGAGGGTCCGCCACGGCTGCACGGGCGATGGAGATAAGCTGCCGCTGCCCCTGGGAAAGGCCGCTTCCGTCCCCCTCCAGCACAGTCTGATAACCCTGGGGCAGCATACGGATGAAACCGTCCGCATTGGCCAGCCTGGCGGCCGCAATACATTCCTCGTCGGTGGCGTCCAGTTTTCCATACCGGATGTTGTCCATGACCGTCCCGGTGAACAGGTTCACATCCTGCAACACAATTCCCAAAGAGCGGCGGAGATCGTCTTTTTTGATCTTGTTGATATTGATGCCGTCATACCGGATTTTTCCGTCCGCAATGTCATAAAACCGGTTGATAAGGTTGGTGATGGTGGTTTTTCCCGCACCGGTGGCGCCGACAAAAGCCACCTTTTGCCCCGGCTCCGCGTAAAGCGTAATGTTGTGCAAAACCATGTTGTTTTCTTCATATCCGAAATCCACGTCATAGAAACGGATTTCTCCCCGCAGGGGCGTATAGGTCACCGTACCGTCGCCGCGCGGATGCCGCCATGCCCAGCAGTCGGTGCGTTCGTCGCACTCTTTAAGCGCCCCGTTTTCGGTTTTGGCATTCACGAGGGTGACATAGCCCGCGTCCTGCTCGCTTTCCTCATCCATCAGGTCAAAGATCCGCGACGCCCCGGCCAGAGCCATGACCACCATGTTAAACTGCATGGAAATCTGACCGATTGGATTAATGAAGCTGCGGGAAAGGGTCAGAAAAGACACGATTGTACCGATGGTCAGGGTATTGATCCCGGTGAGGCTCAGGTTCGGCAGCTCCGCGATGCCTGCCGCTCCACCCACGATGGCAAGAAGCACATAGAGCATATATCCCATATTGCCTACCACCGGCATAGTTATATTGCCATATTTGCCGGCCTGGGTAGCGCTGTGGCAAAGCACTTCGTTCTTTTCGTCGAATACCCTTTTGGCACTTTCCTCATGGCAGAACACCTTGACGACCTTCTGGCCGCTTATCATCTCCTCGATGTACCCGTTGACCTCTCCCAGATCGGCTTGCTGCCTGATAAAATACTTGCTGCTTCGGCCCACCAGCATTTTCATGACTTTCAGCAAAACCAGGGCGAAGACCGCCACGAAAAGCGCCAGCCCAACGCTGAGATACAGCATAGCGCAAAACGCCGCCATTACGGTGACGGATGACGAAAGCATTTGTGGAAAGCTCTGGGAAATGGCCTGGCGCAGGGTGTCGGTATCGTTGGTATAGCGGCTCATTACGTCGCCGTGGGTATGTGTATCGAAATAGCGGATCGGCAGAGTTTGCATGTGCCTGAACATGGCGTCCCTGATTTTTTTCAGCGTACCCTGCTCAATGTTCACCATGGTCCGGTTATAGCATAACGTGGCCAGGACGCCCGTAAGATAAATGCCGGCCATCATCAGGATGGCCCGCAGCAGATCGGCATACGCGGGAGTCTCCTGCCCCAGCAGGGGGATGATGTGCCCGTCGATCAGCGTTTTGAGAAACAGCGAAGACGCCGCACCGGCAGCCGCGCTCAGCAGGATGCATACGGCGACAAAAACCATCCGGAGCCTATACTCCGCCATATAGGAAAACAGCCTTTTTATGGTTCCCGGCTTAAACCGCCGGGCGGACAGCCTCCCGGCCCCGGCCGGGCTGTTTTGATTCGCTTTTTTAGTCATGGGCCAAATCACCTCGGTTCTGGGATTCGTAGACTTCCCGGTAAATGGCGCTGCTTTCAAGCAGCTGCTCATGGGTGCCCGCCTCGCTGATCCTGCCGTCATCCATCACCACAATCATGTCGGCGTCCTGCACGGAAGCAACCCGCTGGGCGATGATGATCTTGGTCGTTTCCGGAAGCGCCTGCCGTAACCCCTGCCGGATCAGACTGTCCGTTTTGGTGTCCACCGCGCTGGTGGAATCGTCTAAAATGAGGATCTTGGGCTTTTTAAGCAGCGCCCGGGCAATACAGAGCCGCTGCCGCTGACCGCCGGACACATTGGCGCCGCCCTGCTCTATGTAGGTGTCATACTGCTCCGGAAACTCGCGGATAAAGCCGTCGGCCTGGGCAATGCGGCAGGCGCGGACCAACTCCTCCTCCGTGGCGTTTTCGTCGCCCCAGCGAAGGTTTTCCCTGATGGTCCCGGAAAACAGAACGTTCTTCTGGAGCACCATGGCCACCTGGTTCCGGAGCGCGTCAAGATCATAGTCCCGCACGTCGACGCCGCCAACGGCGACCTTCCCGCCCATCACGTCGTAAAGACGGGGAATGAGCTGCACAAGGCTTGATTTTGACGAGCCTGTTCCGCCGATAATGCCGATAGTTTTTCCCGAAGCAATGGAAAGGTTAATGCCGTCCAGAACCGGTTTATCGGCTTTTCTGGTATAGGCAAACGACACGTCCTCAAAGGTGACGGAGCCGTCCCGGACCACGCGGACAGGCTCGGCGCCGTTTTGCAGATCGCTTTCCTCATCCAGAATTTCCACGATTCTTTCCGCAGACGCACGGGAGATGATAATCATCACCAGGACCATGGAGAGCATCATCAGGCTCATCAAAATCTGCATGGCGTAAGTAATCAGGCTTGTCAGCCCGCCCGTGGAAAGCCCAAGGGCAGCGTTGTTCCCGCTGGCGACAATGGCCTTCGCGCCAAACCATGACAGCAGGATCATGCTTGTATAAAGGCAGGCCTGCATCAGGGGCATATTGAAGGACAGGCGTTTTTCCGCCTTGACAAAGTCCAGGAAGATGGATCGGGAGATTTTTTCAAACTTTTTTTCTTCATAGTCCTCCCGGGTATAGGATTTTACCACCCGGATACCGTGAAGGTTTTCCTGAACCACGTTATTGAGCTTATCATAGGTTTCAAATACACGCACAAACACCGGATGCACGCGGGACATGATCAGCAGAAGCCCCGTGCCCAGAACGGGGATGGCGGCAAGAAAAATCAGCGACAGGCGCGAATCGATTCTGAACGCGAAAATCAGGGCAAACACGATCATCAGCGGAGCGCGCACGGCAAGGCGCACCACCATCTGATAGGCGTTTTGCACATTGGTCACGTCGGTGGTCAGCCTTGTGATGAGACTTGCCGTCGAAAACCTGTCGATGTTGGAAAACGAAAATTTCTGCACGCGATAAAACATATCGCGGCGCAGGTTTTTTGCGAATCCTGCCGAGGCGACCGCCGCGCTGCGCCCGGCGAGAACACCCGTCAGCAGGGACAGCGCCGCTGCAGCGACCAGGGCAAGCCCGATCTGCAAAACATAGGGCATATTTTTCTGGTTTATCCCGTTGTCGATCAGAAAAGCCATCAGTGTAGGAATGATGATTTCAAGAATCGATTCAAAGGTGACATATACCGGAGAAAGAATGGTGTCCTTTTTGTATTCACGAACGCTGGATAAAAGCTTTTTTATCATAAAATCTCCTCAACCGCTCTCCTGAAGACGCGAATATGATCTTTCATTTTAAGGCAGCAACCCCGGTTTATCAACTAAATGGGCCTGAAAATCATTTCATATGTCATCTTGCGTTTCATTTTGGAATATATTACAATTGTTAAAGGGGAATGTCTATATTCGTTGTGCATTTATGAAAGGGGTATGAATAATGAATTCACAAGCCGAAAAGCTCAGCCAGGCGTTAGCCACCTATATCCGGCCGCTTACCTTTCCGGTTGCGCTCAAATTCCTGAAGGATGAGCCTTATCCGATGAAAGTTCGCCGCCCGACTGCCCTGGGATGCAAGCTCACGCTGTGTCAGGGGTATGCCATCGTGAGAAAATTCGGATGGGTCATGGGGTTCGACATGGAAGACTGTGCCTGCGGACCGCAGCTTGCGTATTTTGGGGCAATCCCTTATACGGAAAAGCAGCGGGAAGGCGAAATCATTTATCCCATCTACGCAAAAACGCTCGAAGGGGCAAAAAAAGCCGAAGCCCTGCTGCCTCGCCTTCCCGAAGGGATGTATGACAGAATTATCCTCGCGCCGCTGGACAAGGCGGAGTTTGAACCCGATGTGGTCATGATCTATGTAAACCCCGGACAGGCGGCCAGACTGATCCAGGGCGCTGCATACTGCACCAGCGAGCCTGTCACGTCAACGGCTTCGGGACGGTGCGCCTGCATTTCCGAGATTGTGGCGCCTTACCTGAAAAAAGGTTTCAGCTTCACCGTTCCGGGAGGAGGGGAAAAGGTATTTGCCCTGACGGCAGACGATGAAATGATTTTCTCCCTCCACGGCTCCAGAGTCGACGACCTTGTGGAGGGACTGACGGCAACCCACAAGAGCGGGATTGGCCGGTATCCGTGGCCGATCGCCGGCATTAAAGTTACGCCGGCCATGCCGGATACATACAAATTCCTCGATGAAATGGCCGAGGAGAAGTTTGGGAAAAAGACATAACCCACGCGATTTAAATTACATTTCCGACGGCAAAGGGGAAGGGCCTTTTATTGGGATAAAGGCACCTTCCCGTTTTATCGGCAAATGAAGAAGCGAACCGGTCTCAGCGCCGGCCCGAGCGCCTGGCGGAAGCCGGCGGGATCATTTCGCGCTCACGGTATTTTGCTATGGTTCGCCTGGAGACCTTCAGGCCCTTTTGCGCCAGCATTTCCGCGATCTTCCGGTCGCTAAACGGCTTGCCCGTGTTCTCATCGGCGATGATCGTCTTAATTTCGGAAATGGCGTCAAAGCTGGTTCCGCCGTTCCCGCTGTGGATTTCCGGCGCAAAGAAGTCGGAAAAAGGGAATGTTCCCCATCGGCAGAGCAGGTATTTTCCGTTCACCGCCCTGGAAACGGTGGATACGTTTACGCCGAGGGTTTCCGCAAGCGCCGTCATGGTAAGGGGGCGCAGGGGCGAATGGCCGTCCCTGAAAAACCGGGACTGAGCCCGAACGATGGCTTCGGCGCAGGAAACCAGCGTGTCCCTGCGGCGGCGCACGCAATCGATAGCCCATTTGGCCTGCGCCAGCTTTTCGCGGAAATATTCCCTCTCCTCGTCTGATAGCCGTTCGCTCTCGGCCATCTCGGAGTAATAGGCGTCTATTGTACAGGTCGGGAGATATTTGTCCGCTGTGACGAGTATAAAGCCCTCTTCCCGTTCTATGATCTCCACGTCCGGCAGTACGTATGGGATCTCTTCCCCGTCGCTAAACCCGTTGGAAGGGCGTGGCTCCAGACCGGCGATGATTTCCTTCGCCTCGGCTACGCGCCGAATCGGCACGCCCAGAGCCTTCGAAATATGGTTGAGCTGCCCCTTTGCCAGCCGGTCCAGGTAGCCGCCGCAGATTGTATATGGCAGGTCGTCCTCGCAGCCCTTCCGGCGAAGCTGGATGCATAGGCACTCCGAAAGGCTGCGGGCGCCGACGCCGGCCGGCTCAAGAGACTGGAACACCTTGACGGCGTTTTCATACCTTTCCCGGGAGCTGCAAAAAATCGACGGCTGGATGCAGTCCGGCGGAAGATACCCCCGCTCGTCCATTTCCCCCGACAGATAGGACAGCTCCCTGCGCATCATTTCGGGGACGCGAAGTCCGGCGATCTGCTCCCGGATCGAATCCCGGAGCGACTCGTAATTCTGTGCGGGGCGCAGAAACTCCGGGGCATCGCCGTCCTGCTTCGACTTTGACCGGCTGCCGGTCGGTACAGCCCGCAGCGAGCATTCGATCCCTGATTCCGGCGGCTTAATATCGATCAGCGGATTTTCAAGGGCCAGATTGCGCAGGTGCGTGTCAAGCTCCATGGCGTTCATCTGTAAAAGCTGCATGGACATTTGCATTTTCTGACCCAAAACGGGCCGCTGCTCCTGCGACAATGAGATTTTCATGCTCCACCCCCCTAACAATCCGCCTTATTGACCCTATGGCCATTTCTCTCTTTGCGCGGCACAGTTTTTATATTGTATAATCAAATTATACCCTCGCAGGGCATTGCTTGTCAAATATTCAACAGGCAAAGCGCAGCGGCAGATATTAGAAACAGCCGTGTCCGGCGCTTCGCCGCCGCAAAAAAAACGTCAGAAAATTGTGCGCCGCCTCTAGGCAAGGCTTGCCCCGGTACGGTATAATGGACGAAACATTATGAAAAAACAAGGAGGGGCCTGATGAAAAACGTATTCTTTTACGATTATCCCGTGGGCAAAATCGGGATTGCCGAAGACGACGGTGCAATATCCCACGTGTTTTTTTGCAGCGAGAAAACCCCTGACGGCTACGCGGCTGCCGAGACCCCGCTGATCCGGCAGGCGGCGGCGCAGCTTGCGGAATATTTTGAGGGCAGGCGGAAAGTCTTTGACCTGCCGCTCAATTTACAGGGCACAGCGTTTCAGGTCGCCGTCTGGAAGGCCCTGCAGGCCATCCCTTTTGGTGAAACACGCTGCTATCAGGATGTGGCCGTTGAGACCGGAAGCCCGAAAGCCTGCCGGGCGGTTGGTATGGCCAACAACCGCAATCCCATCGCCATCATTGTACCCTGCCACCGTGTCGTGGGCCGGGACGGCAGCCTGACGGGCTATGGCGGGGGGCTGCCCATAAAGAAGCTTTTGCTGGAGCTGGAAAAACGCCATGCCTGACGCCCGGTATTTCGAATATGGCGATAAGGAAATTCAATGGCTCAAATCCCGGGACCCCATATTGGGCGCCGCAATTGATGAAATCGGGTATATCCATCGCGGAGTCATCCCCGATCTGTTCATGGCGCTGGTCAACGCCATTGTAGGGCAGCAGATTTCCACAAAGGCGCAGGAGACGATCTGGCGCCGTATGGCGGAGCGCTTTTCGCCATTCACGGCGGAAACCCTCGGGGCGGCGCCGGCGGAAACGCTGCAGGCCTGCGGAATATCCATGCGGAAGGCAACTTACATTAAAGAAGCGGCCGACAGCATAGTGAACGGCGGCTTGGATCTGGCCGAACTGCACACTCTGCCGGATGACGCGGTTTGCGCGCGGCTGACCCGGCTCAGGGGGATCGGCCCCTGGACGGCGGAAATGCTCATGATCTTTTCCATGCAGCGGCCGGATATCCTCAGCTGGGATGACCTGGCCATCCAGCGCGGATTGCGGATGCTTTACCGCCATCGCAAAATCACGCCCCGGCTTTTTGCCAAATACCAGCGCCGGTATTCCCCCTGCGCCACGGTGGCAAGCCTGTATCTCTGGGCGATCGCCGGCGGCGCCTGCGCCGGCATGACAGACCCTGCGCCCAAAACAAAATCACCGGGCCTTCACGCTGCGGCGGGGCCTGCCGCAGGATTCTCCTGAATGCTTTGAACTCGTATCGCGCACACTAACATAAAGGAGCGTGATACTATGCAGGGAAATGCCGAACTTCTCAATTTTATCTACCAAAACTCTCAGATGGGCGTTATCACGATAAAGCAGCTGCTCGAATTCTGCGAGGACGCCAATTTCAGGCGGCAGATGCAGTCCCAGTATGACGAATATGAAGCCATTCACAGGGCGGCTGATCAATTGCTCCGCCAAAACGGTTATGATGAAAAGGGCATCGGCGCCCTTGAAAAAATGAAAACGTATCTGATGATCAATATGCAGACGCTGACCGACAAATCCAGCTCCCATATCGCGGAAATGATGACGGTCGGCAGCACAATGGGGATTATCCAGGCCCTTAGAAATCTGCGAAAGTACCAGGATGCCGAACCCGCCGGCCGCGATCTCATGCAGCGGCTGCTCAAGTTTGAGGAAAAAAACGTGACGGAGATTAAACAGTTTATCTAATCGTTATTCAGGACATCCGGCAATTGGCTGACCCCCAGGCCGCCTGCCGCATCGCGGCCGGCTGATTCAACTTTCCATGATTTATCTCAGTTATCCTTCTTTCGAGCCCTCCGTATGGTATATTTCTAATCAGGAATTTGTATAACCCTGGAATATGGAGGATACATGATGAAAAAGAAAAACTATGTTCTGTATGTTCCGGCGATGCTGGCGGGCAGCCTGCTGTTCATCGGCGGCATTTTGATGATGTCGGGGGAAAAGGGCTGGAATATGCCTGCCGGCGTCCTTACGCTTTGCGCCGGCTGCGCTGTCTTTGTATTCAGCCTGATTGCCATGCTTCATGCCCAGACGAAAAGTTCGCCGGACAGCCGGCCTTCAGAGAAGCCACCTCAGGACGAGGCAGAATAACAAATCGCCATAAGGCTATAGGTCGTAAAAGACGCAGGCGCAAAGTGCGCCTGCGCCTTTGTTTTATGTAAGCGCCCCGCGCCTTCGCAAGCCAGGCGACAACCGGCTCATATTTGTCGGGGCGTGGCACTGGCTGGTATAATACAGCACTATACCTTTTTCGGCTGGGATATATTCGATCAACAACCTTGTCCCTTGCGTCCGGCTCCCGAAAGATCAGCCCCTTTGCATAAGCGCTTTCATCCACGCCTTTTTTAAGATGCGCAGGTCTCGCGCTTTTTGTCGGTTATACCGCAGCAAATGTGCTCGCTGTCAATTTTGTACGCCGTTATGGTCACGACTTTCTTTCATGTCCGTATATTTGGATAAGCCGTTATCATATATAAGTCATGCCATCCTCAGCCTGACGTTCCGCGGAGATCGGGCGACTTGAACTCCATCAACCGCAGAAAGGGCCGGCTTCTTGACTTTGACGCGCTTACCTTGTATAATCATGACAACTTTGTAAGGCACGGATGGGGGATGACCGATTCCCCCTTGGAATAAATGCCGTGCCGCAGGAAGTTCGCTCGTCTTCCATAGGAAGAACGGGCATTTTTTCACGGGCGCGCAGGATGGAATTTCGCCGCCCATGAGTCTTATCTGGACGCGGGCGGTTTGCTTATCATTTCCGGCGGCTGCATGTCTTTCGTTTAATCCTTTTGCGCGTATGCCGCATATTGCTGGGTATACGTCAATTTGCCGTCCTTTTTTTCCGACAGCATGAGGCTGACACTGTCGGCATCCGTGGAAAATGGCGCTTCCAACAGCTTGTTTTTATCGGGTTCTTCCATCAGCACAACCCGCCGAGCCAGGGTGATGTGTGGGGAGAAACGACGACACTCTAATGGAAAGCCCGCGTCCGTGAGCCGCCGGGACAGCTCCTCTTGCAAATCAGTCAGCGCCCTGTTCGGGGCAAGCCCTGCCCACCAGATGTCTCCCCCCTCCCGCTTAAAGCAGCCTAAATGGTCAAAAGTAAGGCGCAAAACTGAAAAGGTTATCTGATCCATCAGACGGCAGATCACTGCCACACGCCGGGGGGCGACCTCGCCCAGAAAGGCCAGGGTCAGATGCAGGTTTTCAGGCCGGGAGAAGCTTCCCGATCCCAACTTTCGCAGGCGGCTTTGCAATAGCAGCAGATTTTCTTTTGTCTGCCCGTCAAAGTTAACGGCAATAAACAGTCGCATAGTCAGCTCCCTTGCTTTTTCGGCTATAATACGATAAACTCGGCTGCGTCCGCGCCTTTCTTTATTGCAGACCTCTTGATCAATCGGCAGAATGCCTCTTTAGGCATCCCGGACTGCCGGGTCAATATCATCTTACCAGATAGGAGCGAATTGGCGCAACGCCATTGAACAAATATGAGAAATTTCCATTTTTTTGACACGAACGAAAAACCGGAGCTGCACGTCGGCCTTCGAATCATAAAAACTGTCATAGCTGTATATATCTGCGCAATCATCGGCTACCTCCGTGGCGGCGTATCCATCGTTTTTTCCATGATTACCGTCATCATCTGCATGCAGTCCACCAAGGATAAAAGCCTGCTCTTTGCATTTAACAGGATCATCGGCACCATCATAGGCGGAGCCCTGGGCGCCATCTGCCTTTTCTTTTCACAATTATCCGGTGTGATCAACAATCTCCCGTTCTATTACCTGATCATCGCGCTTATGCTTATCCCCCTGATGGAGATCACGCTGCTGATACGCAAGCCGTCCACAACCGCCTTTTCATGCATTGTCTTTCTCAGTGTGACCGTGATGCGGATCGGCGACGCAAGCGCCCTTGAATACGCCGCCAACCGCACGCTTGAAACCCTCATCGGCATCGTGGTGGCGCTTCTCGTCAACTGGATAATCCCGAAATCAAAGCACGAGCATAGCAGCGATTCGGTTATGAGCGCCGCCGGCCCTGTCCCCGAGGCTCGGGGCAGCGGCGGAACCACTACTCCGGAGGCTTCCGGCGAAGCGCACGGAGGCGCCGCCGGGCAGCCTCCCATAGACGCCGGACAAGGCCCGGATTACGAAGAAGAACAATAGCTTTTATCATAAGGGATTCCCCCGGCGACCGTGATCTATAAACCGCGCAGCAGCTTTCGATTTCGTTGGCGGCGGCATTGCCGTTATACTTATTTATGCATACGGCGCAGGGAACGCCGAAACGTCTGGCTGTTTCAACATATTGCCGGCTTTCAGGGCTTGTAAAACGTGTAAGGATACAGCCTTTCATCTGTCCAAATGCGGTCAATGCGCCAGAACTCTCCTTCGCGGATCAGCCATAGCTTTGCGTCATAAAGCTCGGATGGACTGCATGCGGCCCATGTTTCAATTTTCAGGCTGATCTCAGCGTGCGTGCCGTCCGCTCTGTTTACCTTTGTAATCATGTGGCCCTGTACCGAAGGACTTGACATGCCTGTCACCCAATTTGAACGCAGGGCGTCAAGCTGCCCGGCATATTCTTTTTTCAGCTGTTCGGTCATCACAGTGTATTGCATGGCGGCGCTGCGCATTTCAAGTCCCTTTGCCCACACCTCCGCCGCTTGTTCCGGCGTAAAAACGCCGGTATAATTTGCCGCGTCCATCAGAAGTTCGGAACGGGTCTTGTACGGATTCACCTGCCCGGGCTGCGCGGTAATTTCAGGCGATACCGGCGCTGCTCCTGCCGATGAAGCAAGACATACGCACAAAAACAAAAAAATCATGGCTTTACGCAAAATAAAATCACCTCGAAGATAATTTGCGATAAAGCAGAGGTATTTATTCTGCCTGGCGCATGATCCTAAAAGCGCCATATTTGTGCAAAGATATTCTGGATATATGCGCAAACCATGGGCAGAGGGCTTTGGGAACGGAGAGCGGCAATACCATTATAATTTGCACATTGCCGACTCGCGCCTTCAACCAATCATATCGCACGGCGGCAGCCGCATCCCCAGCGCAGGGGACCTTCCCTTTCTGTGCTGAACATTAAAAACAGCACCTTCCAGTTTGTGAAGATGCTGTCTCTCTATTTTAAGTATCAATTCCGTGTATTCTGCCTCATTTTGCAGGATAGTGATGCTGAGTTCACTTCGTTGCGCTTGAACTTGATCGGTACTCTATCGAGC
>DIRC01000023.1:0-9564 GCA_002427465.1 Clostridiales bacterium UBA5446 | reverse complement strand
GAGCTTCCCGCCGAATTTCGCAAGCATCCGCACCACGCTGGAACTCAGATAGGTGTAGCTGTTGTCCGCGATCAAGAACATGGTTTCAAGTCTGGGATTGAGCTTTTTGTTGACCTGCGCCATTTGAAACTCGTAGTCAAAATCCGTTATGGCGCGAAGGCCTCTGATAATGACCGGGTTTTCAAACTCTTCGATATAATCCGCCAGAAGTCCGCTGAAGGCGGAGACTGTAACGTTATCAAAATCCTCTGTGATCTCACTTATCAGGCAAACACGCTCGTCCGGTGTGAACATGGCGCCAGCCTTGGCATCATCTTTCATCACACAGACTTTGACTTCGTCGAATATCGATGCAGCTCTTCTGATGATGCCCAGATGCCCTAGCGTGGGCGGGTCGAAATTGCCAGGATATATAGCGAGACTCATATTTGTCTCCTCAGCTTCAGAAGCAGGCCCTTAGAGGGCCTGCTTCTGAGATTTTATTTTTCGGCCCTGAATTATTCCATTACGCCGACCTTGTCGGCAACAGTGAAATCAGCCTCGGTGCACGCACGGATGTCTTCAACGGTGTAGCCCGGAGCCAGTTCTCTGAGTATCAGCCCGTGGGGGCCGACTTCGAAGTAGCATCTCTCTGTGACAATGTCAGTTACGCACTTGACACCGGTCAGGGGCAGGGTGCACTTCTTCAGGATCTTGGAAGATCCGCTCTTTTCGCAGTGGTCGGTGGCGACAATGATCTTCTTGACGCCGGCGCAGAGGTCCATGGCGCCGCCCATGCCCGGGGCGAGCTTTCCGGGGATCTTCCAGTTGGCGATATTGCCTTCCTGATCCACTTCAAGGGTGCCGAGGACGGTGGCGTCAATGTGGCCGCCGCGGATGAAGGTGAATGAGCGCTGCAGGTTGCAGACGCTGCCGCCGGAAATAAGGGTGGCGGGCTGTCCGCCAGCGTCGAACACGTCGGGGTCAGCATCGCTCCACTTGGGGGAAGAGCCGCTGCCGACAGCACCGATCTCGGTCTCGAGCCAGAGCTGCACACCTTCGGGAAGATAGTTGACACACAGCAGGGGAACGCCTATGCCAAGGTTGACGAAATCTCCGTCCTTGAAAAACTTAGCGCAGCGAGCTGCTATCAGTGCACGTCCAGTCAATGCCATAATTATTTACCTCCTTCTGCTTTTGCCTTCAGGCGCTGCCACATCTTCGGCAGGTACTTCTTCTCACCGGTTCTGAGATATACCATATCGACGACGGGTGCCGGGAGGTCGATTTCTTCGGGGCCAAGCTCGCCGACTTCAACAAGCTCCTCGACCTCAACGATGACGAACTTGGAGGCCAGAGCCATGGTGTCATTGTAGTTGATTGCATTCATCTTGAAATGGACGTTGCCGGCGGTGTCGGCCTTCGTCGCCTTGATGATAGCAACATCTGAGGGCAGGGGCAGCTCGAGCAGATACTCTTTGCCGCCGAGGGTGAGCTTCTGCTTGCCTTCTTCGACCTCGGTGCCGACACCGGTGGGGGTCAGGCAGCCGCCGAGTCCGGCAGCAGCTGCATGCTGGCGCTCTACCCATGTGCCCATGGGGTTGTACTCGACCTCGAGCTCGCCGGCGAACAGCTGCTTAACAGCTTCGGGGTTCAGGCCGGTGTGGGTTGTGATGAGCTTCTTAACGCGCTTTGCGCCGATCAGCAGGCCGACGCCTTCGCCGGGGTTACCGCCGGAGATGGAGATGGCGACGATGTCCTTGACGCCCTTCTCAAGTATTCCAGCGATGAGCTCGTCAGCCGCCATCATACCGTGGATGTCGCTGAAAGCAATTGTCTGGCCGTCATGGACCTTTGCCATGGCTTCTTCTTTAGTCACTACTTTTGATCGCAATTTAGTTTACCACCTTTCATATTAAGCCATCAAGAATCAAGCTGTTTCGCTTGCCTCGCTCTTGATCAGGGGAGGAAGAAGCGGCAGGACAGTCTTGCCGAATGCGCTGTTGAGCTGCACTGCACTTGCGACATAGATGCCGAGGGTGCCGGCTATAAGCAGCGCGAATGCAATGACTTTAGACACCGCGGCACCGCCGATAAAGCCGAGATCCTTGAGGGAAATAAGAACAAGCGCTATGTCGGTTGAGATTATCGCGAGGCTGAAAGTGCCGTTGGACTTCTTGAAATACGCGGGGCTCCAGAGAATGAGGGCCAAGGTGCACGCACCCCATCCGAGTCCTTCAACTCTGACGTCATAAGCCACACCCAGAATCGGGCAGAGCCACTTAAAGAAGCAGCTGATGGCGCCGGTGAGCATGAAGAATCCCTGGAAGAAGCAGAACACGTTGCCGCCTAGGAGCTCTCCATGTTCAAGCTCCATTTTCGCAACAATAATCTGTACTACAAAACCACCCATGAGCCACGCAGACAGCATCGGTAAACCCGTGCTGGGAACGAAGCCTATAAATAAGCCGAAGAACGTGTAGCAGGCAACCGCAAAGGCGACAAGGCCGGCAGGCCCGGGGGAAGCTCCGTGATGTTCCATTTATTATCCTCCTCTTAATTGTCGATAATTTCTTATCGTTCCGTCTTGATTACTTGCCTTCGAAGGCGGCCTTGCGCTTCTCCATAAAGGCCTTGACGCCTTCCTGGAAGTCGGTGGAGGCGGCGCATTCGCGCTGAGTGGGGATCTCGCATTCGTCGAGGTACTTTTTGTAGTCGTCGAAGCTGGCTTCATATACCTGCTTCTTGATATTCTTGTAGGAGAGCAGCGGGCCTGCGGCAAACTTCTTGGCAAGCTTCATGGTAGCGGCGTCCAGCTCTTCCTTGGGAACGACCTGGTAAACTATGCCGGCAGCCTTGGCTTCCTCGGCGCCCATAGGACGTCCGGTGGCACAAAGCTCCATGGCGCGCTTCTCACCCAGCTCCTTGGCCAGCAGATAGGTTCCGCCGGTATCGGGGACCAAGCCGAGATTCACGAAAGCCATAATGAACTTGGCGTTGTCCGCGCAGACAATGAAGTCGGCGGAGAGCGCAAGGCTGACGCCGGCGCCGGCCGCGGCGCCGCAGACGGAGGCGATAACCAGTTTGCTCATCTTCTTGATTCCGTCGGTGACAGAACCGACCTTGCTGATCAGACCGTCCATATTGACCTTGCCGCCGGCCTTGATCAACTGATAGAAATACCCGATGTCTCCGCCGGCCGAGAAAGCCTTTTCGGAGCCCTTGAATACGGCTACCCTGACATTGGGGTCCTTCTCCATGGTTTCTACGACGTACATGAGCTCATCAGCCATCTGCTCGTCGATGGCGTTGAGGTTCTTCATGTAGTTCATAGTCACGACACCGATGCCGTTTTCCACTGTGTACTGCAATTTTTCCAGTTTCATGTCTTGACCTCCTTAAAATATGCGATATATGATCTTTGCGTTTAGCTGGGCCTGTCCCAGCCCGGGCCTTAGGACGGTTTCCCGCCCCTGCCGTGTTTGGGAAAGCGCGGGATTATGCCTGCTTCCTGGCCTTGATCTCGTCGATAATCGCCGGAAGCAGCTTGGCGTAGTCCTCCACGGCGCCATAATGGGAGACGTCGTAGATGGGTGCGCCCTTGGTGTGGTTTACGCTGACGATACACTTTGAGTCCTGCATGCCCGAAAGATACTGAACGGAACCGGAGATGGCGAAGTTGATGACGAATTTAGGCTTCACAGTCGTTCCGGATTGGCCTATCTGCTTTTCATGAGGCAGCCAGCCGCAGTCCACCAGGGGACGTGCACAGGCAACCTGTCCGCCGATAAGCTCTGCCAGCTCGCCCAGCATGGCCAGATCCTCTTCCGTCTTTATTCCGCGGCCGCCGGCCACAAGTACATCGCTTTCCGCGATAGGCTTTCCGGCAAACACCCTGGGGGTGCTTTCCAGAACCTGATACGCGCTGTCTGCTTCTACTTCCACCGTTTCCGTTATGATCCTGCCGGTGGCTCCTGACACGGGAGCCAGGGGTGAGAACACCTTCGGATGCACGGTGACCATCTGGGGACGCCGCTCGGGTATAGCTATGTGACTGAGTATGTTGCCGCCAAAGTTGGGCGTCGTCTGGACGAAAGTTCCGTCCTCATCCACGTCAAGATCGATGGCATCCGCCGTCAGCCCTGTGAGCAGCTTGCACATGACCCTTGGCGCTACGTCGCGGCCTGTCGGCGAGGCGGGCAGCAGAAATATGGATGGTTTATACTTTTCGGCAAGGCCGGCCAGAACGTTGGCATACGGCCGCGTGCTGTATTCGGCCAGATTCGCATGCTCGGCGATGATGACGTTTTCAGCCCCATATTCAAATAACCGCCCTGCCAGTCCACGCACATCCGAACCCAGAAGGACTGCTGTAACCTCGTCGGAGCCTCCCAGCTTGGCCTTCAGATCGTGAGACTTGGCCAGAAGCTCAAACACTGTGGGGGAAAGTATGCCCTGCTCCTGCTCGGCGAATACCCATATCCCCTTGTAATCTTCTTTTACCATGGCAACCCGTCCCCCTATATCAGATTTTCGGCCTGAAAGACATCCACGATTTGCTTCGCAACGTCCTCAATGGGGCCGGTGAAATATTTGGTGTCGGTATTGCGCTTTGGCGGCTCGAATATTTTCTTGTTCATCGAGGGGGAGCCGGATACGCCGATCATGGCGGGATCGCATTCAATATCCTTTGCGGTCCACACATACCTGGGCTTTTTGAGGGCCTTCATAATTCCGGCGGGCTTGGGATACCTTGGGGTGTTGATTTCCTGGCACACGGTGATGAGCGCCGGCATCCTGACGCGAACCGTCTCGGTCCTGTCCGGCAGAAGCCTGGTACAGACCGCATATCCGTCCTCGATCTTGACGGAGTCCACCAGCGTGACCTGGGGTATATCCAAAAATCCCGCGATGATGGGGCCGGTCTGGGCCGTCTCTGCGTCCACCGCATGCCGTCCGCAGATGAGCAGATCATATCCGCCGATCTTTTCGGCGGCCTTAGCCAGCGGGTAGCCGGTAGCCAAGGTATCCGCACCGCCAAGCGCACGGTCCGAGAGAAGTACGGATTCGTCGCAGCCCATTGCCAGGGCTTTTTTAAGCACGTCGTCCGCCTGCGGAGGGCCCATGCTTATGGCCGTAATCGTTCCGCCATATTCTTCCTTGAGCTTTATCGCCGTCTCGACGGCGTTCGCGTCCAAGGGGTTCATGATGCTCTGTACGCCTTCACGCATCAGGTTGCCGGTGCGCGGGTCGAGTTTCACATCGTCAGTATCAGGCACCTGCTTTACGAATACGAGTATCTTCATTCTTACAGCCCTTTCAGGGTGATTTTTATTTGCTGGCAAGTACGCCGCCGCTGACGATCATGCGGAGGATCTCTGTGCTGCCCTCCATGACAGACCATACGCGGATGTCACGGACCAGGCGCTCAATGTCGTATTCCTTGCTCATGCCGTTTCCGCCGAAGACAGCCTGGGCCTGCAGGCAGATCTGGATACCGCGCTCGGTGGCAAACAGCTTTGCGGCGGCGGCGTCCTGCGAGCAGCGGAGGCCCGCGTCCTTGGTGGTGGCGGCGTCATACGCCAGCAGCTCCATAGCCTTGATCTCCGCATACATGTCGGCGAAACGGAACGCGACGCCCTGGAATGCCTTGATGGGCTTGCCGAAAGCCTTGCGCTCGTTTGCGTACGCCTTTGCCAGCTGCAGCGCGTGATCGGATATTCCCGCGCACACAGCGGAGGCGCTTATGCGGCCGATGTCCAGCGTCTGCATCGCCATCTTGAAGCCTTTGCCGCGAACGCCCAGCAGAGCTTCCTTGGGCAGCTTTATGTTGTCGAAAGCCAATTCACAGGTAGCCGAGCCGCGAACGCCCATCTTTTCCTCAAACTTGCCTATTGCAAGACCCTTGGCTTCCTTGGGCACAATAAAAGCGGAAATGCCGGATGTACCCTGATCCGGGTCCGTCATGGCGAGGATTATGTAATAATCGGCCACGCCGGAGTTGGTTATCCATGCCTTGCTGCCATTGAGCACCCAGCCGTCCTTTGTTTCAACGGCAAGAGACTTGATGCCAGCCGCGTCGGAACCGGCATTCGCTTCCGTCAGGCCGAAGGCGAATATCTTGCCGCTGCAGGCCAGAGGAAGATACTGCTGGCGCTGTTCATCGGTGCCGTTTTCAAGGATAAGGTTCGAGGCGAGCCACTGTCCGCCCATAAATGTCGCGACGCTGGCGCTTCCCCTTGCAAACTCTTGCGCGATGATGGTCGTGTCTACGATGCCGCCGCCGCCGCCGCCATACTGCTCAGGTATATTGGCGCCCATGAACCCGGCCGCCTGGATCTTTTTGCACAGCTCCCAGTCGAAGCCGTTTTCATCCATCCACTTATCGCGGGGCGCGATTTCGTTTTTGGTGAACTCCCTTGCCATGTCCCGGAGCATTTTCTGTTCCTCGGTAAACTGGATTAACATTTTTCTACCTCCTCATAAAATAAAACAAAATATGTGTTGTACTACATGGTATTTGCAAATCTGTACTCCATGTGGCGAGTCAGTAATGATAGATTCTCCAAAAAGGTGTCGGTTGTGTGTTCCACCTTGATTACTGTATTCCAAAAATTCTATGTTTGTCAATAGCTTAACGTTATTCTGGTTCAATATCGTGATTATTAACAAATTAACAAGGCCTGTTCCGGGGTCAGTGGGACACATACATAGGCAAAACATGGGTGTTATGGGCCCACCATAGTAAACTGTCTCACGCTTTAAAGAAAGAGAAACTTTTAACATTGCACTGATGAAAAGATAAGTGTATAATACTTCCGATCGGGGGGCCGAAGAAACAATTACAACCGCTGTTCCGGAGCAGAGCGGGTCTGGATATGGACGTGATTTGATGGCAGAAAAAAGAGCAACGCTTATTGATTACATAAAGGAAATTCCGGAGGGGCAGAAGATATCCGTCAGGAATCTGGCCAAGAGCATGTCCGTCAGCAAAGGCACGGCATACCGGGCGATAAAGGCCGCTGAGGAAATGGGCTTGGTGGAAACAATGCCGCGGTCCGGAACCGTGCGGATCGCGCAAACGGCGCGTTCCGACGAAAAGGCGGACACCCTGGCATCGGAGATCAAACGGCTTGGCCTCACCGTTCTGTGCGGGGCCGAGCACGCGGACATCCCCCTTAACCGGATCATTCTGGGCGACGGGAGCCTGGAACAGTTCAAAAAAAATGTACGGTCCGCGGACGGGAATGTGCTGTGCCTCGTGGGCGACAGGCCTGAAATCCTGCAGGAGGCGATTTCCCTGGGGATAAATGTCCTTACCACAGGGGGCGCCCGGGTGAGCGAGCTGCAATTAATGGCCGCCGAGCAGAACGGCTGCTGCGTCATGTGCACAGGGCAGGACAGTCTTCTGGTGTATGATCTCCTGCGGTCGGAATGTCTGGACAAAACGGCATTTTCGCCCGGCGACAGCGCCAGAAACTGGATGCAGATGCCCCTGTATTTGTACTATAATGATATAGTTGCCGACTGGCACAGATTGTACCGCCCCATAGTTTCGCTGTTTTCAAGATGCGCGGTAGTGAACGATGATCTGAATATTTGCGGAACTCTGGACGCTGTAAGCGCCATGTCGTCCACGCCGTCAAGAAAGATTTCCAGCCTTTATTCCTCCGACGTGGAGTGCTTCGTGGCGGATGAGGACACTTCCATGCAGGTACTGGCGGAAAGACTGATAAAAGAAGGCAGCGCCGCGGCGTATATTACGCGCGGAGATACGCTCTGCGGGATCATAACGTCAAACGATATTTTAAAATATTATCAATATAAGAACGCATCCGGCGGCCAGATGTCCCGCGGCTACGCGGCGCTTGAATTGGTCAACCACGGCAGCCAGATGATGACCAGCACATACACGGCGAAGGTTCCTGAAACGGAATGCGGCGCCTGCGAGAGCTTGTTCGGCATTCTGGTGTCGGCGGCACGTCAGCACTGCATGGAGAAGTTCAAATCCCAATTCTCCCTCACCAGCGGGACATTTTATTCGCTGGAGGATTGCAATTCGTGCAATCTGATCGTTACAAGCGAGATTTTGAAAATTGAGCCGCTTGGCTGCATGATAGAGGTAGAAATATACGACGACGCGGCAAGCTATGCCAGAAGTATTTTCATGGTATCACTGTCTGAGAACACAGATATGGAAAATGAAGGGGACGAAAACAGCAAATGTCCATGCTTACAGAAAAACAAATAGAGTTGAGAAACGAAATAAGGGCCTTTGTAGACAGTGAGATCAGCCCATACACGGTGGAATTGGATCGCTCCAAGGAGTATCCGCGGGAGATTGTAAACAAAGTCGGCGCGCTCGGCTATGGCGGCCTGCCTTTTTCCAAGGAACTGGGCGGCTCGGGATACGGGATTGTGGAAGGCGTGATCTTTCTGGAGGAGCTTTCCAGGGGCATGGGTTCCCTGGGCTTCATCCTGTGCGCCAGCCTGTTCCAGTGCTGCTACGCGCTCAGGGACGCGGTAAGTGAGAAGCAGAAGGAGCAATGGCTTATGCCTGCCATCGCCTGCGATAAAGTGCTGACGCTGGCCCTCAGCGAAGAGATCGGCGGTTCGGACGCGCTGGGCCTGGACACCGTCGCCACACGCTGTTCCGACGGGTGGATACTAAACGGCTCCAAATGCTGCATCACAAACGCCGGTGTGGCCGACGGGTATATTGTAGGCGCAAAAACCAATTTGAACAGCCGCAGCCGCAATGTCAGCCTGTTTTACGTGGACGCTTCCGCGGAAGGCGTAGATGACGATGGGAGATTCGACATGATCGGTCTCAATAACTCGCCTACCGGCACCATTAAGTTCACAAACTGCCACCTGCCGGCCGACGCGCTGATTGGCGTTGAAAACGAAGGATACAAACCACTGAAAAGCGCGCTCAACTGCGGACGTCTGGCGCTTGCCGCGGTTTCCATCGGCATGGCTCAGTCGGCGCTTGAGAAGTCCGTGGATTTTTCGCGGGCCTGCAGCAACTTTGACAGAAGCATTTCTTCCTATCAGGGCGTGACCTTCCCCATTGCCGAGATGTACATGAATATCGGCGTAGCCCGCAACATGCTTTATCACGTGGCGGAGATGACGGAGGCCGGCGTGCGCTGCACGATGGAAACCGCGTCGCTGAAGCTGTTTTCCACCGAGATGTGCCAGAAAGTTTGCCGCGACGCGGCATTGATCCACGGCGGGCGGGGCTTCGGCAGCCATTGCGATGTGGAACGCCTGCTCAGGGATTCGCAGCTGCTTATGGTTGCCGAGGGAACATCCCAGATCTGCAAGGTCATTATCTCCGACGGCATATACAACACGCCTTTCGGAAAGCCGATACAGTGATCTGTCCGAGATTGACCGCGGGTCTGTCGAAGACAACATTTTGGGTTTTTATGCACCCCCTATCCATGCCATATAGTATGGATCATGATTCCGCAATTGAGCGATAATAAGAAGAACAAAAAATTTACCGCAAGTTAATTTGGAAGCGAACCACTTTTTGCAATTTCATAAGGTAAAAACAGGTGTAAAAACGCCTTAAGG
>DIRC01000054.1:21667-43572 GCA_002427465.1 Clostridiales bacterium UBA5446 | reverse complement strand
AAACGAAGGCAAAGGAGAATGAACTGATGAAGGTTACTTACAAGAAACTTTGGAAGTTATTAATAGATAAGAATCTGAAAAAGATAGATTTACTAAAACTTGCACCCATTAGCACATCTACCCTCGCTAAGCTTGGAAAAGACGAATATGTGAGCATGGATGCACTTGTAAAAATAGCAACTTCTTTAAATGTAGATATCGGCGACATTATTAACCTAAAAAATAATATTGCAAAGGGAGATAAATATAATAAAACAAAAGAGATGACAAACAAATAAAGGGAGGGTAGCATCATGGAAAAACTAAATAAAACCACCATCTTCAGGGCGACTATCCTTGCCCTACTGATTAGTCTCGCCTGGTCGCTCCGCTATGTATGGGAAATCGCCCCCCCCTTGGATAATGCGGCATCTCTTCTTCGGGCCCTTATCTACATGGGTATTTTTGCGGCTTTTGGAATCTCTGTTAATCGGCGGATTATACAGCCCCAAGTTCGCTTTTACCTGTTATCCATTGCAGGCCTGATTCTCTTTTGGATGACGGTGAGGACGGTGAGATTCTTATTTGTATCAGAGCACTCCAACGTCTCCCATTTTTTGTGGTATCTCTACTACCTGCCTATATTGTTCATTCCGACTTTTAGCCTTTTTATCGCAGTCGGTTTGGGAAAGCCGGAATCCTATCGGACACCTTGGACTATCTGCCTTCTAGGGATACCTTCCCTCTTGCTCTTTGGTCTGGTTTTAACAAACGACCTGCACCAGCTGGTGTTTTCTTTCCCAAAGGCTATCCCTCAAGCGTCATCTATTCCTCTTGCCCTCCATTATAAGCGGGAACTGGGCTACCGGCTAATAGCGGTATGGGCATTTGCCCTCTCCGCCGGGACACTCTTTATGATGATGATGAAATGCCGTATAAAAAGAAGCAAAAAGATGCTGTGGCTTCCCTTCATCCCTTTTGCCTTGATTATTATTTACACTGTCCTTTATGCATTGGATTTCAATTTTATAAAAACCTATTTGTCGGATTTAACGGTTACCATGTGTCTTTTGATTACGGCCGTTTTACAGGCCTGTATCCATGTAGGCCTTATCCAGTCCAACACCCATTACAAGGACCTCTTCCATGTCTCCACCATTGGAGCCAGAATTACGGATGAGGATTATTATACATATGTATCCTCCCAAGGGGCCTTAAGTCTCCCCGCCTCCGTTTTGAAGCAAACGGAAATCTCGCCTCTTTTATTAGAGGGTGGCATAAGGCTTTCGGGGTCACCTATTGCCGGGGGCCATGTGATTTGGCAGGAGGATATAAGAGAGCTTAATGAGACCTTGGAAAGATTAGCGGATACCAACGAATTCCTACAGGGTGAAAATACTGCCCTTGCAGAAGAGTACAAAACAAAAGGCCGCCTAAGCCAATTAGAAGAACAAAACCGCCTCTATAATCTAATGCTCTATCAGACAAGAGAGCAAGTAGAATCATTGGAGAGCCTGGTAGAAAACTTTGCCCAAGTTAGGGATAAAGAAAAAGAAAGTTATTTGCTGTCTAAAATCACCCTCCTTGGTGCCTATATCAAGCGGCGAAATAATTTAGTTTTTCTTTCGGAAAACCGAGAGGCACTTCCTGTTTCCGAGCTTGGCCACTGCCTTAGGGAGTCCATGCAAAACCTTGACCTCTTTGGCATCTCCTGTGAATATGAGATTGACTTTGAAGGAGAGATGGAATTTGCCGTCTTAACAGACCTTTATGATGTATTTCAAAAGATAGTAGAGGAAGTATTGGAGACATTATCCTTCCTATTTGTAACTATCACAAAAGAGAAGGGTCTACCCCTTATGATTATGCGGCTCTCAAGCCAAAAGGCCTTGCCGGATTTTGATATAGCTTGCCTTATTATAGAAAAGGAAGGAGAAGGTGAATGGTGCCTTAACTATAAGCCTTCTCGGGAGGCGCAACCATGAAATTATTTAAAAGGAAGTCATTAAAAGGCTCTATTAAAAAAGCTTTTGACCATTTGCCCAGTGGTTTATGTTTCTTTACGGAAAAGGACATTTTGGTCTTATGCAATTACCAAATGCATCGCCTTGTCTTTGCCTTAACAGGAAGAGACTTGCAAAGTATGTCTGACCTCCGTGAGGCGCTAAAAGATCTGCCCAAATCCGGCGGGGCTAAAAGGGATGGAGATTTTATCCTCCTTCCGGGGGAAGGTGCCTGGCACTTTACAGAAAAACTTGTAAAGGATGATGAAGGCAGGTCCTATATACAATTTTTAGCCGTCAATGGGACAGCCCTTTATGAAAAGACAAAAGAATTGAAAGAGAAGAATACAAAACTAGCTGAAATGTCGGCTCGTATGGAGACCATTAACAAAAATATAGCAGCTATCATGAAGGAAGAAGAACTCCTCTCCATGAAAATGCGGGTCCATAATGAGGTTGGCAGCTGTGTATTATCCACCAGAAAATACTATTTAGAGGGCTGCCGGGAAAAACAAAAAGAAGAACTTTTGCCCCTCTGGCAAAAAACTTTAGCCCTTCTTAAAAACGGTATTTGCCGGGAAGGCAAGACTGATCCCTACCAAGAGCTTTTAGAAGCTGCCGCTATTGTAGGAGCTAAGATTATACTGACAGGTCACCTGCCAAGGGGTCCCCTCCCCTCATACCTGATTATCTGCGCCATAAGGGAGGCCCTTACCAATGCTATTCGCCACGGTAGGGGGGACCAACTCTTTGTAAAAATAGAAGAAGACGATACCAGGGCCATAGCTACTATAACCAATAACGGGGATTTGCCAAAAGGAGAATTTACAGAGGGTGGCGGTCTTTCCTCCTTGCGCACCCGGATAGAAAGAGCCGGAGGCACTATGACCATAGCTTGCCTACCGGAATTTACTCTCATTGTAAATGTTCTTAAGGAAGGAGGCCAAGTCTTATGATTAAGGTTTTGATTGTAGATGATGAACGGATGATACAAGAACTTTTTTCCCACTATATAGCTGCATCTTCTCGCTATAAGCTGGCAGGGGCTATTAAAAGCGCTGCCAACGCAGAGATCTACTGCCTCCAAGCCGGGGTGGAGCTTATCCTTATGGATATTTGCACTGCCAATAACGAAAGCGGAATCGAAGCCGCCAAAAAGATTAAGAAAAATTACCCTCATATTAAAATTATCATGGTAACCTCCGCACCGGACTACCGATTTATAGAAAAAGCAAGAGATGCAGGGGCGGATAGTTTTTGGTACAAGGAGGTTGGCACCCGGAGGCTTTTGGAGGTGATGGACAAAACCATGGCAGGAGAGTCTGTCTATCCTGATGATGTTCCCACGGTAGATGTTGGCCTGGCAAAAAGCACTGAATTCACCAAGAAGGAAGTGGAAGTTCTCTACTACATCGTTAAAGGCAAGGGCATAGGAGAAATTGCCTCCCTTATGGCAATAGAATACTCTACAGCCAAATGGCATATTAAAAATCTCAAGGAAAAAACAGGGGCCAAGTCTATAGCTGAGCTGGCGGTTATGGTGGCAAGAACCAAGCTGATTTTGCCGGAGTATTAGAAAAACATGGGAAATAATTAAAGTTTTTGCTCTTTCCCCCTCCATTTGGAGGGGGTTTTTATTTTTATTATCTCTATAATGGCAGATAAGAAGATAAAAACAAATATGACAGAGACAAAAAAGCTTAAATTAAATCCTACACTTAAAAGCCGGACCGGAATTTGTATAAGAAAGGAGGGATGCATTTGCAAAGGCTTGTTATTAATATGCAAAACTTTGTCTTTGGAGAGGCCATAGAGCGGGCCCTGCAGGCTGAAGGCAGTTTTATTGTCACCACTGTGGAAAAACCCGCTGATGTGGCAAAGGAATGCAGGCTAACTGCAGCCACTGCTCTTTTAATGGAGGTTACCGGCTACACCCCCTGGCTATTAAAAGAGCGGCTAATAATCCGAGATCAAGTAAAAGGGGAAGACCCTGATATAAAAATCGTCCTTTTAGTAGACGAAAATTCAGAAAAAAATACGGCAAAGGAGGTTAAGCAGGCAAAAAGAGACGGCCTCATCGACCAATTTATCTACGGGTCAACAAGTGCCAGCTTTTTAGCGGCACTGATGGATACCCTGTGAGAAGGGTAAAGTTATGAAAAAGATTGATATAGGAGGAATGAAAAATATGAAAGCAAAAAAGAAAATCTTATCCCTGCTCTTGGCAATAGCCATGATACTGGGTATGCTGCCCATGACGGGCTTGCCGGTATATGCGGCGGATGAACCCCAAATATTAGAAGTTTCCACCTGGGACCAACTGAGCAATGCTCTTTTTTCAAGCAATAGCGGCATTACAATCAAACTGACAAAAGATATCACATTTGAATATGAGTACAGAGGAAAACGCCCCGGTTATACGCCTTCTCCACCGGAAGACTTATTGGTTCATGGTACTAAGTCTCTTGATTTGAATGGGCATACCATCGAATATATTAATAAAGTGAAACATTTCAGCCGGAACCTCTCAAATTTCACAGTCCGGCTATTTACTGTCGAAGCCGGTGCCACCTTGCATATGTTAGACTCCCGTGGCAAAGGTTCTATAGTTAGCGATGGTTACATGCTGGAAGATCATCAAGAGAGATTTGATAATGCCAATATATTCTTTGTAGAACACGGCGGCACCCTCGTTATAGACGGCGGCAGCTATCAGGCAGGAAGACAAAAAAAAGTTTGGGCATTCGATAGTCGTGATTTCCGGAGTGGCAGTGCTGCTCTCTTTACCTATCATGGCTGGGCTCATAGAATTCTTGATGGCAAGGCTATCATTAATGATGGCGGGAAAGTGATTATTAATGACGGACAGCTGGTATCTACCGGCAACAATCTTTTAGTCAGCAAAAGAGAAGGAGCAGAATATATCATAAACGGAGGAACCTTTATAGCTAGGGGTGGCGGGGACTGCTTTGAAACCCCGGGGTATAAGGAATCCTCCTCTATTACCATAAACGGTGGCAGCTTTGATACTGCTCGAAGACTTGTGCTAACGGGTGTAGCCTCAGGCGGGGGGAATGCGTTTGATCTGGGGATGGGTGATCCACAAAAAAAAGTACATTATCAGCAGGGGTCTCTTTATATTTACCCTTCTTACCTAAACATAAATGCCCAAAGCTATAAGCTTGGCGGCAAAAGCATTGAAAGCATTGACGGCTTTAATAATCTTAACAAAGCAAAAGAATGTCTGGAGGTTACTCCCGGATATCCAAAGCTGACCTTGTCTCCGGAAAAATTGTATGGCCACCACACTGTGGCACTACATGCACAATATAAAATCACAGCAACTGCCGAACCCTATTTTATCGATATAGGCCTTGGCAGACCTGCAAGGCTTGGCCATAAGGTATATAAAACAACAGACTTAGAGAACCCTGTTTTGGGGGAAAGCATGGGTCTGGAGGACGAGTTTTATGCCAACTCTTCTGATGTGGCAAGGACAGATTATTTTTATGTGGTAACGGAATACCTTAACAAAAAAGAAATAAATAGCGCGGGTCAATATTTCACTTTTGATGTACAAGATATACCCAATTCGGCTGTGGTAGAGATCACCACCAGCAAAAAATTTGCGGACTTAAATGAAGAGGTTACCCTGACCGCCAATGCCAATATGCCCATTACAACATATGAGTGGTTCTATTCCGAGGGCGGAAATAAAGTAGTAGTCGGAAATGACGAGACCTACACCTTCTCAAAAGGCGCTCCCGGCGCCTACTACTACGCCTGTCAAGTCACCAATGAATACGGTCAAAAGAGCAATGCCGGCATATTGAACTACGTCGGACGTTATAATAAACCAACCATAGCCGAAAACCAGCTCCATTTTAAAGAAGGGGTAAAAATTGACGGCTTTGTCCTGCCTAAGAATACAGGGGGCGAAGCTGACAGATGGGAATTTACGGGAACACTACCGCAAGGCCTTCGCTACACCCGTACCCAGGGTTTTACAGGAACGCCCACTGAAGCAGGGGTTTTCCCGGTTACAGCCACTGCAGAAAATGAATATGGCACAGATACCAAGGTCATCAGGCTCATTGTATCAAAAGCAGGCGCTATTAGCACAGACAGCTTGCCCGATTGCGCTACAAATACCGCTAATTACGAGGCAAATCTTGTGTATACAGGGGGAGGAGATGTCACCTGGTCCGTGGCGGCGGGTGCCTTGCCAAAAGGCCTCGAGCTAAGTATGACAGAGGGTCTAATCAGCGGCAAGCCTGAAGAAAGCGGCCTTTACTACTTTACTGTTAAAGCTCAGGTAAGCGGAGAGCCGCCTGCCACTAAGGAGCTTTTTATCAAGGTTCACGGAGCGCCCAAGTACCCCGCTTCCATCACCGAAAACATTCCGCAAGATAAAAACTATAGAATCCCCAACCCTCTGACAGAAGGGAGGTATGAAGCGGGTATAAGTTATTGGCTGACAGGACCAGTGCCTACAGGCGTATCAGTGGATATGGTTGAAGATGACATAGGATATATCGGTGATATCGTAACAACAGGTACTCCCGCCGGAGAATACAGCTTTACCATACATGCAGAAAATGACTACGGCGAAGCTTCAGCCCCCGTTACCCTAAAGGTAGTAAGCTCCCCTATGTTCACTATGGAGAGTCAACTTTTGCCAATGGGTGAGGTAAATAGGCCATACAGCTCAGAAGGGCATATTAAGGCCTTTCCCACAGAAAATGAGTGCGTATTTGTACTGACTAAGGCCGTCACTCTGCCGGATGGATTAACTTTTGATGAAAAGACCGGCGCCATCACCGGCACCCCTACAGAAGATACAGGAACATATGAAAATGGAAGCATTAAACTCCTTACTCTGAATTTTAAATATGTAGATACTCAAACTAATGTTGAGTCTGATGAAAGCTTTATGATGCTTCGCATTGCTGAAAGCAATTCTTTCAGTGAACCTACCATGGCTTTGGAAAGGAATGTCTGGCACAGCAATGTTTATGAAGTTATTGGCCTTACAGTGGGGGGGCTCCCTCCGTCAAAAGTTACCTTAACTGACGGCAACCTTCCCTTTGGGATGAATATAGGCCCTTTTGTTGATGATTATGTGATTCAAGGCAGAACCCATATTAACGGAACCTATACATTCACTTTGGAGGCAGAAAACCAAATAGGCACCAAAATAGAAAAATCCTTTACCGTTACAGTAAAGGATCCCGAAAAAGCCCTTGCCCCGATAGCCACCCCCGGCAGCGGCACCTATAAAAAGGGAGAAACAATAAATGTTACACTCTCTAACGATGGAGAAGGCTTTATTGTGGCCAGCTTAAACGGAGGCCCTGAGAAGACATATACTTCCGATGATACCATAGAAATAACAGAGGACACCGTACTAAAAGTTTATAGCGAAAACTTTGGCCTTGCATACTTGAACAGCGATCTTGTCACCTATAACTATGTCTTTGTAGAAGGGACAGGGGATGTGGTGACGATTAACACCACTGCCCTCCCAGAAGGAGAAAGGGACAAAGCTTACACAGAACTGCAATTAAGCGGCAGCTCCAGCGAGGGCAAAGAAATCAAATGGGAAGCCGCCGGTCTGCCAGAGGGAATGGCCCTTAGCAATGATGGTAAATTAAGCGGCACGCCAGAGGAAGCCAGAACCTTTATGGTCAATCTGTTTGCGAAAACAGAAAACGGAAGTGACCAGAAAGATCTCCCTCTTGTCATCAATGACAAAGTTCTGTCCCCTGCCGGGGAGCCTAATATCACCATTCAGCCGGCAGATAAAAGCTATGACGAAGATGCTGCGGCATCACCTATGACGGTAGGGGCTTCCTCCCCGGACGAAGGCACCATCAGTTACCTCTGGTATGAGAGTAAAGATAAGGCTAACAACACCCCAAGTGACGATAGCCTCCTTGGCGTAGGCCCAACCTATACGCCTGCCACCGGCATTACAGGAGACCGTTACTATTATGCAGTGGCAGTAAACAGTAAGAAAGACTTTGCCGATACCAGAAAAGCAAGCCGCACAGCCACAATAACTGTTCTCTATGACGCTGCTTCGCCGGTCTTTGATGATATGGAAGATATGGACTACACATTTACCCAAAGCACCCCAGTTAAGCTTTATGATAGGGCAAGTGTAAGCGACGGCGGAGAAATCACCTATCAGTGGCATAAAATGAGCGGTGCAACACCGAAACCGGAAACAGATGCAAAGATAGGAGAAAGGGTCACTGAGGGCGAACTTTCTTTAACCGTAGCGGCGGCACCCACAGTGGAGAAATACTATATGGTGGCAACAAATACCAATAATGCCGCAACGGGCAAGAAAACGGCAACAGCAACAGGCCCAATCCATATAGTGACCTCTACCGATAAAATGCTGATCCAAGATATCAGTATTTCCAAGTTTCCGGGCAAAATGTCATACAAGCCCGGGGAAAGCTTTAACCCCGCGGGTATGGAGGTGCAGGCAGCATATTCAAACCTAACAACAGCTGTAATTACCGGCTATACCTATGCCCCTGTCGGATCTCTTAGCACTTCGGATAGAGTTATTACTGTTTCTTACAAAGATCCGGAAACCGACACCACCTTTGAAACCTACTTTCCCATTGAAGTGAAAGCTCCTTCAGGTGGAGGCGGAGGAGGCGGTGCAGTAGCAGCCACATACAAGCTGACTTTTGAGACAAATGGAGGCGATGCTGTCAGCAGTATATCCAATGCACAGGGCACCCTCATCGACCTTGGCAGTTACAAACCGGTAAAAACAGGCTTTGTCTTTGGGGGATGGTATTCCGACAAAGAGCTGACAAAGGCAGTAAAAAGCATTACACTAAATGCCGACACCACGGTTTATGCCAAGTGGATAGCAGGTACCACTGCACCCGGATTGCCATTTACCGATGTACAGATAAGCGACTGGTTCTATGGCGATGTGAAATATGTCTTCGAAAAAGGTTTGATGTCAGGTATTTCTAAAACCTTATTTGCACCAAGTATGACCACCACCCGAGGCATGATAGTTACTATCCTTCACCGTCTGGAAGGCAGCCCTGCGGTTAGCGGCGAAAACTCCTTTGACGATGTAGCAAAGGGAAAATGGTACACCGAAGCCGTCAATTGGGCAGCAGAAAACAAAATAGTTGCAGGTTACGGTAATGCTAAGTTCGGTCCCGATGACAACATAACCCGAGAGCAAATGGCAGCTATTTTAATGAATTATGCCAAATTCAAGGGCTATGATGTGAGTGCAAAGGCAGACCTCTCTAAGTTTACTGACAATAGCAAAATCAGCCAATGGGCGGCCGGCTCTTTAGCCTGGGCTAACGCCAATGGGCTTATTAGTGGCAAGAGTAGCGGCATCCTTGACCCTAAGGGTCAAGCCACCCGTGCAGAAGTTGCAGCCATACTGCACCGTTTCTGCGATACATTTAAATAAACATTATCTCTTTTAGGGAGATGGCAAAACACATACAAGGACGGCGGCTCATGACAACGAGCCGCCGTCCTTGCTTTTTCCGTATACAGTTTGCTTTTCTTAAATTGTCCCTATGACACCGCGGACTTTGCTCCGCGTTTTTTTTATTTCTTTCAGCTCAGGCGGCTGTGCGGAACATGACCGCGGCGCCCATGGAACGGTTGGCTGTGCCCGCGGGATCGAAGGCGTTTTCGGAAACGCCGTTCATGAGTCCCTCAATAGTGCAGAAGGAAACGCCGGACAGGGCCCAGTCCGCCACGTCGGCGGCGTCGGAATAGGGCAGGGCCGCCTCGATGATCTCGTCCGCGCCGCTGTAAAGGGCGTAGCGGTAGAGAATAGTGGCCATCTGCTGGCGGGTGAGCTGCACGGACGGGCCGAAGGTATCGCTGCCAAGCCCGTCGACGATCCCGTTCTGGTACGCCCAGAGGACGGCGTCGGAATACCACTGTCCGTCTGCGCAGTCTGAGAAGGTTTCGGAAACGTTCCCGTTGACAGGCGGGGAGTTTTCAATGCGGTAGAGCATGGTCACGAACATACCCCTTGTCATGGCCACGTCGGGGCCGAAGGCGGAGCCGGTCATGCCGGTCATGATGCCCTTATCGTAAACGGCCTGGACATAGTCTTTATACCAGGCGTTCTCGGCCACGTCGGAGAAAATGTAGGAGACCGCATATTTTACGGTGATCTCGCCGTCTGTCTCGCCGTAATCGGCAGCCGTGATCTTGCCGTCCAGCTCATCTTCAATATAGGCGATGACGGCCTCGTCCAGAGGAATCCCCAGGTCGTAATTATACGGCGAGGCGGAGAACATATAGTAAGTGTCGCCGCCGCCGGCGGTGAAGTTGTTGGTGGCGATGGTGTAGGTGGCGGTGGGGCTGAAGGCTTTTCCGCCGACGCTTTGGATCGTCACGCGGTTTATGCTTGCGGGGGCGGCGTAGGTGGAGCCGGGGTACAGGTCGCCGGCATCAAAGGCTTTGGTTGTGTCGATAGTGAACACAATCCCGGATACCTGGGGGAAGCCGCCGATTGCCGAAGGGGTGCAGTAGGTGGAGGCTTCAAGGGCTTCCAGAAGCTCCGCGCCGGTAATCTCGACAATGGCTATGGTATTGCCGAAGGGCAGCACGGTGTTAATATCTTTCCTGGTGATCTCTCCCGCATCGATGGTGGCTCGTATTCCGCCGCCGTTGGTCAGCGCGGCGTCGACGCTGAGGCCCTGTTCATCGGCCTTCCAGACGATGGCGTCGGTAATCAGGTCGCCCAAGTTGGTTTCCTTGGTGCGGTTGCCGGGGTCGCGGTCGCCGTTGAGACGGACCTCGGTGGATGCGAAGGCCGCGCCATATGTGGTATCGATCTCGCTTTTCACCGCGTCGGCGGCGGCTTTGACCGTCTCGTCGACGGGCATATTATCCGTGACAGGGATCAGGTCAGAGGAAAGGCTGCCGTCCTGATAGGTCACGGCGCCGATATACTGGAAGGCTGTCCCGGTGGAGACCAGCATGGCGTCTCCGGTGTCGTAATCATTGTTCATGCCGTCAATAACGGTATGGGAATGGCCGTCGATGAAAAGGTCGATGCCGGTGACCGCGGCCAGCAGATCCGTCGACCGGTTGCCGGCGGATTCATTGTCAACGCCCAGGTGGCCGAGGCAGACGATGAGGTCGCAGTCCTTTGCCTTAAGGAGGTTAACCTGGGTCTGGGCGATGGTGAACATGTCCTTCCCGGCGGTAAAGGTCACACCCTTAATCATGGTGGGGTTCGCCTTCGTGGCGGTTTCGGGGGTGTCCAGACCGAACACGCCGATCTTCGTACCGTCCGGCGCGGTGAACACGGTGTTGTCGCCGAAGGCCAGGGCGCCGTTGTACCTGACGTTGGCGGCAACGACTTCGAACTCGGCATTCTTCATAATTTCGGTCAGGCTGGCGTAGCCGTAGTCAAACTCGTGGTTGCCCAGAGAACTGACGTCATATCCGGCCAGATTCATGAGGTTCACCGCGGTAGCGCCTTTCGACATGCTTACGTAGGTGGTTCCCTGGGAGAAGTCGCCGTTTTCCATAAGGAGCACATAGGCGCCCTTGGATTCGTATTCGGCCTTCAGGGCCGCGACCTTGGCATAACCGTCGATATCACCGTGCACATCGTTGGTATGCAGGATGACAACTTGTCCGGCAAGTTCGTCGGATGCAACGGAAGTCGTTGGCCCGTTATCCGCCAAGGCGGCGCCGCTCAGGGTGAATGCCAGCGCAATGACGAGCAGAAGAGATAATAGCTTTTTTCCGTTAATCATTTTGATCCTCCTTTATTGCCCGATGGGCATCTTTATCGGGAATTATACCATGAAAGATTGGGTATAGAAAGAGGATTTGGGTAATATCTCAAATAATCCATAAAAAAGGCGGGGATTTTCCCCGCCTTTCGTCTCTGCATTTGTCAGCGCAGAAGAATCGGCTGTAATTGCCTGCCCGCCAGCGCGGCATCCACCGTCTCCTCAATAAGATCAAAGTTGGCGGCCAGAGAGGCCGGTTTTCCGATCGGGTCATCCTGACCGAAGGGAACAAAGTAAAAGTTCTTCCTGTTGAGCAGCTGCGCGATGTTCATTGCACCGCCGGACAGCGCGTCGTTGGTGGACATGGCGATAACCACCGGCCTGCCGTTTCTGAGATGGGCTTTGGCGGCCATTGTGACCGAGGTGTCGGTGATGGCGTTTGCCAGCTTAGCCAGGGTGTTTCCGGTACACGGGGCGATGACGATGACGTCGAACAGCTTCCCGGGGCCTACCCGTTCCGCCGCCGTAATGGTCTTGATGACCGGCTTTCCTGTTATGCTTTCGAGCCTTGCAATGAAATCTTCCGCTTTTCCGAAGCGGCTGTCCGTCGACGCCGCGGTTTCGCTCATGATAGCCGTCAGATCACATTCTCCGGACAGGCGCTCCGCGGCAGCAATCACCTTTTCGTATGTACAGTACGAGCCGCAGAGGGCAAGCCCGATCTTTAGTCCGCTTCTCATGTTCTGCAAGTTATCATCATCCCTTTCCAGTATCTTCCTCAAGAATGTTGTAGACCGCTTCCTTTATGGCCGCGGCGGCCGTCTCGGGCGCCCATATTCCAGGCAGGCTGAGGGCGTGCATCGTTTTGAGCCCCAGCTCCTTCGCGGCTTCAAAATCGACTCCGCCGGGCTTTGACGCCAGATCGATCACCAGGGCCGAAGGGCGCAGCTCCCGAAGCCGGTCCGCCGTCAGGACAAGCGAGGGAATGGTATTGATCAGGATATCAAACCCGCCGAGACGGCTCTCCAGCCGGCGGGTATCCAGGGGCTCGAAGCCGCCGGCGGATATCCAGGCGATATCCCCCGGGTTCCGGGCGGAAACCGACACCCTGGCCCCGAAAGCCTGAAGCCGGGGCGCCAATGCGTGGCCAAGCCTGCCCCAGCCCAGGATGAGAATCCGGCTTTGCCACAGGGCGGCGTCGGTTTCCTGGAGCAATATGCCTATGGCGCCCTCCGCCGTTGCCACAGCGTTGATCGCAAGAAGCTCCTCCCGCGTATAGTAGTCAAATAGCTGCACGCACTGGAGCTCCGCCAGCGACCGCATATAATCGTTTGTTATCCCCGCGCAGGCGATCTGGCCGGGCAGCATCGCGCCGAACACCTCGCCGATGCAGTGGTCCTCCGCCGCCATGGGCGCGTTGAGGTATCCGCGCTTCACTGAAGCCGGGAGCGGGAGAATCACGCAGTCGGCGTCGCTTACGGCTCCCCGAGTGATCTCGCTGAAATGGATGACTTCTGCCGGAAGCTCCGCCCCTTCCATAGCGAATGCGCGGACGGTATGTCCGTCGGACTTCAGTTGCGCCGCCAGACGCGCCTGCCTTTTGTCCCCGCCAAAAACGGCAAATATCATAAAAATTACCTGCCTTTCTCCCTAGTCTATGCGGGTTGCCGCGCCTGTGTGCCGTCGGGAGCAAGCTCGGCTCAGTTTAAGGCCGAAGCGGGAAAACCCATTGCAGGCGTCCGGGTTTTACGTTATACTGAGAGAAAAAATCGGAGGGCGAGTATGAGCAGGGCAGACGAAATCTTTATAGAAAATTGCAGGGATATCCTGGATAACGGATTTTGGGATACGTCCCTTCCGGTTCGGCCCAGATGGGAAGACGACGGCGCGCCTGCCCATACTGTTAAAAAATTCGGAATCATCAACCGCTATGATCTGACACGGGAGTTCCCTATTCTGACGATCCGCCGCACCTATTGGAAATCAGCCGTAGACGAGCTGCTTTGGATCTGGCAGAAAAAATCCAATAACATCAAAGACCTGGGAAGCCGCGTCTGGGATCAGTGGGCGGACGCCGAAGGCTCCATAGGCAAGGCCTACGGCTATCAGCTGGGCGTAAAGCACCGGTACCCGGAGGGGGAGTTCGACCAGGTGGACCGGGTTTTATACGACCTGAAGCACAACCCGGCCTCCCGCAGGATACTCACGAATATTTATAATTTCGAGGATCTGCACGCCATGGCGCTCTACCCCTGCGCCTACTCCATGACCTTCAACGTCACGGGGAACACCCTTAACGCCATACTCAACCAGCGCAGTCAGGACATGCTGGCCGCCAACAACTGGAACGTCTGCCAATACGCTGTGCTGGTCCATATGCTGGCCCAGGTTTCCGGTCTGAAGGCCGGGGAGCTGGTTCACGTGATCGCGGACGCGCATATCTACGACCGGCACGTGCCAATTATCGAGGAGATTCTAAAAAACCCGCCCAAGCCGGCGCCCCGGCTCGTGACGGATGAAAGCGTGGAGGATTTTTACGCCTTTACGAAGGACAGCTTTTCCCTGCCCGGATATGCGTACACGGCGTTTGACGGGAAAATACCGATAGCGGTTTAAGATTGGAGACAGGAAGATGGACGCGGTTGTTGCGGTTTATTCAGATTGGGGCATAGGTGGCGCGGGAACCCAGCCCGTGGTTATTCCCGAGGACAGAAAAAAATTTGCCCGGCTGACCCGGGGGTGCGCGGTCATCGTGGGGCGGAAGACCCTTGAAGATTTTCCGGGGGGGAAACCGCTTCCGGGGCGCGTCAATATTGTGCTTACCCGGCAGGATATCGTGATGCCCGGGGCCGTCATCGTCCATACGCCGGAGGAGGCGCTGGCGGAGGGGCGAAAGCATGAGCGGGTGTTCATTATCGGCGGGGAGCGGGTATTTCACGAGATGTTCCCCCACATCAACCGGGTTTATGTGACAAAGATTGAAGCGACCCCCCACTCCGATGCGTTTTTTCCCGATTTGGACGAAGCCGAAGACTGGCGCTGCGTCGATTGCGGGCAGCCCCTTAAAAGCGGCGGGACGGAATATCGCTTTCTGATCTACGAACGCATATAAAAAAACGGGCATCAATTTGATGCCCGTTTTTTTGCGAAACACTGTTATTTTTTCCGGCGTCCGGCGCCCGAGAGCGACAGAAGGCCGGTTCCGGAAGCCAAAAGGCCCAGGGCCAGAAAGATCATATCCGTAGAGAAGCTCTGCCGGCTGTATACCGCCGATGCGGCGACGGAAGCGTCCGCGCCGGCCGGTTCCGAGCCAGGCGCGGCGGCCAGGGGGGCAGGGCCGTCCTCAATGGCAACAAGGCCGCCGGAACTGCCTGCGGCCGCCTCATCCGCGGTGTCCGCGGCCGGGGGGTCGTCCTCGTCGGTGACCAGCCTGGCCACCACGGCGAAACGCCCGTTCTCCACATGGTAAGCGCAGGTGGACAGAGTCAGCAGGCGGTCGCCGTATTCGATCCCGACGCCGGTGTCGTAGCACTGGTTTTCCGCGATAAAATCCACATATTCGTTGAATGCGGACTCATCTTCGGCGTCAATGAACCGGTAATAACGGAAGCCCTCCTCGTTCTGATAGAGCACCCGGGCATAGAAGGCGGCGACAACCTCATAAGTTCGCTCCTCATAAACGGTGTCAAACTGGATGAACTTATGGTTTTCCCAATAGGCCTGGGACGCGAAATAATCCAAATCGCCGAACATGGCGCTGCTTTGCATGTGGTGGCCGTATATGATCAGGTTGTCCGATTCCCAAATGTCGCAGGCCTCGTCCAGATAAAGGGTTCCGCGGTTGGAATAGTTGCCGTAAAAATCAATATGCAGGTATTTGTCCGGCTCGTCCGGCGTGTGCATGACCACGTTGTCAATCGCCGTTCCCTCTATTTTGAGCCAGCCGATGGCATCGGGGTTTTCCGCCGCGAGGGCGGCGTACTTTTCCAGAACTTGCGGAATCGGGGAGGGCGTAGGCTCCGGAAGGGGTGACGGGGTCGGCTGAGGTTCGAGCGGAGGGGTCTCGGACAACAGCGCCGAGACCTGGCCGTCCACCCGATCCTCAAGTCGCTGACGGACGTAGTGGCAGGCCAAGCCGGCGATGCAGCATATTAGCACGATCGAGCAAAGGATGAGAACTCCTTTTCGAAGCTTACTGTTCATAGTGACATTATAAATTGCCCCGCGCCCGGATGCAAGTCAATATTTTTGGGCCGGCCAACGGCTATAAGAGCAAAAATAGTTGCAATTATAATGACATCCCTATATAATTACCCTGAATACGGAGCAAAAAATTCAGCCCATTAATTTCCTTTTTCGGAGTGGTTGTTATGGAAAAAAAAGTCATAAAAGTAAAAATGCTTGGCGAGTTTTCCATCTCCGATGGGACGGGCGTCAGCATGATTTCCGATAAAAACAACCGATCCAAAAAAGTATTGACATTGCTGGAATATCTCGTCACGTTCCGGGATCGGGAAATCCCCCAGAATGAGCTTATCGAGCTTCTGTGGCCGGATGACGATGCCGACGAGTCTGCAAATACGCTCAAGACACTGCTGCACAGGACCCGCGCCGCCCTGGACGACGTCAGCGGGGGAATGGGCAAGGAAATCATTATTTGCCGGCGCGGCGCTTATGCCTGGAACAACGAATACGAGACCATTGTGGATACCGAGGAGTTTGAAAAGAGCTGCCGCCTTGCCGCATCTGCCCGGGGAGAGGAAAAGCTGGCGCATCTGCTGGAGTCCATTGCACTGTATAAGGGTGGGTTTCTGCCGAAGACCGCCGCAGAGATCTGGGCCGTGCCGATTTCCGCCTATTACCATAACCTGTACCTGAACGCAGTCCACGAGGCCGTCGGGCTTCTCAATGCCGACGCGCAGTTCGACGCGATTATCGAGATCTGCCAGCAGGCCGTCTCCATAGACCCATTTGACGAGGAGCTGCACCTTTCCATGATACAGGCCCTTTTGGCAAACGGAATGCAGCAGCAGGCAATCAATCATTACACGAAGGTTACGGAGCTGTATTTTGATAAATTCGGCATTAACCCGTCTCCCGAACTGACGAAGCTGTATAAGGACATCGTCAAAGTCAGCAACAATACGGAAATGAATCTGAACATTATTCGTGAGGAGCTTCGGGAAAGCGAAGGGGAGACCCATGCCTTCTTCTGCGAATATGAGTTTTTTAAAGATATTTACAGGCTTCAGGCAAGGGCGGTGGTACGATCCGGCGGGGTCGTTCAGATTGCGCTGATGACCGTGATGGACACCGCCGGCTACAAGCTCAGCCAGAAGCAAATGGCCTTGACCATGGGCCGCCTTAACGAGGTCGTCAGTTATTCACTTCGCAGCAGCGATATTTATTGCCGGTTTTCGGTTTCCCAATATCTGATCATGCTGCCATCGGCGAATCTGGAGGACAGCGAGAAGGTTATGCATCGGATCAGCAGCAATTTCCGAAAGGCCTTTCCCCACATGAAAGCGCTGCTCCACTATACATCGCTGCCGATGGAGCCAAAACTCTGAAGTACGGATTTCAGGGGGAAAAGATGAAAAAAACGTTTGCAATCTTAGGGTTTATCATGATGGTCCTCATCCTGGCCGCAGGGCCTTTTTCCGGCGCCGCCCGGGCTATTTCTCAGGAGGCTGCGGCAAATGCGCTGAATCAGCTGGGGCTTATGGACGGCGTGGGGACGAATTCCGACGGTTCGGTTAATTTTGACCTCCAGGGTACCGCCAACCGGCAGACGGCCGCCACCATGCTGGTGCGCGTGCTGGGGCACGAGGCGGACGCGGCTTCCGGCTCATGGCGCCTGCCATTTTCAGATTATGACGCCTGGGCAAAGCCGTATGTGGGCTATGCGTATCAAAACGGCCTGGTGAACGGCGTTTCCGCCTCCAGCTTCGGGGGGACCGGCACGGTAACCGCACAGCAGTATATCACCATGATCCTGCGCGCCCTGGGCTACAGCGACAAGGAGTCGGACGGGAACGCGGATTTTTCTTATTCCAGCTCCTGCGCGTTTTCACAATCCATCGGCCTGAACGACGGCTCCTATACAAACAGCACGAAAACGTTCCGGCGGGGGGATATCGCCGTGATCTCCTTTACCGCCCTGGGCCTGTCCCCGAAGGGGACGAAGACCACCCTCTATGCCCAGACTACGGGGAAGCCCGCGTCGGATCTGGCCGCGGCGGAGAAAGCGGCCGCGGCGGCCGACCCGCCGAATGTCAGCCGGAGCAGGGACGGTAACGTCGCCATCGACTACGGCGGCAGTGCCGGCGGTATTGTCAAGGTCAGCGCAAAGGTTCCCGGCAATGCGAAGCTCTGCGTGATCGTCACCTCACCCAAGGGGAATCAGTATAAATATTTTTATACCGACGCGACCGGCGTATCTCAGGATTTCGTTCTTTCCGAAGGAAACGGAACGTATCAGGTGGGGGTCTATAAAAACGTTTCGGGCACGACCTATACCACGCTCCATGCCACCAGCTTTTCCGTGAAGCTGTCGTCGGATCTGTCGCCGTTTCTGCGCGCAAATTATTATGTGGAATACAGTTCGTCCACAAAAGCGATAAAGGCTGCCGGAACCATCTGCAAAAGCTGCGCCACGGAGCTTGAAAAGGTGGAAGCGGTCTACTATTATGTGATCAACAACTTCACCTATGATTACGAAAAGGCGGCGGCGGTACAGTCCGGATACCGGCCGGATATCGACGCTTTCTGGGACAGCAAGAAGGGCATATGCTTCGATTATGCCTCCGCCATGACGGCGATGCTCCGGAGCCAGGGCGTGGCTTCAAAGCTGGTGATCGGTTATGCCGGCACCGTTTATCATGCCTGGCTGAACGTATATACCAAGGAGACCGGCTGGATTGAGGCCGTCATCTATTTCGACGGGGCCAACTGGAAGCTGATGGACCCAACCTTTGCGTCCACAGGCAACTCCAGTGAGGCCATCATGAAATTTATAAACGATCCAAGCAACTATTCGGCCAAGTATGCCTACTAAGCTGCGGACTGGAACGGGGTGTGTGGCCATAAAACACAAAATGTTGGATAACGGGAGCCTTTCCATTCTCTGCACCGAGCTTTCGGAGATGCTCAGATCCGGTATGCTCATAAGCGAGGGTTTTTCCATCCTGGCCGAGCAGGCGGAAGGGGACGATCTGAAGCCGGTATATGAGTCTATTTGCAGGCAAACCCAAGGGGGTGCGGCGCTGGGCGCGGCCATGCGGGAGGCCGGGATATTTCCTGAGTATATGCTGCGCATGATCGGCGTTGCCGAGCAGACCGGCGCCCTGGAGCACGTTTTCAAGGCTCTTGCCGACTATTATGACCGGCAGGAACGGCTTCGCCGTACCATTCGGTCGGCGGTCGGCTATCCGCTGCTTCTTTTTTTTATTGTCCTTGGCGTATTTTTTGTTTTTTTGACGGAAGTCCTGCCGGTGTTTGACCGGGTGTTTGCCCAGATCGGCGCCACAATGCTGCCCGCCGCCGTGGTTTTCCTGAACGCGGGGCTGTGGCTGGCAAAGGCAAAGTGGTGGATAGCGGGCGTGGTGTGCGCGGCGGCGGCCGCCGTCCTGATGATCCGCGGAATTCCGCCTTTGAGGGCCAAGGCGTCGGCCCGTGCCGCGGCCCTGTTTTCCGGAACGGGAACCGGGCGGAAAATCACCGATTTTCGGCTGGCCTCGGTTCTTTCCCTGTCGGTTTCCGGTGCTTCGGACATTGTCGAGGCTCTGGCGATGTCCGATGAATTCGTCTCGGGCTTCGACCGGGACGGCAAGGTCAAAAGAAGCCTCGCCCTGGTTCGACAGGGGGAGAGCTTCGCTTCCGCCGCGGAAAAAACCGGGCTTTTCGCCCCGGTATACTGCCGCATGCTTCTGATCGGGGAACGCGCCGGGGCGACGGAGAGCATCATGCGGGATATCGCCCGCCGTTCAGAGGCGGACATGGCGGAGGCCGTGGATAAGCTGACCGGCAGGATAGAGCCTGCCGCGGTCATGGTTCTGTCCGTCCTGGTCGGCCTGCTTCTTCTTTCGGTCATGCTGCCCCTTGTGGGTATCATGTCCGCGCTTTAAGGGGAGGCAGCCATGAGATCAGGATCTTTTTTGCCGGGAGCCGCAGTTTCCGGCGCTCTGCTGATTATCGTCCTGGCTGTGGGAATATTCGGCCTGCGGCTGGCCGACGGGGCGCGGGCCGAGGAATCCAGGCGGGTGCTGGCGGACAGTATCCGCAGGGCGGCGGTGAGCTGCTATGCCATTGAAGGCCGCTATCCCGATACGCTCGCGTATCTGACGGATAATTACGGCGTCTATGTGGACGAGACCGAATACGCCGTTTTCTATGAGGTGTTCGCCTCGAATATCATGCCGGATGTTACGGTAATCGGGCTGCGATGATGAAAAAAAGGAACGTTGGATTTGATGTGATAGCCGGCCTTTTCCTTGTGTGCGCGTTTGCGTCCAGCCTGTTTTTTACTCTGGCGGGGGGCGTGCGGATATACAAGGACGTTTCGGCAGTTCTGGCGTCGCAGTATACTTCCCGCACGGCGCTGGGATACATCACGGCAAAGCTCCATCAAAGCGACGCCGCCGGGTGCGTGTCCCTGGGCGTGCTGGGGGACGTGCCGGCCGTCGTGATCAGCGAGACCATCGACGGCGAGGCATACAAAACCTATGTCTATTGCTGGGAAGGCTATATTATGGAGCTTTTCTGCCCTGCCTCGGAGCCGCTTCTGCCCGCGGACGGCCTGCGGGTGATTGCCGCGGAAAAGCTGGACTTTTTTATGGACGGCGGGTTTTTGAGGATCGACTGCGTGACCGAGTCCGGGGCGGAGACCGGGTATGTGGGCCTTGTTTCCGGGAAAGGCGGGGCCTATGGGTAAACGATCCGGGCTGCCGGCTATCCTTATGGAGCTGGCCCTCATGCTGCTGGTGTTTTCCCTGTGCGCCGCAGTATGCCTGTCGGTTTTTGCCGCCTCCCGCAGGACGGCTCGGGAGAGCGGGGAGTTGAGCAGTGCCGCGGCCTGGGCCCAGTCGGCCGCGGAGGCATACCGATACGCAGAGGGGGACGTAGAAAAAGCGGCGGCCCTTATCGGCGCCGAGGCTGCCGGGAATGGGTTCGCGCGTTATTTTGACGGCGGCTGGGCTGCGGCGGACGCTGATGAGGCGGCCTATACCCTCACCCTTTCCCAAACGGACGCGGCCTGTGCCCGGATTACGGTGGCCGGAGGCGGGAAGGCCCTATTTTTTCTGGATGTGAAGGCGGTGGTCTACGGTGGGTAGGCGGAGATATGGTGGCGTCCACGTGGGACTTTCCACTGTTGTCACCATGTTCGTGGTCATCGCCCTGACGATTTTTGCGGCGCTGTCGGTCTCTACGGCCGCCCAGGAGAAAAAGCTGGCGGAAAAGTACGCGGCCTCGGTTTCAGCCTATTGGGCGGCCGATGCGGAATGCGCCCAACTGGCCAATGACTTCGGCGCGTTGTGGTCGGATGCGGCCAGCGACGCCGACATGGAAAAGCTCGCGGCCGACTCGGGCGCGTCGGTTACGCGCCGGGGGGAAAATCTGCTGGTTTCCTATAGCAGGCCCATCAGCGAAATCCTGTCCCTGGAAGTGACTCTCCGGCTGGGCGGGACGTTTGAGATTGAACAATGGCGTATGGTGTCCACAGACGCGGATTGGGCCCCGGACAACGGGCTTCCCGTCTGGCAGGGACAGCCGGAGGTGGACGAATGACATCATTTTTGGCGGCGGTAAAGCTCGCCCTTGAACAAAAGGCATCCGACCTGTTCATCATAGCCGGCCAGCCGCTTACCTATAAGGTCGGCAGGAATATGATCAGGATCGATTCGGCGCGCGTGAAGCCGAAGGATTCGGACCGTCTGGTGACGGAGGCCTACGCTCTGGCGGGGCGGGATATAGAAAAACTGAAAGAAACGGGGGACGATGACTTTGCCGTCACCATTCCCGAGGTATCCCGCATGCGGGTTAACTGCTACAGGCAGCGGGGCTCCCTGGCCGCGGTTGTACGCCTGGTGCCCTTCGGGATTCCCGATTATCGGACTTTGGGCATTATCGAGCCGGTTATGGCCGCGTCGGAAATCAG
>DIRC01000054.1:0-21308 GCA_002427465.1 Clostridiales bacterium UBA5446 | reverse complement strand
GCGGACTACGTGACCGCGATCCGCGCCAGCCTGCGGCAGGCGCCGGACGTGATTCTGCTGGGGGAAATGCGCGATTATGAGACCATACGCACGGCCCTGACCGCTGCGGAGACCGGCCATCTGGTCATTTCCACACTGCACACCAGGGGGGCCGCCAACACGATTGACCGGATCATCGACATTTTCCCGCCGGGTCAGCAGCAGCAGATCAGGGTTCAGCTGGCTTTTCTGCTGCAGGTGGTCGTTTCCCAGCAGCTGCTGCCTGCGGTAGGCGGAGGTCTCGTCCCGGCGTTTGAGGTGATGGTTGCCAATAACGCGGTGCGAAATTTGATCCGGGATTCAAAGCTCCATCAGGTCGACAGTGTCATCGCCACCTCCGCCGCCGAAGGCATGCTCAGCATGGACGGCAGCATCGCCGGGCTTTACATGCAGGGGCGGATAACGAAAGATACGGCGATTGCCTTCGCTATGAATACGGACATGATGATAAAACGGCTGGCATAACAGAAAAGGCGCCGGAACGGGGGTTCCGGCGCCTTTTCATAGCGGAAAAACGATGCGGTTCGCTTTCTCGGGAGCGCGGCTCGTCGTCCTTAGAAAGTGGCGGAATACTTCTGTTTTACCTGATTGATCTGCTGCTGGTTTGCCTGATCGGTGGTATACCAGCCTTTTTGGGACATCTGCTGATAGATATCGCCCTGCATGCACAGCTCGGAATTCAGAGCGGTGTTGAACGTTTGATGCACGTTCGGCGTGGGGGATTCAATGGTTCCGTGCATATAAAGGTCACAGGCGCCCTTTGTGGTCAAGAGCAGGTTTTCCATAATTGTTCTGTCGTCCATTTCGAGCCTCCTAAACCAAAGAATAGAACTGTTCGTATAATCTGCAATGCATATCAGCCATGTTTTGCGCGGCTTGTTTCAGAGTCGGGTCCTGAAGCTGGTTCGCGGCGTCCCTACACTGCTTTGTCAGAAATTGTGCGTGGGACAGCGCATCATTCAAATAAAGTACTTCTTTCGGAGTCAATATAATCACCTCGTCTGAAGTATTTCCATCAGGGCTGTCATTATACGCTGTTTTAACAAATTTACAATTTACTATCCTTACCTTGATATTTTAAATTAATTGTGCCAAAATGCGTAAAGGAGAAGGAGGCGACGCCATGAAAACGGTAAACGATGCCATTGCCGCTCTCAGGGAATTTTCCGATGGAATAATAAAGCGCAAAATATCCACGTTCGCGGCGGCAGGGGCATATTACCTGTTTATGTCGCTGATTCCCATGATTATGATGATGTGCGCCATCCTGCAATACACGCCCCTGACCGAAGAACTGGCTATGGGCGTGCTCTCGGAATACGTGCCGGAGTCCATGTACGCGCTGGTGTCCAGCATCGTGTCTACCATATACAGCGGCGGCGGCGCGGCGCTGACGATTTCGATCGTACTGGCTATCTGGTCGTCTTCCAAATCCATGAAAGCCATGATGCGGGGAATGGACGCCGTCTACGGTGTGGAGCGGGAAGAAAGCATTATCGTTTTTAATGTCCGGGCCTTCATTTATATGATTGTCTTTGCAGTGATTTTTATCACCTCCCTTACCGTGATGGTTTATGGCGGGAAGATACTTAACATGATCCGGTATTTCCTGCCGGGTTCCGCAGTGGTGGATTCTATTCTGAATATGCTTAAATACATGCGTTTTCTGGTTGTGATGGTATTGTTGGCGCTGGTGTTCATGCTCCTCTACCGCTGGATGCCCGTGGTAAAAATGGGATACGCCCAGCAGCAGCCCGGAGCTGCTTTTACGGCGGTGGTATGGGTTTTGTTTTCGTCGATTTTCTCGCTGTATGTTTCCCTGTCCAACGAATTCGGCGCTTACGGAGTGATCGGCACCATTATCGTGGCGATGATGTGGATGTATTTTTGCATCTATTTTCTGCTTATAGGCGGGTATATCAATCATTTCATTTATCTCAGGCGGGACTCGGACCATTGATTCTGGAATACGGAAAGCCAAAACCGGCGCTGCGGGACGCAGCGCCGGTTTTTATCAGTTATTCGATTCCCGAAAGGTCATAGTTTTCCAGCCAAGTTCCGGCAGCCTGTGCGACCTGGCGCAGGGCCTCCTCCCCGAAGGGGCTGGACAGCCCGGCGATTTCCACCAGCTCCCTGAAGGTGCGGGTTCCCGCCGGACGCGTATAGGCCATATATTTCTCCCAGGCGGCTTCCGGGTCCTTTTGGATTTCCGCCCAGAACTGCAGCGCAACGGTTTGGGCCAGGCAGTAGTCGATATAATAGAAGGGGCTGGCATAGATATGGCGCTGTCGCTGCCAGGCGCGGCCCTCGCCATAGAAGGGCAGCGCCGGGTCCTGCTTCATCCAGGGCATATAGACGGCGGTCAGCTCCTTCCAGACCTCGTGGCGCCGGGCCGGCGTCATCTCCGGATGTTCGTAGACAATATGCTGAAAGTGATCCACCAGTGTGCCGTATGGGATAAAGGTCAGGGCGCCGGAAAGATGGGTAAACCGGAATTTTGCCGTGTCCTTGCCGAAAAAGCCGTCCAGCCACGGCCAGGCGAAAAATTCCATGGACATGGAATGTACCTCGCAGGCCTCCAGGGTCGGCCATTGGCACTCGGCGGGGATCACGTCCCGGGCGGTGTAATTGGCAAAGGCATGGCCGGCCTCGTGGGTAATGACCTCCACATCCCCGGCCGTGCCGTTAAAATTGGCGAAAATGAAGGGCGACTTATAGGCGTAGAGGGACGAGCAGTAGCCGCCTCCGGCCTTGCCCTTCCGGGAAAGCACGTCAAGCAGTTCGTTTTCGTACATAAAATCAATAAATTGTGCGGTTTCCGGGGACAGCTCGTGATAAAATCGCTTTCCCTGCGCCAGAATATCCTCGGCCGAGCCGAAGGGCTTCGGGTTGCCGGAGCGGAATTCAAGGGCGTTATCCGGATAACCCATGGGGTACGGCTTGCCCAGCCGCCGGGCCTGGCGGCGGTAGACGGCGTCCGCCAGCGGCACCAGATACTTCACCACGGCGGCGCGGAATTTTTCCACGTCCTCCTTGGTGTAGCAGTTGCGTGTCATCCGGCAGTAGCCCAGGGGCGTATAGCCGTCGAAGCCGAGCTTTCTGCCCATGGCGTCCCGCAGGCGGACAAGCTCGTCGTATATCCCGTCCAGCCGGTTCCGGTTGGCGCAGTACCAATCCGCCTCGGCCCGCCATGCCGCGTGCCGCCGATCGTCGTCCGGGTCCAGCTTAAGGGGGTTCAGCTGGGACAGGGTGTATACCCCGCCCTCGAAGGGGATTTGGGCGGAAGCCAGAAGTTTGCTGTATTCCGTGGTCAGCGCATTCTCCTTCTGAAGTTCGGGGATAATTTCAGGGGAAAAGGTTTTCAGGGCGATTTCCGTATTGGTAAACATCAGCTCGCAGTACTTTTCGGAAAATTCCCTGCGGAATTTTGTGCCGAGAACCGCCAGCTTCCATTGCTGGAGGGCTTCCTCAAGCTGGGGCTGAACCTCGTCGATAAACGCCATCTCGCCATCATAAAATTCGTCCTCGGTATTGATGGTATGGCGGATGTGGGCAAGGGTGAACATGGTTTCCGTCCTGCCGATAAAGCTGTCCGTCTCCCGAAAAACAGCGTCGGCTTCGTCAAAACCGGCGGCCGACGAAAAACGCGCGGCAGCCGAACGCAGATACTTCCCGGCCACTTCAATATCGGGCCGCTGATAAGGCATTTGTGAAAATTTCAAAATGACCCCTCCCCGGGTTTAATTGCTGCGCCGCATCTCCGGCGCCGTAAAGCGCGCCCGTTATCGGGCTGCAAAATATTCTGCGGTTATCGCTTCAACGTCCCGGGCGACAAGGTCCGCGTCCGGCGTATCGCCAAAGCTGGAGACCCAGGATTCGTTGCGTATGAGTTTCGTGGCGGTATCCCCGCCGGAAATGTCGGGCATGACGAGGGCGGCGGCGGAGTTCAGGACGCCGTTTTCCAGGGACAGCATCCAAACCTCCCCTTGGGAGGTGTAGTACCAGCCCTGCTTGCCGCTGCTGTCCGTGTGAAGATGCACAGCGGCGAGAAAACAGTATTCATCCGTGACGTATCCGCCCAGGCTTTTCACTCTGCCGTCCTTAAGGGAATAGACGGAAACCTCGGAATCCCCGAAATAATATGCCCCCAGTTCGTCGTACCAGACGATCTGCGTATCCGTGGTGAAAAGCTCCGGGACGCCGTCAAAGTCAAGATCCAGAAGGCAGATCCCCGCGGTGGTATCCCTAAGCCACACGGCCTCGTTTTCCAGCAGCAGGGCCTGCACTGCGGCGGCGTCCGGCTCCTCACCTCCGCCTTGCCGGCCGGCCAGCAAAAAATAGGCAAGCAGCAGGGCGGCAGCGGCGGCGATGGCGATTCCGATATAGATTACCCTTTTCCGGCGGCGAAATGTACCGCCGCTTTGCGAACCGGTCCCGGGTGTCTGGGCTTGATGGCGCGCGTTGCTCATTTCCATCCCTCCGATTGGTGTTTTTCCCGGCGGACCGGGGCTATATGGCTTCCACAGCCAGGGCGATCAGGGCCGCGGGGGATAGTTCGCGCACGCCGACGACCACATTGCCGCAGCGGTTAAAGGGGAGCAGAATGCGTTTTGCTCCGCTCTGGCCCACCGCACGGGCCATGTCCGGCGTGATCTCGCCAAAAAGCGCGTCCGCGATGACACAGGCTATGGGGCAAATGATCACATCGGCGCTCCGGCAGCCCACGACAACGGCGTTTTCTCCGGCGGCGGCCGCGTCGGCTCCGGCCTTTTTCATGGCCGCCGCAGCCAGGGCGTTGGTACCCGCGGCGGTCACAAAGGCCTCCGGGCGCTTTTCTTTTACGGCGCGTACCAGGCCTGCGCCGATTCCGCCGCCCTGCCCGTCGATGATCAGAATATTCACGGATCGAAGCCTCCTTAAGCCGTAATACAGCTATTATGCCATATCTTATAACATGCGGAAGGTTTTGTAAAGAATCCGTTGATGGGCCGGGATACAGACGGCTTGTGAACAAATGGTAACAAAAAACGGCAATTATCCGTAAGAAATTAGGGGAATATACAGTTGTCATCCGTCCGCAAAAAATGTAGAATAAACCCGTAACAGCTCGGACGTGGTCAAGGATGAACAGCGCCGCACGGCGTGATTTATTTTTGTGGGGGGTGGACGCCTTGAATTGTCTCGAAAGCCGCATCCTCAGGGACGGAAGGGTCCTGCCGGGCGGCATACTGAAGGTGGACGGGTTTCTTAACCATCAGATGGACGTTACCCTTTTTGAAGAGATGGCGGAGGAATTCCACCGCGCTTTCAGTTCGTGCGGAGTAAATAAAATACTGACGATAGAGGCATCGGGCATCGGACTGGCCTGCATCACGGGCCGGGTTTTCGGCTGCCCCGTTTTGTTTGCCAAAAAACACTTGACAAAGAATCTGGCCGGACAATTCTATACGGCGCAGGTAGCCTCCTTCACCCACGGCTGCACGTATACGATCGTGGTTTCACGGGATTTTCTTTCCCCGGCGGACAGGGTGCTGATCATCGACGATTTTCTTGCCAACGGCGAGGCGCTGAAGGGCCTGATCTCTTTGGCGGAGCAGGCGGGGGCCGTCGTCGTCGGAGCGGGCGTTGCCGTCGAGAAGGCGTTTCAGCCCGGCGGAGAGGCCGTCCGCGCCATGGGGTACCGGGTGAAGGCTTTGGCCCGGATTCGGTCAATGGAGGACGGGAAGATCACGTTTTGCTGAAATTGGCCCTAAAACCAAATAATACATCGGTATAAATCAGATAATATGGTTTTGAAGTCTCTACCCGGCCGCCGTAAATGGCCGGACTACCGATGCGGATACGCAGGGTGCGCAAGCCCGCTGTGTAAACGCGTCGCGGGAGGCTTGAAGATTCCCCGCGGCGCTTTTTTGTCTAAAGTTGCATTTGCAATTTAAGATATTATAAAAATGGAGGAAGACTATGAAAAAGCTTATTGCGCTCTTGCTTGCAGCCATCATGATTTTTGCTTTTGCCGCCTGCGGCGAAACGAAAACTCCCCCGGCCACCGAAAATCCGGACGCCACCGGCGAACCTGTCGCCACCGGAGAGCCCTCCGGCGAAAAGACCGTGGCCGACCTGGTTGCGGAAGCCGCCAATTCCCCCGTCGATACCGCAAACATCAAGGCCGCCTATGAGGACGGCTCCCTGAAGATCGGCGTGATCCTCGTCGGCGACGAGAACGAGGGTTATACCTATGCTCACATCGAGGGGATCGAGCAGGCCAAGGAGGCCCTCGGCCTCTCCGACGATCAGGTCATTTATAAGTACAGGGTTCTCGAGGACGAGACCTGCTACGACACGGCCGTCAGCCTTGCCGACCAGGGCTGCCAGATGATTTTCTCCAACAGCTTCTCCCATGAGTCCTATATGATCCAGGCCGCCGCCGAGTATCCCGACGTGGTTTTCCTGCCCGCCACCGGAACCCAGGCCGCCACCTGCGGACTTGATAATGTTGTCAACTACTTCCCCAGCGTGTATGAGTCCCGTTATGTTTCCGGCGTCGTGGCCGGCATGAAGCTGGCCGAGCTGATCGAAAACGGCAAACTGACAGACGCCAACTATGCCGCGGACGGCACCGTAAAGATCGGCTATGTCGGCGCTTATCCCTATGCCGAGGTGGTCTCGGGCTACACCGCTTTCTTCCTGGGCGTGCAGTCCATCGTGCCCAATGTGTCCATGGAAGTGGTCTATACCAGCTCCTGGTTTGATATCGCCGGCGAGGCCGAGGCCGCCAACTCCCTGATTTCCCGCGGCTGCTGCATCATCAGCCAGCACGCCGATTCCACCGGCGCCCCCTCCGCCACGCAGGCCGCCCTTGACGCCGGCACCACCGTCTACTGCGTGGGCTACAACGTGGATATGCTCAGCGTGGCGCCCACGGCAGCCCTTACCTCCGCCCAGAACTGCTGGAACGTGCTTTATACCGATATGATCGGCGCCGCAATCGCCGGGGAGCCTCTGGCCAAGAACAACACTGCTTCCTATGCCAACGACGGCGTGCAGATTTCCCCTCTGGGCGAATCCTGCGCCGCCGGAACCGCCGAGAAGGTTGACGAGATCATTGCCGCCCTCAAGGCCGGTGAGCTTCATGTTTTTGATATCTCCAAGTTCACGATGGACGGTGAGACCGTTACCTCCTACACCAGCTGCTGGGGCTTCGAGGGCATCGAGACCATCTGGGACGGCTATTTCCATGAGTCCGAGCTGATCTCCGCACCCTTGTTCGATCTGCGCATAGACGGCATCACCGAGCTGTCATAAGCTATCCGGTCATACGTTTCATTTAAAATAGGGAAAAGCCGCCTTATGCGGCTTTTCCCGGTTTCGTTTTTCTGCATCCGCCGCGCCCGCGGCAATTACGACTGATTGGGGTGGGTTCCCTTGGAACAGGCAGCTGTCCAAATGAGAAATATCACCAAGACCTTCGGCAGCGTCGTCGCCAACGACAAGGCCTGGCTTGACATTCGCCGAGGCGAGATTCTCGCGCTTCTCGGAGAGAATGGAAGCGGCAAAACAACGCTGATGAACATCCTTGCCGGCATTTATTTTCCCGACGAGGGGCAGATCTTCGTGGACGGGCGGGAGGTTTCCATCCGCAGTCCCAAGGACGCCTTCGGGCTTGGCATCGGCATGATCCATCAGCACTTCAAGCTGGTGGACGTGCTCACCGCGGCGGAGAACATCGTGCTCGGCCAGGAGGGGAAGGGCCGCCTGGATATGAAGGCGGCGGCGGACCGGATCCGCAAGATTCGCGCCGTCTACGGCTTCGACGTGGAGCCCGGGCAGAAGGTGTATGACATGTCCGTTTCCCAGAAGCAGACCGTCGAGATCGTCAAGGTTCTTTACAGGGGAGCCGATATTCTGATTTTGGACGAGCCCACGGCCGTGCTGACCCCCCAGGAGACGGACAGGCTTTTCGCCGTGCTGCGCAATATGCGCGATGACGGCAAGGCGATTGTCATCATCACCCATAAGCTCCACGAAGTGGAGGAAATTTCCGACAGGGTGGCAATCCTGCGGCGCGGCCAGTTTGTGGGGGACATGCCCACGGCAAAGACCGACGCGCGGGAAATGACCAATATGATGGTCGGCAGGCCGGTGTCCCTGAATATTGAGCGGCCGGAGCCGAAGGGCAGGACTTCCCGCCTTGAGGTGAAGGGGCTTACGGTACGGGATGTGGACGGCGTAACGAGGCTGGAAAACGTCTCCTTCACGGCGAACAGCGGCGAAATCCTGGGCGTGGCGGGGATTTCCGGAAGCGGCCAGAAGGAGATGCTTGAGGCCATTGCCGGCCTGCAAAAGGTAGCCTCCGGCAGCGTCACGTATCTGGACCCGGAGTCGGGAGCGCCCGAGGAGCTGATCGGAAAGGACCCCCGGGAGATCGCGGCCATGGGCGTGGCCCTGTCCTTTGTCCCCGAGGACCGGCTGGGTATGGGCCTGGTGGGGAGTATGGACCTGACCGATAACATGATGCTTCGCAGCTTCCGCCGCGGGCACTCCGCCTTTACGGACAGGAAAGCCCCGAAAGTCCTGGCCCGGCGGGTGGTGGAGGAACTGGAGGTCAACACCCCGGACATCTCCACGCCGGTGCGGAGGCTGTCCGGCGGAAACGTCCAGAAGGTGCTGGTGGGGCGGGAAATCGCCTCGTCGCCCACAGTGCTGATGACAGCCTACGCCGTGCGGGGGCTGGATATCAATTCGTCCTACACCATATACGACCTGATCAACCGGCAGAAGGAAAAGGGCGTGGCCGTTATCTATGTGGGCGAGGATCTGGACGTGTTGGTGGAGCTGTGCGACCGTATTCTGGTTCTGTGCGGGGGAAAGGTCAGCGGCATCCTTGAGGGGAGAAAAACCGATAAACGCGAGGTCGGTCTTTTAATGACCCGGCTGGGAGGGGGCGCCGAAAAATGAAATACGGCAACAGGGAACCGCTGTTTCATCTGGTAAAGCGGGACGGCGTTTCCGTCTGGCGGGCCTGGGCGATCCGGCTCATCGCCTTTTTGGCTTCTCTGGTGATCTGCGGACTAATCATATTCGCCATTGTTAAGCTCAATCCGCTGAAGGTTTACGCAGCCATGTGGGAGGGCGCTTTTGGGACGAACAAGCGTGTCTGGGTGACCATACGCGATTCCATGGCGCTTTTGTGCATAGGTGTGGGCCTTGCGCCGGCCTTTAAACTCCGGTTTTGGAATATTGGCGCCGAGGGTCAGATCCTGGCGGGCGGCATCGCCACGGCGGCCTGCATGATCTACCTGAAATCCATGCCCACGGGGCTGCTGTTTCTGGTCATGGCCGTTTCGGCAGTGGCGGCGGGCGCGGTATGGGGCGTCATCCCGGCGCTTTTCAAAGCCCGCTGGAATACCAACGAGACGCTTTTTACATTGATGATGAACTATATCGCCATACAGCTGACCAGCTTTTTTGTCTCTCTCTGGGAAAACCCATATGGCTCCAACAGCGTGGGCGTCATTAACCAGACCACCAGAATCGGCTGGTTTTCCCCGCTTTTCGGGCAGCAATACATGCTTAACGTGGTGATTGTAATGTCCCTGACCATCGGGATGTATATCTACCTGCGCAGCTCCAAGCAGGGGTATGAGATCGCCGTTGCGGGGGAGAGCGTCAATACCGCGAAATATATTGGCATCAGCGTTAAAAGGGTCATTATCCGCACTATGGTGATCTCCGGCGGCATTTGCGGCGTGGCCGGATTTGTGACCGTTGCCGGAGCCGGGCACACCATTTCCACCAGCACGGCCGGCGGCCGGGGATTTACTGCCATTATCGTGGCCTGGCTGGCAAAATTCAATACGTTTGTGATGATTCTCATTGCGGCGCTTCTGGTATTTTTGGAGAAGGGGGCCATGGAAATCGCCTCCCGCTATAACCTTTCGGATTACGCGTCCCAGATGATCACCGGCATCATTCTTTTTTTCATCCTGGGCAGCGAGTTTTTCATCAACTACCGGGTGCTGCCCCGGAAAAAGACCGGCGGAGAGGGGGCAAACCAATGAGTCAGCTGTTTTCGATCCTTCAGGCGGCGATTATTTTCGGCACTGTGATCATGTTCGGCGCCGTGGGCGAGATTATCACGGAAAAATCCGGCAACCTTAATCTGGGGGTGCCGGGGATCATGTATTTGGGCGGTATAGCCGGACTTGTGGGGACGTTTTTCTATGAAGCCTCTACGGATAACCCCAATGTGATCATTTGCGTTGCCATTTCGCTCGTTTGCGCCCTGATCGCGTCGGTGGCCGGAGGGCTTATTTACAGCTTCCTGACCATCACCCTGCGCGCCAATCAAAACGTGACCGGGCTGACCCTGACGATCTTTGGTTCCGGCATCGCCAACTTTTTCGGGGGATCACTCAATAAGCTGGCCGGCGGCGTGGGGCAGATCTCAGTGGCCGCCACCAGCTCCGGCTTCAGGGGGACGCTGCCCTTTCTTTCCTCCGTACCTGTTTTCAGCAGCCTGGGCTTCATGGTGTATCTGGCTTTGCTCATCGCCGTTCTGAGCAGCCGGTTTATCAGCAAAAGCCGCAGGGGACTGAATCTCCGGGCGGTGGGCGAGAACCCCGCGACGGCGGATGCCGCGGGCATCAGCGTGACGAAGTATAAATACGCGGCCACCTGCGTCGGCGCGGCGATTACCGGAATGGGCGGTCTTTATTATGTCATGGACTATATTAAAGGCACCTGGGCCAACGACGGCAGCATTGAGCGCCTGGGCTGGCTTGCCGTCGCCCTGGTGATCTTTGCCCGATGGAAGCCTATCCACGCCATTTGGGGATCTTACCTGTTCGGCGTGCTGTTCTGGCTGTATTTCTATATTCCGGGGCTTACCCGATCCTCCCAGGAGCTTTTCAAAATGCTGCCCTATGCGGTGACCATTATCGTCCTTGTGGCCGCCTCCCTCAGGAAGAGCCGGGAAAACGAACCCCCCGCCAGTCTGGGGCTGGCCTATTTTCGCGAGGAAAGATAGGCGGCGCGCAACAAAACACCGAAAACCGGGAAGGCTCCACAGTGGGAACGCCTTCCCGGTTTTTTGCCATTCTCAGAACACTTTTTTTGTTCCAAACATAGACTCCTGGGTCAGAATGCCCTGCCGGAAGAGATTATTAATCGTCCACCATGAAATCCCGCGCAGGTTGAATTCGGAGACCAGGGCCAGGCGCGCCCTTACGCTGCGTGCATCCTCGAACCAGACCACATGGCGGAGACCCTCCGTATCGGTATAGTTGAAAAACGGAGCCTGGGCAGTTTCGTCAAAGTTAATCGCCACCCGCTTCATGACCGCCAGGGTCACGGCGCCGGCATTTGTTACCACTCTTGCCGCATTACCCTGCCGCCAGGGAAGAGTCCAATCATAGCCGTAGTTTGAAAAGCCCATAAGAATTTTGCCCCGCGGCATTTCCGTGACGGCATACTCAATCACCCTGCGCACCTGATTCACGGGGGAGACCGCCTGGGGCGGGCCGTATAGATAGCCCCATTCGTATGTCATGAGCACGACGAAATCGGCGGTGGCTCCCTGGGCTGCATAATCGTGGGCTTCATAGAGCAGGCCCTCCTGATCGGCCCGGATCTTCGGGGCCAGGGCAACGCCCAAAAGGCAGCCCAGAGGATGCAGTACACCGACAAGCCGTTTGGTGAACTGGTTGTAGCTTTCCCTGTCAAAGCTGTAAACGTATTCCAGATCCATAATAACGCCGTAATAATCATGCTCCCGGACGGACGCCACAATATTATTGATCAGCGTATCCTGGGCCGTAGCGTCGGTGAGAAGCGCGTGGGCGATATCGCTGGAGAAGCCGCCGGCGGGCCTGAGGTTTGCTACGGACATCATAGGGGCCACGTTTTGCCGGTATGCCGCGGTAATCAGCGCCTCGTCGCCCGGCGGCGTGAGTCCGCCGGCAGCGTCCGCCATCCATGTAAAGGGAGTCAGGTATGTTAAGTACGGCAGGTATTCGGCCAGGACGTCGTCCTGGATGGACGGGTACGCGTAGGCGTTTACCTCCATTTCACCCATCGCGCCGCCCGATGTGCCGTCCGGGATAACCAGGGTCTGCCCCACCGCCAGATGCTCGGGAAAGGCTATCTGATTGTTATAGACGAGCGTGTCAACGGACACGCCGTTACGCCGGGCGATGGCATAAAGGCTGTCGCCCGGGCGCACGACATATATCTTCATGCGCACCATCCTTTCGAATCCATTTTATTCGGAAGCCGGCGCTTTTGCTATCCTTATCAGGGAACTCAGCCTGAAAAACGGTTTTTTTCCCAAGGCTCAAAAATCTCTTCCCCGGACGCCGCGAATATGATAGAATCAGTATGGATATTATGCTGGAAAGTATTTTTCAAGGAGGTGAGGCTATGGATCTTCATGTCATAAACAATTCGGTCAGCCTTTTGAGGCATATTTTTGACAACCGTATCCGAACGGTTTCCCGGATTGAAACGATACCGGGAAAGCCGGTGTTTCAGGATGCGCCCATAACGCCTCCGCTCCCGCGGGCCACGCCGGAATCCAAGGGCGTGCCGTCCGGCCTTCTCACAGAATATTTCAAGGCGCTGGCAGATGCGGAGCGGCTGGATATGCACAGCGTTACCGTCATGCGGGACGGCGCCGTGATTGCCGAAACGGATTTCGGCGCGTATGACAGGCGGATATGGCATGTTTCCCATTCGGCGGCCAAGAGCGTCACCGGGCTGGCCGTGGGCATGCTGGTGGACGAGGGTAAGCTGGCGCTGGCGGACAGGGTGGTTAAGCTCCTGGAAGACCGGGCGCCGAAGCTGTCGCTGCTGAAGATGAAGGACATCACTGTGGCGCACCTTCTGACCATGACCAGCGGCGTCCTTTTCAACGAAGCGGGCGCCGTCACGGAAACGGACTGGGTGCGCGGTTTTCTGGAATCCTCAGCCCTGGGCGATCCGGGTGAAAAATTCAGCTACAACAGCATGAACTCCTATATCCTCTCGGCAATCGTCCGGCAGGTGAGCGGCATGGGGCTCATGGATTACCTGCGCCCCCGGCTCTGGGAACCGCTGGGCATCACACGGGTGTACTGGGAAACCTGCCCCATGGGTATCGAAAAAGGTGGCTGGGGCCTTTACCTGCGGCAGGAGGATTTTGCTAAAATCGGCCAGATGGTTCTGCAAAATGGCATGTGGAACGGCAGGAGGATCGTCTCCGAGGAATGGATAAAGGCGGCAACCTCGCCCCAGGCCGAGACGTCGAAAAATTACGGAAACTACAGCTACGGCTATCAGATGTGGGTTGACCGGCAGCGGGACGCCTTTCTCTTCAACGGCATGTTTGGGCAAAACGTCCTGTGCTACAGGGATTTGGGGATCATTATTGCCACAAACGCGGGCATAGACGAAGTGTTCCAGCAATCGGAATTTTATAAAATCACCGACAGTTTCTTTGACCGCAGCCTTGGGGCAAGGCTGCCCGAGAATCCCAAAGATCATCGGGCCATGTTGGCATTTCTGGCTTCGCAGGACGCCAAAATCGCCAAGAAACCCGCCAGGCGCAGATTTTTCAAGTCCGGGACAGGCGGGCTGCCGGAGATGTGCGGCCGGCTTGCCGGGCGAAAATATACGATATCGAGCCCCAACAGGGTGTCGGCGGGGCTGATGCCGCTCGTTATGCAGGCCATCCAGAACATTTATACAAAAGGCCTGGTGTGCTTATCGTTTTCCATGGAGGAAGGGCGATTTTTCCTGAATGTAGAGGAGGAGGACGCGTTCTTTAAGCTGCCCGTGGGGTTCGGCATGCCGGAGTATACGGAGGCGGATTTTAACGGCGAGCCGCATAGGCTGGGGATAACCGGCCGTTTCGCTAAGGATGAGGATGACCGGGATGTGCTGATCGTGCGGGTTTCTTTTCTGGAATTCACCAGCGCAAGACACATCCGGCTGTATTTTTCGCCGGGCCTCGGCACGCTCTCCGCCCGCTGGAGAGAGACGCCCGGAAGGCCGTTCCTCGAGGAGAGCCTGACTATGCTGACACGGGAGCTGAAAACCCATCCGATCATATCCGGGCTCCTGGGCAAGGCGTCGCCCGATTATATCCAATACAAGCTTAGCGCCGCCTTCGAGCCTGAATTCACGGCCTCTGTGGATGCCGGACCGGAGATAAGACGAGGAATTGTTTGATTTTTTGTTGAAACCGACCATTTCCCGCCGACGTGTTCACAAATTCTTGCCATTTTGTTCATTTATGTTTCACACCGGGTTCAAAGATTCATGATATCTTTCACATGGTTCCGGCGTAAGGCCGGGAAGGCTCAGTCCACTTGTACTGTACTGACAAGGAGGTATCATTTTTGGACACAACACAACAGATCATTACAGGCTCAATCAGGCGCAGGATCGAACGGCACGTCCGGGAAAAGGACGTGGATAAGCTGTTGATGTATCTCTCTGAGAATTACAGCCAGGATATACAGGAAGAAGTGTACAGGGCCCTGGGCCGCATACCGTGCCGGGCCAGTGTGGATGCGCTTATCGCATGCTCCAGGGGGGTGTCGGGAGAGAGCCGGGAAAACCGGAACCCAATCTCTGACGCGCTGGCTAAAATATACGGTACATTGGGAGAAGGCCCCCTACAGATCGTGTCTGAGCTTCAAGGGACCGGGCTGGCGCAGGAGGTGATGGTGAAACTTTCGGCGCTGTCGGGCGTGACAGCGTGAGCATAAGGTACAAAATCCCCGCAGCCTTTTAAGGCTGCGGGGATTTCTGAAAAAGCGATAAATCTATAGGCCCGGCATGTTAGTAGGCGATGCCGGCGGCGTCAAAGCAGGCCTTGGCAGCGGTCATAACCGCATTTGACGTCATGGTTGCGCCGGAAACCCCATCCACAACGGGGGAGTTGTTATCGACTATTGCCTGGGTGAGGGTGGGGCCGGCCGTCTGGCCGATCCCGGCGGTTTCCTGAGAAACGTCCGCATCGCAGGCGGTAACTACGCCGTTTTCAAATGTAATGGTGACTTTAACCTGGCCCATACCCTGCGCTGTGGCTTCCTGAGTTCCCGAATAAGCGGCTGTAGCAGCAGGCTGACCGGAGGTTCCGCAGCCGGCCATAGCGGCGACAATCAGGCAGGCAAAGACTGCGGCGATGATTTTTTTCATGAATAAACGTCCTTTCTTTTGAGTGTTTACCCGTATAAGCCTGTAGTATAGCATGTCAAAAATCGGATTTCAACTGCCTCATTGTGAAAAAAGGCACATTGACGGGGATTTGATACATTGGCTTAAAAACATCTCAAATTAAAAAAACAGGCCGGTGTTTCCACGGGTCTCTCTATCCGGATGCGCTATGGCCGGGTGGATTGGCGGGATGCGCGTTCATGATTAATCTATGGACATTATAAGTACGGTAATGCAAAATATACAAAATTCAAAAAATGAATTTTAAGAGCGGTAACGGGATGAAAGAATATCAAAATCAAGATATTATTGTACATTCCGCAAATGATTTAAAGCACATCACCGCGGCCGCCTGATTTAAGAGGCGGCAGAAATCCCCCGCAAATCAGCGGGTCAGGCTGATTTGCGGGGGATGATTTTATAATCAGTAGCTGATTGTGATGACGGGTTTGATCAGATCCTTCGGCTTATCCTTCATGAGCATAAGCGCCTCTTCAGCCTTGTCGAGGCCTTCAAAGCGGTGGGTAAGCAGCAGGCTGGGGTCCAGTCTGCCAGCGGTAATCAGGGCGGCCAGCTTTTCCATTCTGCGCCTTCCGCCGAGCATCAGGCCGCCGACAACGGTTTTATGCCCCATGCCGCAGCCCCAATCGCCGCGTGGTATTTTTACATATTCGCCCTGGCCGAGGTAGTTGATGTTGCTGATGATCCCGCCGGGCTTAAGCATTTTCACAGCGTCAATAAATGTGTCCACATCGCCGCCGGCAATGATGACCTTATCTACGCCTTTGCCGCGGGTCAGATCCATGATCTGATCGAGTATGCTTCCGCTGCGGTAGTTAATAATTTGTGTCGCGCCATATTTTTTTGCTACCTCAATGCATTTTGGGCGTGAGCCTACGGCAAACACTTCGCCGGCGCCCTTCAATACGGAAGCGGCGACCGCCATAAGGCCGACAGGGCCTATGCCAATGACGCAAACCGTGTCGCCAAACTCGATATGCGCAAGCTCGGCGCCCTGGAAGCCTGTGGGCACCATGTCGCTGAGCATGGACGCCGTGGCCGGGTCCATCCCTTCCGGAAGTATGGCGAGGTTGGCATCGGCCTCGTTTACGTGAAACCTCTCGCCAAAAACGCCGTCTTTGAAGTTGGAAAATTTCCAGCCGGCCAGCATGCCCCCGGAATGCATGGCAAATCCGCCTTGGGATTCTATTGCGCCCCAGTCGGGAGTGATGGCGGGAACGATGACTTTGTCGCCGGGTTTAAAGTCTTTGACAAGAGCACCGACCTGGACAACTTCACCAACGCCCTCATGTCCCAGAATCATATCGGTACGTTCACCAACCGCGCCTTCCCATACTGTGTGGATATCTGATGTACATGGTGCGAGCGCGATTGGACGGCAAATTGCATCCAATGGTCCGCATTTGGGTTCTTCCTTCTCAATCCAACCGACCTTACCGATTCCTAGCATGGCAAATCCTTTCATCTGTTCTCCTCCTTTACATTTTGATGATCGAATAATTTACCGGTTTTACCCAGCGGGTTTTGTAATTAGTATATATAGCTTTTGGTCAAAGTCAACATTTATTTATGATTAATTATGTTAATGTTATAACGGAATTACTAGAATTCGTGCTCCGCTTAGAAGTGTCGCATGTATCTCCATCTGTTTTATTTCAAGTTATAAGCAGTCGGCAGGGCTGGGGACAATTCTTCATTTTTTGTTTATTAAAAACTTAAATCCGCATGTTTATCTATATACCCCAGTCCGCTGCCCTTTAGTCGAACTGTGCCGCGTTTATTCGGCTTCCGAAAACCGCGAGGGCCTCAATGCCGGATTCCGACTGCCCGGAATAAGCCCCGGGGGATCAGATTTGAACGCATATCCTGAGCGCGCATATAATGTTGCAGGCACATAGGTATACATACCCTAAGAAAGGAGGGTAACTATGTGCAATTGTTTTGGTCTCGGCGGCTGCGGGGCCTGCGGTAACTGCGGAAACTTTGGAAACTGCTGCAACTGCTGCAACTGGTGCGACAATCTTTGCAATTGGGGCTGCGGATTCAATTCCGGGGTTGCGGGCGGCGCGGATCTTGAGAGCGCCTCTTCTTCGCGCTGTATACGCTGTGTATGCTGTAATTGCGGGGGCTGCATAAGATGCTGGTGCTGCGGATAATATCCGCTTTATCATAAAGTATGTCAAGGCTCCGCCACAAAACGGCGGAGCCTTTCTTCATTCTTGCCGAAGACGGCGTGCTGCCACAGGAGAAATTAGCGGGGCGTCCTGATATCGGCAAAGCGGCGGTAGGGGTTATTTGTCGGGCTTTAGCACCGTGAACAGGTCCGCATATGCCTTGGTGTTGTATCGCACGCAGCCCGTGCCGGAAACAAAGATGATCCAGTACACGCCGCAGTCTCGAATTTTATCCGTATGATCAGGATCGTGCAGATCAAAAAGGATCCGCGCCGCTCCCTCCGCATATACGGGCAAAATGGCAAAATATGCGGCCCGGCACGGGAACAAACCGGACTGTGATCCGTCCAAGCAAAGGACTGATATTAAAAACGTATTGAAACGAAAGGAGCGCATATGAAAAAACGCATGCTTGCAGGGGCGTTATGCCTCGTGCTTACACTTTCAGCGTCTCTTTCCCTCTCCGGCTGCAGTACCGCGGCCCAGGCTATCGATCTGATGGATGGAGTCAGCGCCGGCGATGTGATTGGCGACATTGAATTGACCGGAAGCGAAGACCGGGCCATAGCCGATTTTGCCGTTCAGCTGTTTAAAAACAGCGGGCCGGAGTCGAAGAATACCCTTGTCTCTCCGTTTTCCGTGCTGTGCGCCCTCGCAATGACCGCAAACGGGGCCGGGGGCGATACCCTGGCGCAGATGCAGGAAACCTTCGGGCTGTCCATAGAGGAGCTGAACACCTATCTGAGGGCATATCTGGACAGTCTGGCATCGGGAGAAAAATATAAGCTCAGCGTGGCCAACTCCCTTTGGTTCAGAGACGATGAATCGTTGGTCATCGAGAAGGATTTCCTTCAGAAGAACGCAGATTATTACAACGCATCCCTTTATCAATCGGCTTTCGATAAGAGTACGCTGGAGGTGATCAATGATTGGGTCAGCGAAAAAACCGACGGCATGATCGACGGTATTCTCGATGAAATCCCGGAAGAAGCCGTTATGTATCTCATTAATGCTCTGGCCTTTGACGCCGAGTGGGAGAATATTTATCGGGAAAGCCAGGTTCAGGAGGGGACGTTTACCACAGAATCCGGGGAAATACGGGATGTGGAAATGATGTATTGCCAGGAGAACAGGTATCTGGATGATGGCAGCGCCACGGGCTTTATCAAATATTACGCCGATCGGAAATACGCCTTTGCCGCCCTGCTGCCCAACCCGGGGATCTCCATTGCCGATTACGCGGCGTCCCTCACCGGTGGCGGGCTTTCGGCCACTCTGGAAAACGCGCAGGATATCAGGGTGGATACGGCCCTTCCCAAGTTCGAGAGCGAGTATGCCGTGGAGATGAGCGACATGCTCAAGGCCATGGGCATGACGGTCGCCTTTGACCCGGACAGGGCGGATTTTTCGGGGATGGGCCACATGGCGGCCGGAAATCTCTTTATCAGCCGGGTACTCCATAAAACGTATATTGCCGTGGATGAAAAAGGCACCAAGGCCGGTGCGGTCACGTCAGTTGAAATGAGGTGCACCTCAGCCGCGCCCCCCGAGGAATTCAAGACAGTCTATCTTGACCGGCCATTTGTCTACATGCTCATCGACTGCGAAACCAACCTGCCCATTTTCATCGGCACCGTGATGGATATTCATTAATCTCTGCCGTCGGAAAACCCGTCTTTTGCGGATCAATAAAAAAGAAGCTCTGAAAACAGACGTTTTCAGAGCTTCTTTGCATGAGAGAGCCGTTCCCGGCGGTGCGGCCGGGTTTATTTATAGTATTTATCGGCGTGATAGGCAAACAGGGCTTTTAAAACCGAGGTGATGTTGCCGGTGGAAACCGTGGCCCCGGTCACGGCGTCGGCGTCTATGCCGTCCAACTGGGCGCCATAGCCGGACCAGGCGTCAAATTCGGCCTTGCTCTTTTTGACAAGCCGCTGGACAAAGTTGTCGTTCATGTACTCCTTGGTGTACTCAGGCTGTCCGTAAATGGGATCGCTGTCCCCCCAAAGCCCCACATTGTACCCGTTATTTCCGCCGAAGGAGATGGTGCGGATGGCGGCTTCGCCGGCGGTGTCCTTGGTGTTGAGCAGCTCCACGTACATGACGGAAGCAGTATTGACGGCGGCGTCCCGGCAGGTACAGGAGGTGAAGCCGATCTGATAGGCGGTGAAGGTGGAATTGCTCTGCTCAAAAAGGATCACCGCCGTGGATTCTTCCGGGATGCCGCCGCTGGCGTAATGGGTGAAGTTAAATTGCCGGTATGCCGGTTCCTCCGGGGCGGCGGACCCGCAGCCGGCTGCGGAAAGGATCAGCGCCGGGATCAGAAAAAGAATCAGGAGTTTTTTCATGGGCTCATGCGGCGTGCAGACGGGAGAAGTCTATGTAGGCATAGTCGGCGCGCCAGGTGGCGTACATATCGGTGCCGTCCGCATCCTCGGAATACTGGATCAGCTCCACGCCGTTGCTGCCGGTGTAAGCCCAGTTTCCGCCCACGTTATAGAGCTTGTCGGCGTCCCAGCCCAGGTGCACGAGAAGGGCCTTGGTCATCCCCGCGTATCCGCCGCCGCCGCACATCAGAAATACGGCCTTATCCTTCGGGAACAAATCCTCCAGAATCGTCTGGGATTCCTGGTAATTGGCGGTTGCGGAGGCAATGCTTCCGTCGTCGTTCCAGGTCAGGGTATAAAGGGTCTCACCGGCATAAGCGCCGCTGACCGGAAGTTCGGTCAGAGTGGCGAGGTAAGGATAGGGGACAATGCGAAAGCCCCTTATGGTGGAGGAAAGGTCGGCGTTTCCGCCGATGGCGGCGTAGTCCGCCGGGTCGAACAGCATCCGGACGTCCCGGTACGCAACGTCGTCGCGGTCCAGGTATTGGTCAATGGTATCGATGTTGATATTCTGGTCGACGCCGAACATGCTTTCCGGGTCGGGGCTGGCGGCGGGGAGAGGCTTCTGCGCCGTGCCGCCGCAGGCTGCAAGAGTAAAAACCATGGTGAGAAGCAAAAGGGTCGCCGTGATTTTTTTCATAAAAGTAATCTCCTTTCATTTTAGCCGCATAACCGCACGCCGTTGTGCGGATCTACCTATAGATTATCATGAAAGCACCACGTAAGCAAGCAGATTTGCACGATCATTGTTAACCGGATAACGTAATTCCGGGGTACGGCTCAGGCAATTGTATTTGCTGACGGCGGCTGTTATACTGGTATCCATAAAAAAGCGCCTCCGGCTCTGAAAGCGTTTGCCGGAGATGGAAAACGGGCGGGGTCTGATATGGATAATGTTGTGCTCATCGGTATGCCGGGCGCGGGCAAAAGCACGGTCGGCGTGATCCTGGCCAAGCGGCTGGGATATGAATTTGTTGATTCCGATCTGCTGATTATCCGGGAGGCGGGAAAAACGCTGCCGGATATTCTGGCGGATGTAGGGGTGGAAGGCTTTCTGGAAATCGAGGGGCGGGTGGGAGAACGCATCCGCTGCAAAAAAACCGTGATTGCCACGGGCGGCAGCATGGTTTACTGTGCGGACGCCATGGAAAACCTTCGTGAAGGCGGCGTGGTGGTCTGGCTGGATACGGAGCCTGACGAGCTGGCGCTCCGGATCAGCAAAAGCGCCGACCGGGGTATTGCAGCGGAGCCGGGCGCCACGGTGGCGGATATTTTTGCCCAGCGCAGGCCGCTCTATGAAAAGTATGCCGATATTCACATCGAATGCGCGAAGGGGACCGACAGGGTGGTGTCACAGATCCGGGCGGCGCTGGAAAAGCGTCGCGCCAATGGGATAACGCCGGCGCGTTCTGCCGGTTTTATAGAAAAATAACCCTTGACAAATACCCCCACCGGGTATATTCTTGAAATATACCCGGTGGGGGTATTT
>DIRC01000046.1 GCA_002427465.1 Clostridiales bacterium UBA5446 | reverse complement strand
CGTGACAGGCTAGCGTTCTAACCGACTGAACTACTCGGCCAAGCCATTTGGTGCTTTTGTAATATACCAAATGATCCGGCCAATGTCAAGATGCTTTTTTGATTTTCTGCTAAGTTGACGGTATACCATGCCCATGATATAATGCTGCCAGCAATCCTGAAAGGAGGTTCGGCCTTGAAACGCAAGACTCTTTCGGTCATCGCCGCCCTGATTTTCTTTTTCTGCCTCCTTCCGCCGCAGAAAACGGCGGCCGCCTCCGATGTCTGCTTTATTGCAACGAACGATACCCTGCTGGAACTGAGCAGTTCCGCCCATTACCAACGCTCGACGCTTTACGTGCCATACAATGTCTTTGTGTATTTCAGCATCTATTATTCCTATTACGCCTCAGGCTCGACGGCCACGCTCTATACCGCGGACAAACAGCTCTATTTTGAACTCGACTCCGGGGTCACATACGACAGCTCGGGAAACAACTATTCCTCCTCCGCCATATACATAAACGGCCAGGTCTACGTGTCCGTTTCTTTCGTATGTTCCCAGTTCGGGCTTTCATGGTCTTATATATACGGTACCGATTCCGGCGATATCTGCCGCATTAAAAACAGCGGCGCCATCCTGTCCGACAGCCAGTTTCTGTCTGCCGCCAGCTCCGTTATGGCCGACCGGTATAATGCCTATACGGGAAGCGCGTCAAATCCCGGCACCCTTTCCCCATCGCCCTCCGGCGGCATGGATCAGGAAGGCCGCCGCCTCTACCTCAGCTTCCAAAACCTGCCCTCCCGTTTTCTTCTGGACACATTAAAGTCCTATTGCGTCTCCGCAACCTTCTTTGTAACCGCCGACGAGGTGCGCGACGATCCCGACACCATCCGGCGCATCGTGGGAGAAGGGCACAATATCGGCGTTCTTTGCTCCTCATCTCCCGTTGAGGAATACGAGGAGACCTCTGCGCTCATTTTTGAGGCGGCTCGGGTCAACACCGTCCTCATTGCCGCCGATTCCCCCGATTCAGAGGATCTTTGCAGGCGCGCAGCCGATAAAAACGCTTTGGTTTTCTGGGACTATAAGATCGATGGGGTCCGCGGGAGCGCGGGGATTTCCCACGCTTCCTTTGTCACGGCTTATCTGGCGTTTTATACCGAACGCGCGGATGTGCGCATCCAATGCTGTGACGCCACCGACGACTGCATCACCTCCGTGCTGAAATACATCGTCAATAACAACTTTAACCTATATCGCGTCTGCGAGATCGGAAATACCATCTAAGCTGCCCGAATCCGCCTTGACCGGAAGAAAGAGCGCACTTCATCATTCATAGATATTATCCCCTTCTGTCTGTGACAAGGTTCCAGACCCGCTTGGGGCCTCCATGGTAATCTGTATACAAGATATTCATAAAGGAGGCACTTAAAGTGGAAAATAACATAAGTAAAATGCCGTTGATCGGGGATCTCGCGCCATCATTCAAAGCAGTTACAACCCAGGGGGAAATCAATTTCCCGGAGGATTATAAAGGTAAGTGGGTTATCCTGTTTTCCCACCCCGCGGACTTCACACCCGTCTGCACAACCGAATTCATGACCTTTGCCAGCATGATGGATGAGTTCAAGGCCATGAACACCGAGCTGGTGGGCCTGTCCGTAGACTCCCTGTATGCCCATATCGCCTGGCTCAGGAAGATCAGGGAGCTGGAGTGGAATGGCATGAAGAACCTGGATGTCACCTTCCCCCTCATCGAGGATATTAAGATGGACGTGGCAAACAAGTATGGAATGATCCAGCCCGGCCAATCCAACACCCAGGCGGTGCGGGCCGTGTTTGTGATCGATCCGGAAAGCCGTATACGCCTTATTTTGTATTATCCTTTAACGACCGGCCGCAACTTTGACGAGATCAAGCGCGTGATTCAGGCGCTCCAGAAATCCGACAGCGACGGCGTCGCCACCCCCGCCGACTGGAGACCCGGAGACGACTGCATCGTCCCAACCGCCGGTTCCTGCGGCACAGCCAGGGAAAGAATGGAATCCAGCGACGACGACATCTACTGCCTGGATTGGTTCATGTGCTTTAAACGGGAAAAATAAAATACGCTGCATATTTAGAAAAAGCCCCGCCTCGGCAAGAGGCGGGGCTTTTTTGCCATAGGCCTGATTCCGGCGGCGGCAGCCGTTTCAAAACGCGCACACCGGGCCAAGCCCCCAACATATATTGTTAGCGGGGCTATGCCCTTCTTTTTGGTCTCATTGGCGCAAGATCGTAAAAACACAGCTTTTTTCGCCGGACGCGCCATATGTGGCGATCATGATCCAAAGGGTGTTGAACAAATTGAATCAGTACAAAATTTGCGTCTATGCCGTCTGCAAAAACGAAGAACAATTTGTCGACCGCTGGATGGACGCGGCGGCCGAGGCGGACGCTGTTATTGCGGCGGATACCGGATCAATCGACCGGACCGTCGAAAAGCTCCGGGAGCGGGGCGCCGCCGTCTATGAAGCTTACATATCGCCCTGGCGTTCCGACAAAGCGCGCAATGCCGCCCTGAGCCATGTTCCGGAGGACGCGGATATATGCGTCTGCGCCGATCTGGATGAGATCTTTGAACCCGGCTGGCGGCAAAAGCTGGAATCGGCGTGGAAACCGGAGCATACCCAGGCCCGGTGCCAATTCGTTTGGAGCAATAACTCCGACGGCACGCCAAATCAGCAGTACCCTGTGGAGAAAATTCATCGCAGACACGGATTCCGATGGGTTCATCCAGCCCATGAGGATGTTCTGAAATACAGCGGGACAGACCCGGATAAAACAGTCTGGGCAGAGGGGCTTATCCTTCACCATT
>DIRC01000043.1:42933-43085 GCA_002427465.1 Clostridiales bacterium UBA5446 | reverse complement strand
AATGCTGATGCACCATACCAATGCTCAGGGCGTTCGCGTCATTTGGGTTTAATATTCTGACGGGTTCGCCATTTTTTTTAATCACGCCTTCTTCCGCCTGGTAAAGACCAAAGAGCACACTCATCAGCGTGCTTTTTCCGGCGCCGTTTTCA
>DIRC01000043.1:42498-42750 GCA_002427465.1 Clostridiales bacterium UBA5446 | reverse complement strand
TTTTTCCGGCGCCGTTTTCACCAAGCAAGGCGTGTATCTCGCCTTTTTTCAGTTGGAGGGTGACGTTATCGTTGGCCTTGATGCCGGGAAATTCCTTGGTGATATTCAGCATCTCGATAACATACTCCGCGTCCGCCAAGCTTATCACTCCTTTAAACCCGCTTTCGGGCCACACTTTAATCCACATTATAAGCGATTAGGACAAAAAAAGGAACGGGTTAGGCGGAAAAAAATATCCGGCTGTGATCACAG
>DIRC01000043.1:0-42325 GCA_002427465.1 Clostridiales bacterium UBA5446 | reverse complement strand
ATCCGGCTGTGATCACAGCCGGATATTTTTGTCGCATTAGCAGAGTTTTAGGCGATTTCGTTCACCGTGGTAAGTTCGGAAACCTCGGGCAGGACGGTGGTATCGGCGCTGTCGTCGATGGTGATGGTGCCGTCGGTGATGGCGGCCTTGACGGCCTCGTATTCCTCAACGGTGAAGGTCTCCAGATTCCAGGAGTCCTCGGCGGTGGGCAGGCCGATATAGTCGCCCTCAGCCAGGGAGAACTTCAGGAACTGGCCGCCATATGTATCCCACTTGCCGGCCTGCAGATCGGCCAGAGCGGTCTCGGTGACGTTCTGGAGGCCCTTCATGGCGGAGGTCACAAACGGGTTGTAGGCATAAGTACCGTCTTCCACGCCGTTAACGCCGATGTAGTTCTGGTCCACGTCCACGCCGATCACTTTGCCGTCGTAGTTAAGAGCGGCTTCCACAGCGGAGGTATAGATGCCGCCGCCGCAGGCAAAGACCACTTCGGTGCCGGCGGAATACCAGCCTTCCATCTTGGCGGTGATCGTGGCGTCGCCATAGAACTGGCCGCCATAGGTATAGTTGATTTCGACGGGGGTGTCCAGCTCGTTGGCCGCGTCGTCCGCGCCCTGGATGAAGCCGTAGCCGTAGCGCACGACTGCGGGGACGGCCATTCCGCCCAGGAAGCCCAGCTTGGTGTAGCCGTCCTTCACGGCGGCGTATCCGGCCAGGTATCCGGCCTGCTCCTCGGCAAAGGCGAGGCAGGTGGCGTTGGCGGCGGGCTCATAATAGGTCACGTAGTCGTAGGTCAGGTCGCCCTGGGCAACGTCGATGGCGATAAAGTATACCTCGGGATACTGTTCGGGCATCTCGATCACGGTGGTGCCGAAAAGGAATCCGGGCAGCACGATGACGTTGGCGCCTTCGGTGATGGCCTGGGTTATGCTGACTGTGCGGGCGTCGCCGCTGTCCTCGGTGGGCTGGTAGTAGGTGTACTCGATGTCGTTTGCGGAACACCAGGCTTCAACGCCCTGCCAAGTGGCCTGGTTAAAGGATTCGTCGTCGATGGTGCCCACGTCGGTCACAAGGGCTACCTTTTTGATGACGGATTCATCCGGCGCTTCGGTGGGGGATGGGGGGGTCTGACCGCAGGCGCAAAGCGCGAAGGTCAGAACAACTGCGAGAAACAATGCAAGAATCTTCTTCATGTCGGGTTATCCTCCGTTTCATTCTTACTGGCATAATGGTATGGTTTGCCATGCCGCCTTGGATTATATCACCATATTGCACGGCAATCAAGGAGAAGGGGCTCGGATTAATAACAAAATTTACAAAGCGTTCATTTAAAGGGCGTTCATTCTGACGGCGGTGTCCAGAGCAATTTCGATCATTTGGGTAAAAGCGGTCTGGCGCGCCTCGGGACTCAGCTCGTCCGGGCGGTAAAGATGATCGGAAATTGTGCATAGGCACAAGGCCCGCTTCCCGGCCCGGGCGGCGGTCATATAAAGGCCGGCCGCTTCCATTTCCACGGCAAGCACGCCCATTTTTTTCCACTGATCCGGCCCGTCGGAGCCGTCGCTGTAAAAGTTATCCGAGGACAACAGGTTGCCGGCGCTCATGGCAACGCCCAGCGCGCCCGCCGCGGCCATGGCCTCCCGCAGCAGCGTCCAGTCCGCCACGGGGGCGAAGGTGCCGTTCAGGCCGAACTGGTGGGCGAAGTTCGAGTCCGTGCAGGCGCCCAGGCCGGCGACGATGTCCATCAGCTTCAGATCATCTGAAATCCCCCCCGCGGAGCCGACGCGGATGATGTTTTCCACATGATAGGTATGATAAAGCTCCCAGCTGTAAATGCCGATGGAGGGGATCCCCATCCCGCTGGCATGAACGGTCACCGGAACGCCCTTCCATGTGCCGGTATAGCCCTGAATACCCCGCACGTTGTTTACCAGTCTGGAGCCCTCCAGAAAGTTTTCCGCAATGAACCTGGAACGGAGGGGGTCTCCGGGCATCAGCACGGTTTTGGCAAAATCCTCCGCTGCGGCAGAGTTATGGGGTGTGGGCATAAAAACTTCCTCCTTTTACTTTTTGGAAAATTATATCTCCCGGTATGATAAAAGTCAAATTGCATCCGGCACGCCGGTGTGGTAAGATTCTGGGTGAGATTAGGAGGGGCGCAATGGAAGAGATTATGGTGATCGGCATAGCGGGGGGAACGGGCAGCGGAAAAACAACCATAACCCGCAGGCTTGTGCAGCGTTTCGGCGGGGATGTCACCGTCATTTACCACGACAATTACTACAAGGCCCACGACGACCTGACATATGAACAGCGCACAAAGCTGAACTACGACTGTCCGGATGCCTTTGATACCGATCTTTTGGTGGCGGATCTTCTGACGCTGCGGCGGGGTGAACCGGTGCGCTGCCCGATATACGACTATACCGCGCACAACCGCGCGAAAGAAACTCAGACCATATGCCCGACGCCGGTGATCATCATCGAGGGTATCCTGGTGCTGCACAGCCGGCAGCTGCGGGAGCTGATGGATATTAAGCTGTTCGTGGATACCGACGCCGACGTCCGGATCCTGCGCAGGATCGTCAGGGATGTCCACGACAGGGGCCGCAGCCTGGAGTCCGTGGTGGATCAGTATCTGGAAACGGTTAAGCCCATGCACGAAATGTATGTAGAGCCGTCCAAGCGTTATGCGGACATCATCATCCCGGAGGGCGGGCACAATATGGTGGCAATGGACATGCTTATTGAGCGGATAAACGCCCATTGTGCCTTAGGGGGAAAAAAGGATGGCTAAGCTCTATTTTAAATACGGAGCGATGGGCAGCTCCAAATCGGCTCAGGCGCTGATCACCCAGTTTAACTATGAGGAGCTGGGGATGCGGGTCTGGCTCATTAAGCCCAGCGTGGACAACCGGGACGGCGCAGGCGTCGTCAGATCGCGGATCGGCCTTTCCCGGGCGGCGGAGGTTATTGCGCCGGAGGAGAGCATCATCGGCAAATACGCCGCGACTGGAAAGTGCGACGTGATTATCGCCGACGAGGCACAGTTTTTTACGCCCGCCCAGATAGACGAGATGCGCACGCTGGTGGACGATGAGAATCTGCCGATCCTCTGTTTCGGGCTGCGAACGGATTTTCTCACGCACGCCTTTCCCGGCTCAAAGCGGCTCCTGGAGCTGGCGGATTCCATCACGGAGATCAAGACGGTCTGCGCGTGCGGAGCGAAGGCGACCGTGAACGCGCGGCTGGACGAAAACGGCCGGGTAATCACCCAGGGCGACCAGATTTTTCTGGGCGGAAACGACAGCTATGTCGCCATGTGCCACCGGTGCTGGAAAAAGAAAATCAGGGCGCAGCAGCAAAGCGCGCCGACACTGCCGCTCTGATCGGAGAAAATCGGCCGGGGGAATCCGTTTGCTTACCAATTATTTTTGTTGAAAGGATATTGGCGTATGAAAACACTCCATTTTACCGGACAGGCTCTTGTGACGGGGAGGGACGCCCTGGACTGGCTCAAAACTCTCCGGCCGGGCAGAGTTTTTCTGGTGACGGGAGGCGGGTCCATGATCCGCACGGGAGTGCTGGATAAAATCGAGGGGCTGCTGCCGGCGGGGACGCAGGTGCGCCGGTTCGTCGGAATCGGGAAAAACCCGACAAAGCGGGAGGTGGAGGCCGGGATCGCCGCCATGCGGGAATTCGGGCCGGATACCGTCATTGCGGTCGGCGGCGGCTCCGCCATTGACGCGGCAAAGGCCATGATGCTGTTTTACGAGCACCCGGAACTGACCTTTGAGAATGTTCAGACCGCGCCGCTCCCCTCGGAACGGGGGCGAATCCTGTTTGTAGCCATCCCCTCCACGTCGGGCACCGCCACCGAGGTGACCCACGTCTGCGTCGTCACGTATCCGGAGCTGTCGTATAAGGTTCCGATCAAGTGCGAGGCCATCCGCCCCGCTGTGGCGATCCTGGACCCGGCGCTGCCCATGACCATGCCGGCGCAAATCGCCGCCGAGACGGGCATGGACGCCCTGACCCACGCGCTGGAGTGCTTCATTAGCACCGGAGCCGATGATTTCACCGAGGCCCTGGCAAAGTCGGCCGCCGAGGGGATTCTGGACTGGCTGCCGGCCTCGTGCCTGGAGGGAAACCCTCTGGCCCGGGAAAAGGTGCATAATTACCAGAGCATGGCGGGCATGGCCTTTTCCAACGCGGGGCTGGGCATGGCCCACGGCATTGCCCACGCCTTCGGCGGGAAATATAATCTGGGCCACGGCCTGTGCAACGCCATTATCCTGCCCTATTCCATGCAGTACAACGCAAGGGACGCCCGGGTGAGGGGACAGTTCGACAAGCTGGCAAAGCCCGGCGCGCCGGATATCATAGACCGGGTATTCGCCCTGGTGAAGCAGTTGGGCCTGCCCGTGTCCTTCATGGGGGCGGGGCTGGCTGAAGCGGATTTCCTGGCAGATTTCGATTTCCTGCTGAAAAATTCCATGGGCGGCTCCACTCGGGTGAACCCCGTTGCCATCCCGGAGGAAGATATGGGAAAGCTGCTGGAATGTATTTATTACGGCCGGCCCGTCACGTTTTGAGTGAAAAAGCCCGCGCGGATAACCGCGCGGGCTTTTTTTATGCCTTTCTTCTGTTGGGGATGTGGATGGCCCGACCTTCGGCGGCCAGCGCGGATTCGCGGACGGCCTCGGTCACGGTGGGATGGCAGTGTATTGTGTCCGCCAGCTCCTCCAATGTGGCCTCCAGCCTGATGGCCAGGGCGGCCTCGGCAATCAGATCGGTGGCGCGGGGGGCCAGAATATGCACGCCCAGGATCTCCCCATATTTTGTCCCGGCGATGATTTTGACCATGCCTTCCGTGCAGCCCTCCACAAGGCTCCTGCCGTTGGCGCGGGTGGGAAAGCGTCCGACCTTATAGTCGATGCCCCGGGCCTTGAGCTGCTCCTCCGTGTAGCCCACTCCGGCAAATTCCGGGCCTACGTAGACGCAGGATGGGCTTGTCGCCGGATCGAAGATCCGGGCAGCGCCCATGGCGTTTTCCGCGGCAATCTCCCCCATGGCCATGGCGGCGTGGGCCAGCATCAGCTTGCCGTTGCTGTCGCCGATGGCGTAAACGCCGGGGACGGAAGTCTCCAGAAAATCGTTGGTTTTGACAAATCCGTTTTCCACGGCTATGCCGGCTCTGTCCAGGCCCAGGGGGGCAAGGTTCGCGCTGCGGCCCACGGAGACAAGGATTTTTTCGGCGGTAAAGGTTTTCTCGCCGTCGGGACATTTTACCCGGATTTTGGTGCCATTCGGCGTATCCTCCACGGACGTCACCTGGGCTTCGGTGTGGATTTCCATGCCTTCGCTTTCCAGCTTGGAGCGCAGCAGCGCCGTCAGCTCCGGGTCCATCAGGGGCAGCAGCTTCGGGAGCATTTCGACGACGGTGACTTGCGCGCCGAAACGGCGGTAAACGCAGCCCAGCTCGATGCCGATCACGCCTCCGCCGATGACCAGCAGGCTTTCCGGAATGTGATCCAGAGTCAGGCAGGCCGTGGAATCCAGGCAGGCGCGGCTTTCCCTCAAGCCGGGGATGCCCGGTATGAGCGGCTGTGAACCGGCGGCAATGATGATTTTCTCGGCCGTCAGCTCCCGGTCGCCGGCCTTTACGGTTTTAGGCCCCGTGAAAACGGCCTCGCCCGCCACGACGGTGACGCCGTTGGCCCTTAAAAGGGCGCGAACCCCGTCGGTGAGGGTTTTTGTGACCTTTGCGCGGTTTCCCTGCACCGCTTCCCAGTCCACCGAGATATCATTTGCGCGGATTCCTATTCCCGCGCTGCCGGTGGCCGCCTCGTAGACCTCCGAGCTGTGCAGGAGGGCTTTTGTGGGCATGCAGCCCCGGTTCAGGCAGGTGCCGCCGATTTCAGCCTTTTCCACCAGCGTCACGCTGGCCCCCAGCTGGGCCGCCCGGATGGCGGCCACATAGCCGCCGGGGCCGCCGCCGATGACCAGAACGGACGGATTTGAATTTATGGCTTCTTTAGTCATGATCACTCCCCGCCTTCCTTAAGCGATTATCAGCGCGGGATGTTCCATGAGGGTTTTGACGCGCTGCAAAAATTGTGCGGCCACGGAGCCGTCCACAACTCGGTGGTCGGCGGTCAGGCTAAGGTTCATATACGGCCTGACCGTGATCTCGCCGCCGGCCGCGACCACCCTGTCCGCCATGGTGTTGACGCCGAGAATGGCGACCTCGGGCTGGTTGATGATGGGGGAGAAGGACTCGATGCCATACATGCCCAGGTTCGTGATGGTGAAGGTTCCGCCCTTCAGTTTGTCCATGGGGAGCCTGCCCTCCCGGGCCGCTGCGGCCAGTTCCCTGAGCTCTGCGGAAATTTCGGTCAGGCTTTTTTTGTCCGCATCCGTTACGTTGGGGACAACCAGACCGTTATCCAGGGCGACGGCCACGCCCATGTTGACATAGCGCTTATAGATGATCTTGTTATCCTCCACGGAGCAGTTGAGCAGCGGGAACTCCGTCAGCGCTTTCGCCACGAACTTGACCAGCAGGTCGGTATAGCTGACCTGAATGCCGGCGTTCTTGAGCTCCTCCCGCATGGCCTTCATACGCGTCATGTCGATTCCAAGGTTAAAGGTGACGGAGGGGGAGATCATGTGGCTGGCCAGCATGTTTTTCGCGATTGCCTTGCGCATGCCGTTCATGTTGACTGTCTCTTCCCGGGGCCCGGCCGCCTGCCCGGCGGCTCCCGCCTCCAGATGGTTCAGGATGTCCTGGGCCATCACCCGTCCCTTTGCGGGAATCGTGTCCAGATCAAGCCCCAGATCACCGGCAATTTTGGCTGCCAGCGGCGAAGCTTTTACCTCCGGCCCGGGGGCGGCTGCCCGATAGCTTTTAACGTCCCCTTCGGTGATGCGGCCATTGGGTCCGGTTCCCGGGACCAGGGCGATATCCACGCCCATTTCCGCCGCCAGCTTTTTCGCCGCGGGGGAAGCCACCACGCGGCTGCCGGCGGGCCGGGCCGCAGCTGGAGCGGCGGGATCGGCTGGAGCTGCGGGAACCTCTCCGCCGGAGGGGGCGGCGCTTCCGGAAATCAGGGCGCTGATATCCTCCTGCGGGGCGCCGATTACCGCAATGCCGCTCAGGCAGGCTATAGTGGCGCCTTCTTCGGCTATGATTTTACGAAGGACGCCGCCCTCGGGGGCTTCGATCGTATTGGTCAGTTTATCTGTCTCCACCTCGAAAAGCGGCTCGCCGGCCTGGACGTCCTCGCCCTCCTTTTTAAGCCATTTGGCAATCGTGCCCTCGGTCATGGTGAGTCCGAGCTTTGGCATGACGATCAGCTTGGCCATATATATCACTCCTTATTCATCTGATTTTTATATATTCCGAGACGGGCGGCTTCCCTCAGGATCTCACGGGGAAGGATGCGCCGCGGGCCGAGGCGGGACAGGGTGAAGCTTACCCGATCCCCCGGGTTTGCCCTGATTTCCCGTTCCCCGTCCAGGGCAATCATGCAGGGCTGTGAAGCCGTGAATTCATCACATCCGCCCAGAGGGATACGCCTGGCCCCGGTAATTTCCACAGGGGTAAGAACACCGGCCGCTATGGGCGCCAGCACCCGGCTGCCGCCCCCGCCCAGCGTGACGGCAAGGCCGTGGTCATCGGTGTCCTCTACGATCTCCCAGACGCCGGCAACGGCGGAAAAACCGATGGTGGCCGGGTGGCAGCGGGAGACAAAGATCCGTTTTATCCGCCGGGCGTCCCATATTGCCTTTGCACCGGCATAGAAATCATCGGATACCACCGCGTCCACCAGAGCAAGGTCGCGGTATTCGCCGTTGATGGAGACCTCGATGCGCTTGTCCCGGATGCAGCAGGCGTTCCCGCCCATGAAGGCGGCGGCGGCCGCGGCCATGCCGGCGACAGTTCCCTCCATCATGGCGGGATATACGTTGTTGGTACCCGTGGAGATGGGGAGGATCGGCGTATTCCCGATACCCTTGGCCGCGGCCCTGCACGTGCCGTCTCCACCCAGGATGACCACGCATCCAACGTCCATTTCCGCCATCATCCGCGCGGCGGTAACGGTATCTGAAAGAGAGGCGTCAATCTCAAAATCCAGAAGGCTGATGCCCGCGGTGAGTACGCCGTCGCTTTTCAGATCGTCCTTTACGGCCGTGCCGATCATGAAGGTTTCGGGCATGAAAACAATGTCCGTGATGCCCAGACCCTGGGCCGCCAGGACAATCCGCTTGCAGATATTCACCTTTTCATTGTTGTCTATTGTGGTAGCGTAAGAAACCAGACGGCGGATGTCCTTGCCGGAAGCAGGGTTGGCAATGATTCCGATTGAAGCCACGGGGATTCCTCCTGTTATTTCGGTTAGGCGCCCGCAGGGGCGCGAAAGCGTCCCTGCGGGCCGTGCTGGGGGGGTCAGAACATTTTCTTGGCAGCGGCAATAATGTCCTGGGCGTTGGGCATATAGTATTGCTCAAGGATTGGAGAGAAAGGAACCGGAGTATCAAGGGCGCCGATCCGGGCGACGGGGGCGTCCAGATAATCGAAGAACTCTTCACCTATGATGGCGCTGATTTCACCGCCGTAGCCGCCGCGCCGGACTTCTTCGGTGATCACAACGGCCTTGTGGGTTTTTGCGACGGATTCGCCGATGAGGGCCTTGTCCAGGGGATAGAGGCTGCGCAGGTCGACGACCTCGGCGTTTATGCCGTCCCGGGCCAGCTGCTCCGCGGCTTCAAGGGCGTCGTATACCTGGCGGCCGTAGGTAATGATGGAAAGGTCGTCCCCCGCCCGGACAATTTTGCCTTTGCCCAGAGGGATAGGCTCCAGGCTGGAGACTTCGCCCTTCATGCCATAGAGCAGCTTGTTTTCAAAAAACATGACCGGGTTGTCGTCATCAATGGCGGTGAGCATGAGACCCAGAGCGTCCTGGGCGCTGGATGGGTAAACGACCTTCAGGCCGGGGACATGGGTGAGCCAGGCCTCCAGGGACTGGGAGTGCTGGGCGGCGGCGCCGGTGCCTGCGCCGGCGGGGAGCCGGACGACCATGGGCATGGCGATTTTGCCGCCGAACATATAGCGCATTTTCGCGGCCTGGTTCACCAGCTGATCCATCCCGACGGTCAGAAAATCGTTGAACATCAGCTCGGCAATGGGGCGCAGGCCGGTGGCGGCCGCGCCCACGGCGCAGCCGATGATGGCGCCCTCGGAGATGGGCGTATCCCGCACGCGCTCCGGGCCGAACTCCTGGAACATGCCAGCGCTGACGCCGAAGCAGCCGCCAAAGGCGCCGACGTCTTCGCCAAAGAGCACCACGTTGGGGTTTTCACGCATCCGGATGCTCATGCCTTCTCGGATGGCTTCTGAATAAGTCAGGGATTTCATCTGCTGCGCACCTCCTCAACAATATCGGAATAAACGTCCACGACGGCGCTCTCCGGAGTCGGCAGCGGCTGTGCGTCGGCGAATGCGATGGCCTCGTCAATCTCTGCCTGAACGCGCTCGTCTATGGCCTGGATTTCATCGGCGGAGAGGATCGAATTGTCTATCAGGAACTTGGCAAAAAGTGTCAGGGGGTCCTTTGCCATCCAGGCAGCCTGCTCTTCTTTCGGCTTATAGGTGGCCGGGTCGCCCTCAAAGTGACCGTGCTGGCGGTAGGTCTTGCATTCGATAAGCGTGGGGCCCTTGCCCGCCCGCGCCCGGGCAACGGCTTCGCCGGCGGCCTCGTATACGGCCAGAGGGTCGTTGCCGTCCACCGAGACTCCGGGTATGTTGTATGCTGCGGCGCGGTCCGCCACGTCCTTGATGGCCTGATGGCGGCCCTGGCTCATGGAGATGCCGTAGTGGTTGTTCTCGCAGACGAAAATGATGGGGAGCTTCCAGATGGAAGCCATGTTCAGGGATTCGTGGAAGGTGCCCTGGTTGGTGGAGCCGTCGCCGAAGAAGCAAACGCATACCTGGTCGGTACCCCGGATCTTGATGGACAGGCCCGCGCCGGTGCTGATGCAGTGACCCGCGCCCACGATGCCGTTGGCGCCGAGGATGCCCTTGTCCCGGTCCGCGATGTGCATTGAGCCGCCCTTGCCCTTGCAGTAGCCGGTTTCACGGGCGAATAGCTCGGCCATCATATAGTTCAGGTCTCCGCCCTTTGCTATGATGTGGCCGTGGCCCCGGTGGGTGCTGGTGATGAAGTCATCATCACGCAGGCATTTGCAGACAGCCGGGGCAATTGCCTCCTCGCCAAGGTACAGATGAACAAAACCGGGGACCTTGCCCTCTGCAAAAAGCTTTGCGGCAGCATTTTCGAAGTCGCGTATGCGGCGCATGCGCGCATACAGGTCCTTCATCAGATCGTTGCTGATTGCCATGTAAAAACCTCCTTCAGATTAATCTGCTATATACACTTCAACGGCCGCTATGGCCGCCTCTATGCTCTTGCCATTATCCCCAAGGGCAGGTATATTCAGCCCGTCCACGGTAAGGCCGCCTTTTACGACGAACACCTCTGCGGTTCCCACGGGCAGGGCCGCAGCCACAGCCGCGGCGTCAACCGCCTCGGGACGCGAAACGGATACCGTTGCCTTGATAAACACCTGTTTTTCGAGATCCCGGATGCCCGCCACCTCCTCCAGACCGCATAGGCAGCTGCGGGAAATGGCATCCTTAACGGCTTTTTTTGCGGCGTTGGTCACATCCTGGCCATGGAAATCCGCACCCAACCCAAACTCGACAATAAACTTTCTCATAGGTTCACCTCCGTTTTCTGCTATACTCATAGTATAGACCCGACATAGCGAAATCTCAATATCTAGGCGGAATATCTCAAATATTCATGACTTGCGCCAAAAAACGGGAAGTGTCATATGGAAGTTATCTAAATGACATAAAAATAACAAAAAATAATGAGACAGCATTCGGCATGTTGTCTCATTATTTGAGAATTATATCAATTTCTCTCATTCTCGGATGAGATTTTTATTTTAGAGATTTTGGATTGATGCCGTATTTTTTAATTCGGCGGTACAAGGTGGCGCGGCTGGTTTCAAGTCTTTTTGCGGCGGCATCCACATTACCGCCGCAGACTGTGAGGGCGGCGAGGATCTCTCCGGCTTCGCCCCCGGGGGCGGAGGGGGCCGCCATAGGTTCCTCCGTGCCGACAACGAATTTCAGGCTGTTCTCGGTCAGGAGCTTCTCGCTGCTGGAATAGAAAGCCCGCTCCAGGCCGTTTTGCAGCTCCCGGACGTTCCCCGGCCAGTCGTATCTGACAAGGCCGGTGAGAAACTCGGGAGACATGGCCTTTTTCATTTCGGGATTCAGCTGGTTAAGGCGGCGCAGGAACTGTTCGGCGCAGAAGGCGATATCGCCGGGTCGGCTGCGCAGCGGCGGGATCTCCAGCTTGAGCACATTGAGCCTGTAATACAAATCCTGGCGGAAGCTGCCGGAAGCCACGGATTGCTCCAGGCGACGGTTGGTGGATACGATGATCCGGATATCCAGGCTGATTTCCTGTCCGCCGCCCAGGCGGCAGATTTTGTGTGTTTCCACCGCCCGCAGCAGCTTGGACTGAAATTCCAGGGGCAGCTCGGCGATCTCGTCCAGAAACAGGGTGCCGTGGTTGGCTAGCTCAAAGCGGCCCGGGTTGCCTTCCGTAATGGCCCCCATAAAGGCGCCGGCCTCGTAGCCGAACAGATCAGACTCCAGAAGATCTCTGGGGATGGAGGCGCAGCTTATGGCGACGAAGGGCCCGCCGGCCCGGCTGCCGGCGTTGTGGATGGCCTGGGCCATCAGCTCCTTACCGGTGCCGCTCTCGCCATGGATAAGGATGTTGCCGTCATATCGGGCGTAGTTTTGGGCCATGGCCAGGGTTTTTTTCATTGCCGGATCGCGGGAATAGATATCGACGAAGGAATATGTGGCCCGGTTGCCGGAAAACTTATTAACCGAATCAATCATGTGCTTTTGTTCTTTCAGCGTTAGGGTAAGGGTTCTGCCACCGTAGCCCTCGGAAGGAAAAATCACAACGCTGCAGTGAATGGTCCTGCCCGGCACCAGAATGCGGGTATCGTTGACGTAAACCTTTTTTCCGCCGACCCACTGCTGCTCGGAGAGATTCACGTCGGGCATGATTTTGCGAAAATCCTTCTCCATAAGCTGCTGCGCGGTGCTGTCCAGCAGGCGCTCCGCCGCCGCGTTCACCCAGATGGGCCGAAAGCGCATATCCAGCAGGACGATGCTGTCGGCGCTGCCGTCCAGGGCGGCCTGCATCAGCCGGACGTTTCGCTGGAGGGAGAGCTGGGCCTCGATCCCGTATGCCGCGGCAAGAACCAGGCCGAGGGTATGGTCGTGGGCTCCGGAAACGTCTCCGGACATGTTGAGGCAGCCGATGATCTCGCCGTCCGCACCGTGGATGGGGGCGGCCGAGCAGGTCCAGCCGTGGTGCGGACGGCAATAGTGCTCCGGCCCCACGATCTGTATCGCCGTGTCGGCGTCCAGGGCCACGCTTATGGCGTTGGTTCCGACGCTCAGATTGCTCCACAGGGCGCCGGGGACAAAACGCATGTCCCGGGTTTTGGTCATAATGGTCTCGTCGCCGATGGACTCCAGGATATAGCCGACGCTGTCTGTGAGGACCAGCAGGAAATGCGAGCGGGCGACGATCTCAAAAACGCTCTGCATAATGGGCAGCGCGGTTTCGATCAGCCCCCGGTTTGCCGCCCGGATACTGGCAAAAACCGCATCGCCCACCCGCCGGCCGAGACCGCCGGCGGGATTGACGCCGGCAGACTTGCATCTTTGCCAATAATCGGCAATTATAGGACGGACGCGGGTGTCCATCTTATCCTCATATACAAATTTTGCCCAGATCTCCGTTGAAGTTTCTATGTCCATAGGAGTCCCCTTTATTTCAGCTGTGAGGCCTTGCGCGGCTGACGTATTTTTTGAGACTTTCTGAGACGAGTTTAGCATAACGGCGGGCGGGATGCAAGCTGGGCCATTGAATTCTCACCTTATGCAAATCTTCAAAAATAGATGCTACCAAATTTAGGCGTTTGAATATCGATTAGGAATATGCGGATACTAATTCCTGTCAATAGAAATACAGACAGGAGGATATCTATTATGAAAGCCACCGGTATAGTACGCCGCATAGATGATCTTGGCCGAGTCGTCATTCCCAAGGAGATCCGGAGAACCCTTCGCATCCGCGAGGGAGACCCGCTGGAGATTTTTACGGATAAAGAAGGCGAGGTTATATTCAAGAAATACTCTCCTATCGGCGAACTTTCGGATTTTGCTGCACAGATCTGCGATTCCCTTCATAAATCCACAGACGGTATTGTGGCCGTCTGCGACAGGGATACGGTCATTGCGGTAGCCGGAGGCGCAAAACGCGAGCTTTTTGAAAAGAGAATAAGCCCGGAGCTGGAAAAGATCATGGAATCTCGGAAGGTCTACAGGCAGGAAGCGGGCGGAAGCGGGATAGCCGTCACGGATTCGGAGTCCGGCTATTGCCTGGCCGTGGCCGCGCCGGTCATTTCCGAAGGAGACGTGATGGGCTGCGTGATTTTTGCCAGTCCGAAAAACGCCCCGCCCCTGGGTGATGTGGAGTATAAGCTTGCGCAGACGGTGTCTGCGTTTCTGGGAAAACAAATGGAAAGCTAAGCATTGGACCTCTCTCAAATTTTATGTCATTGCGGGACCATGGCAATAAGTGGCTCGCAATGGCACTTTTTTGGGAGACACGCTTTTCCGTCATTCGGGCATCTTGCAAACCCCGGTAAATCGTGATTATATATATGTGTCTAAAATACAATCGGAGGGGTACATATGAAAAATAAAAAAGGGGGCTTTTGGGGTGAATTCAGAGAATTCATCACCAGAGGCAACGTGATAGATCTGGCGGTGGGCGTGATTATAGGCGGCGCGTTTTCGGCCATTACCTCGTCGCTGGTAAATGACGTGATGATGCCCCTGGTAGGTCTTCTGCTGGGCGGCGTGAATTTTACGTCCTGGAGCTTCACCCTGGGGCCGATTTTCGCGAACGCCGAGCCTTCGGTAATCCATATCGGCAGCTTCCTTCAGGCGGTGGTATACTTCCTGATTCTGGCGTTTGTAATTTTCCTTTTTATCCGGGGAGTCAACAGAGCTCACGCGATGGCGCAGGCAAAGCACGATTCAAAAGCCGCGGCTGAGCCTCCGGCGCCCGCGGCGCCCCCTGCCCCCACGGAGGCGGAGCTGCTGGCCAAAATACTCCAGGTGCTGGAAGCCGGGGACAGGAATTAATGACGGTCATTGTGATCGGCGGGGGCGCCTCAGGGATGGTTGCCGCCATTACCGCCGGGGAAAGGCGGGAAAACAGCGTGATTCTGCTGGAGCGTCAGGCCAGGCTGGGGCGAAAGCTCATGGCCACGGGAAACGGCCGGTGCAATCTCACCAATACGGACTGCTCTCTCCAACACTACCATGGGACGGATGTGGGCTTCATGGCCCACACCATAGAGGCGTTTCCCCCCGCCGATGTGCTGGAATTTTTTAAGGATTTGGGCCTGCTGACCGTGACGGAGCCGGGCGGGCGCGTCTACCCCCTGTCCAACTCCGCCAACAGCGTGGCCGATGTGCTGCGGTATGGGCTGGAGCAATCGGGGGTCCGGCTGCTTTCAGGACAGCCCGCCCGGGAGATTAAACGCGCAGGCGGCGGATTTTCAGTAATTACCGATACGGAATCGCTGGAGGCGGACGCCGTGATCGTCGCCGCGGGCGGCGCGGCCGGGGAAAAACTGGGGGGCGGCAAGGACGGGTATGCGCTTCTCCAATCTCTGGGGCATTCCCGCACCGCCCTTCGTCCCGCTCTGGTGCAGATCACGACGGAAAATGCCTATCCCCGGGCGCTGAAGGGCATCAAGGCCGACGCAGGGCTGACCCTGGAAAGCGGCGGGGAGGTTCTTGCCTCCGGCGCCGGGGAGCTGCTTTTCACGGATTCCGGCGTTTCCGGCCCCGCCGCCTTCGATGCTTCCCGGGCGGTATCGGAGGCCGGGGACCGGCAGATGACGCTGGCGCTGGATTTTCTGCGGGCATATCCGGAAAAGGACGTTTTCGCGCTGCTGTCGGCCAGGCGGGAAAAGGCCCAGGCTCTTGCCGCCGGAGAACTTTTAACGGGCGCGCTGCACAACAGGCTTGGGCGGATGGTTGTCAAATATGCCGGCCTGGATGGGACAAAGCCCATCGGCGCGCTGACGGATGGCGAACTGCGCCGGGCGGTTTCCGCCTGCAAGGCATTCACGCTGCCGGTTCGCGGGACGGAGGGATTTCAGAACGCACAGGTGACGGCGGGGGGAATCAGGACGTCGGAATTCGATCCCGCCACCCTGGAAAGCCGGCTTGTACCCGGCCTTTTCGCCTGCGGCGAAGTGCTGGACATTGACGGGGACTGCGGCGGCTATAACCTCCAATGGGCCTGGGCTTCGGGCCGTCTGGCGGGGAGGCTGGGGCGATGAGACGTGTGCCGAACCTTATCCTCCCGCCGGATGGGGACGAAAAGAGCCTGCCCTTTCTGGCGGCAGAGGCTCTGGGCGTCCCGCCGGAGGAGATTGAGTCGTTTAAAATTTTGAGGAAATCCCTGGACGCCCGGCGGAAAAATGCCATTCGCTGGATATATACGGCGGGCGTGCGGCTGCGGGGGGACGAAAAGGCCCGGGACGAGGGCTACAAGATCGTCTGCTGCCCGCCGCCGGGAAAGCCGCCAGTCATCGTCGGCTTCGGCCCGGCGGGGATGTTTGCCGCCCTGGTTCTGGCGAAAGCCGGGGCGAACCCCATCGTCCTTGAACGGGGGCCGGATGTGGAGACGCGGCGGCAAAAGGTCGCGGCGTTCCGCGCCGGCGGGCCCTTCGACCCGGAGGGCAACGTCCAGTTCGGCGAGGGCGGGGCGGGCACGTTTTCGGACGGCAAGCTGAATACGGGAACACATGATCCGCGCATCGGCTGGGTGCTGAGCCAGTTTGCGGTCCACGGAGCGCCGGAAAGCGTCATGTGGGACGCAAAGCCCCACGTGGGCACGGACATTCTTGCGGAGGTGGTGCGGAATATCCGCGGCGCCGTCATCGCCTTGGGAGGCCAGGTGCGGTTTAATCACCGGTTTACGGGGCTGGACATTAAGGGAGGCGTCCTGACAGGGGCTTTTGTCACCTCTCCGGAGGGGGAATACCGCCTGGATTGTCCGCGGCTAATCCTTGCGGCGGGGCACAGCGCCAGGGACACCTTCGAAATGCTGCATGGCCTTGGCGTTCCGATGGCGCCCAAGCCCTTTTCTATGGGCGTGCGCATCGAGCACCGGCAGGCCGATGTGGATCTGGCCCAGTACGGCGCGGAGCGGGGATGTCTGCCCCCGGCGGACTATGCCCTGGCGGTACATCTGCCGGACGGGGAAAGCGCCTATACCTTTTGTATGTGTCCGGGGGGCGAGGTCATCGCCGCGGCATCCGAGGCGGGCGGGGTCGTCACCAACGGCATGAGCCGCCACGCCCGGGATGGTGATAATGCGAATTCCGCCCTGCTGGTGACACTCAGGCCGGAGGATTTCCCCTATCCGGGGCCGCTGGGCGGGATGATCTGGCAGCGGGATATCGAAAAGGCCGCCTTCCTGTATGGGGGCGGGGACTATTCCGCACCGGCCCAATTGGCGGGAGATTTTCTGAAGAACCGGGAAAGCGCCGGCCCGGGCCTGATCCGGCCGACCTATCTTCCGGGGGTGCGCTGGGGGAATCTCCGCGCCGTGCTGCCGGAGAAAATCACCGATGTGCTGGCCCGGGCCCTGCCGGAGTTCGGGCGAAAGCTCCGGGGCTTCGATCTGGCCGACGCGGTTTTGACCGGGCCGGAAACCCGCTCCTCCTCGCCGGTGCGCATCCTCCGGGACGGGGACAGGTGCTCGTCAATAGCCGGCCTGTATCCCTGTGGGGAGGGGGCTGGTTATGCCGGCGGCATCACCAGCGCCGCCGTGGATGGGATGCGCTGCGCCGAAGCCGTGCTTCAAAGCCTGAGGGAAGCAAATCCGGAATAAAAACCGGCCCCGTGCCGAGGCACAGGGGCCGGTTTTAGAAATTCAGGCGCTTTGGGATATGTCCGGGTTTTCGGGAGTAACCGGGTTTTCGGGAGTGACCGGGTTTTCGGGAGTAACCGGGGCTTCGGGAGTAACCGGAGTTTCGGGGGTGTCCGGGGTCTTGGTAGCGGCCGGGGCTTCGGGGGTGTCCGGGGTCTTGGTAGCGGCCGGGGTTTCGGAGCTGCCCGTGCCGCGTCTGGAATTCAGGTAATCCTTCATGGTCAGGAAAGAATCTTTTCCGCCGGCGATGACGCCGGTGGTGGCGGTGAGTACGCCGTTTTCCCGCGTCAGGATATTCACGTTTTCCGCGGTAACCTCATCGCTCCAGGGGTTCAGGTATTTATTGACCATTTCCAGCCACTCGTCCAGGTACAGGGACACATAGGAAAAGCCGCCGATGCTGTCCCCGTAATTGCCGGGCAGCGTGTAAAAATTGATATTTTCGGATTTGCAGAGCAGAAATTCCCTGGCCAGGAAGGAAATGTTGGCGGCGGTCAGTTCGGTGTCCACATATTCCGTGAAGATGGAGGATACCTTGGTCAGATTGGGTATGTTCCCCAGGGTGAGCATCTGGGAGGCGACGGATTTCAGAAAATCCTGCTGGGTCCCGATGCGCCCGATGTCGGCGTTGGCGTATCCGGAGCGGAAGCGCACCACCTTAAGCGCGTTTTCGCCGCTGAGCCATTGATACCCCTTGGGGATAGCAATGTTCAGGCTCTGATCCGGGTCGTTGTAATACATATTCACCGGCACGTCGTACCAGACGCCGCCGATGGCATCCACCAGCTTTTCGAAGGCCGTCAAATCCACCACGGCGTAAAAGTCCGTATAGAATCCGAGAAGATCCCGGAGGCCGTCGTTCAGGCCGTCGATGCCGTTGCCGCCCTGATTAAGGTCGTATCCGTACAGGACGTTGACTTTTTTGACGTTGGAAGGGGTGTTCACCAGGGTATCCCGGGGGATGCTGATGACGTTTATCGCGTGCGTATCGGTATTCAGGCTGCCCACGAGGATGGTGTCTGTGTTTGCGCCCACCTTGTCCTTGCCCACGATCCAAAAGGTATAGATGGCGTCGTTGTGGTCAGGTGAGTTCTGGGATTGGGAAGGAGAAGGAGGCCGCGGGGATTCGTCCGGGCCGGACCCGCCCTGATCTGAAGGCCGGACGGGCGCCGTCAGCCCGGCATCATGATGCCGGGGAGGAGATTCCCAGATGCTGTATGCCGCCACGGCAAGAACGAGAATACCAAACACCGAGCAGAGTATCGCCGCCACGGGAGACCTGCGCCGGGGGCGGCGGGTCTTTTTTCGCTTGCTGCCAATTAATTTCAAGTCTGTCAACCCTTCTGAATGAAATCATGCCTATGACAGGCTTAGACGAGGGACTTTTAAATTTGTTCACTGTTTTTTAAGACATTTTGCGGCTTCCGTGGTAAAATAACCCCATTGCGCGAGGGGGCTAAAGTGAAAAAATTTTGACATTACCGCCGGGCGACCCTGACAGACAGGGGTTCGGCGCAAAATGGAGGCCGACAGCATGAAGAAAATCCTGATCATCGGCGGCGTTGCCGGCGGCGCGACCGCGGCGGCGCGGCTTCGCCGTCTGGATGAATCCGCGAAGATTATCATATTTGAGCGCACGGGCTATGTGTCCTATGCCAACTGCGGCCTGCCGTATTATATCGGCGGCGTGATCAGAAGCAAAGGTGCCCTCACTCTCCAGACGCCACAGGGCTTCCGCGAACGCTTCAACATTGACGTGCGCACCCGGCAGGAGGTTGTCGGGATAGACCGGGCGTCCGGGACCGTGACCGTAAAGCGTCTTGATGACGGCACGGAATACAGGGAAAGCTATGATAAGCTGATTCTGGCTCCCGGCGCGAGCCCGGCTGTGCCGGATATCCCCGGTGTGGACGATGCGCGGGTGTTCACTCTCAGGACCGTGGAGGATACCTACCGGATAAAGGAATATATCGAAGAAAAGCGGCCGAAGCGGGCCGTGGTCATGGGCGGCGGCTTTATCGGGATCGAGGTTGCGGAGAATCTGGTGCATGCCGGTATTGAGACCGTCATGCTGCAGCGCCGGGATCAGATCCTGCCCCCATTGGATTACGACATGGCCTGCCAGATCCACGGGTATCTGCGGAAAAAGGGGATTGACCTGCGCTTCCGGTCGTCGCCGGAGCGTTTTTCGGAAAAGGACGGACGGCTGCTGGTGACTCTCGCGGGCGGGGAGGCGCTGACCTGCGATCTGGCGGTGATCGCCACGGGCGTCACCCCCGATACGGACTTGGCCCGGCGCGCGGGACTGACTCTGGGCGAGAAGGGCGCCATTGTGACCGACGACCGGATGCGCACCTCAGACCCGGATATTTACGCGGCCGGCGACGCGGTGGAGGTCAGGCAGCTGGTGACCGGCGCGCCGGCCGTCATCCCCCTGGCCGGCCCCGCCAACAAGCAGGGCCGCATCGCGGCGGACAACATCTGCGGGATCGAGAGCCGGTACCGGGGTTCTCTCGGCACAAGCATCATCAAGATTTTTGACATGACCGCGGCGTCTGTGGGACTAAACGAAAAAACGGCCCGGGCCGCGGGTGTAAGCTACGACAAGACGGTCACCTATTCCGCGTCCCACGCCACGTATTATCCGGGGGCCGGGAGCATGACGCTGAAAACCATTTTCGACCCGGAAAGCGGCCGGATACTCGGCGCCCAGATCATCGGCTTTTCCGGTGTGGACAAACGGATCGACGTGATGGCGGCGGCCATCCGGGCGGGCATGACCGCCGGGGATCTGGCGGAGTTGGAGCTGGCTTATGCGCCGCCCTTCTCCTCGGCCAAGGACCCGGTGAATATGGCCGGCTTCGTCATTGAAAACATCAGGGGCGGGATCATGAAGCAGATTCACTGGAACGATGTGGAAAGCCTGCCCCGGGACGGAAGCGTGACCCTTCTGGACGTACAGGATCCTCGCGAGTTTTCGGCAGGCCATATCGACGGGGCGGTGAGTATTCCCCTTGACGAACTGCGCGGCCGCGTATCGGAGTTGGACGCCGCAAAACCCGTGTATGTAAACTGCTATTCCGGTATGCGCAGTTATGTGGCCTGCCGGATGCTGACGGGGCTGGGCTTCGACTGCTATAACCTGGCGGGCGGATGGCGCTTTTACGCCAAGGCGGCCGGGAATGCCCCCGCGTCGGCGGCCGGAGCCTTCCCCTGCGGCGCAGCGCCTTTTTAACGGCGGGGAAAAGCGAATTATTTTCGGGAGTAAATCATGGAATCAATCAACAAACTCTTGGATAAATCCATAGGCGACTTCAGCCTCGGTACGCTGCTGTCGGTGCTGCTCATCTTTTTCATCGGGATCATCGTGATCAGAATTGCCAACAGGCTGACCGTCCGGGCCCTTGAAAAAAGCCGGCTGGAAAAGGGGCTGAAAAGCTTTATCAGTTCCTGTGTCAAGGTGGCCCTGTGGGTCATCGTGATCCTGATCCTTGCGGAGAAGATGGGGATTCCCTCCGCCACCCTGGTGGCGGCTCTGGGCGTCGTCGGGCTTGCACTGTCCCTGTCCCTGCAAAACATCCTGGAAAACCTGTTTTCCGGGTTCACGATCCTTTTCACCAAGCCATTTGTCTCCGGCGACCATGTGCAGCTGGATTCCGTGGAGGGCGAGGTCATGTCCATCCGCCTGTTTTATACCACGCTTCTTACGTTTGACAAAAGGCGAATATACGTGCCGAACCGGGAGATCGTTTCCACCCGGATCACCAACTGCACCAGCGAGCCCCTCCGGCGGGTGGACCGGGTTTTTGCCATTTCCTACGATTGCCCCGTGGACCGGGTGAGGGAGGCGCTGATTGCCGCCGCCCGGGCGGACGGCCGGATACTGGCCGATCCCGAGCCCGTTGTCCGGCTGTCGGCATATCAGGGGAGCAACATTGAATACACGCTGGTTTCCTGGGTTAAAAGCGCGGATTACTGGGGGGTATATTTCGACATGAACGAATCGGCCAAGGCATATTTGGACGCAGCCGGCCTTTTCATGTCCTATGACCGCCTGGATGTGCGTATGGCAGATATCCGTGGGCCCGAGTCCTCATAAAAAAAGCTTCCGGCCCCGGGCCGGAAGCTTTTTTATTATTCGTAAAGCGCCAGGAATTCTTCGAGGCACAGGCCGTTTTCCATGATATACGCGGCGGCCTCCCCGCCCACATAGCGAAAATGCCAAGGCTCGTACATCACGCCCGTTATATCGGTCTTGTCTTCGGGATAGCGGAGTATAAAGCCGTATTCCGCACAATGGGCATACATCCACTTGAACAGGTCGGTGTCCGCCAGAGCCGCATTTTTATACTGATAATACCGGTCGGTTATATCCGCGGCGAGGCCAAGCTGGTGCTCGCTGGTGCCGGGGGGGACGACGATGGTTTTCGCAATGCTCTCGCCGTACTGGGAGACCTTCAGGTCATAGAGGTATTTTTGGGTGGCAAAGTCCCGGTAGGTGGAGGAGAGATAGACCGAAAGGCCCTCTTCCCTGGCTGCCGCCATGAAATCCTCCAGAGCGGAGACGGCGCGGGAATCGAACCATTGCCCGTTCTCGGTTTCCGTCAGCTCCGGGGTGTATTCCCCGATGCTGTTCTGGCTGTTAACCAGCTTAAGGGCCCATGAGCCGATATCCACGTCCGGCAGGCCGGGGGTGGGTTCGGGAGTCGGTTCGGGAGTCGGCTCCGGAGTCGGCTCCGGCGTTGGCGTCTCAACGGGCGGCGCGGGAGTTTGAGTCCCGGCGGCGGGTGAGGCCCGGCCGGAGGGGGAAAGGCTGTTGGTGCCTAAAAGAAGAATAAAAAACACAAACACCGCCAAAAGCAGCGAGCCTAATAGGATGCGGACAATTTTTTTTGTATCCAAATCTATCACCTGCGGAATAGTATTGGCGGGTATTGCCATAAGTCCAATCATCATACCACCCGCCGCCATATTGGTCAATAACGGTTGCCGCCGCTGCGGGAAGCTGATATAATAACGGAAAAGCAGGAAGATCACGCGCACCCGCATTTCCGGGGGCGGGCGCTTAGGCCTGCGCCCCGGCGCGGGACGCGCCGCAGGGCGAATATCGGGGAAAATTCAAGGAGGTGGAACAGCAATGAAGATAACATGGTATGGACACGCCTGTTTCAAATTGGAATTTCAAAGCGGCTCCGTCGTGCTTGACCCCTATTCCGAAGGCAGCGTGCCGGGGCTGAGCCTTCCACCGCTGGAAGCGGATATAGTGCTTTGCAGCCATGGTCATGCCGACCACGGCGCCGCGGAAACGGTCAAACTCACCGGAAGGACGCCGGCGCTGCGGGTGGAGCGGCTCGATGCTTGGCATGATGAGGTCAAGGGAGAAAAACGGGGCGCGAACACCATCCATATCATCGAGGGGGACGGGTTACGGGCAGCCCATCTGGGTGATCTGGGGCATGAACTGACGCCGGGACAGATCGGGGCCATCGGCAGGCTGGACGCCCTGATGATCCCGGTGGGCGGGTATTACACCATTGACGCGGCGGCGGCAAAGCGCACGGCGGACGCCATAGGCGCGACGGTGACCATCCCCATGCACTATCGGGGAGACGGATTCGGATACGAGGTGCTCACGCCGGTTTCGGATTTCGCGGCCCTCTGCGACAATGTGGAATACGCCGAAAGCAGCATTGTGCTAAAGTCCGGCGGCTCAAGAAAAACAATCGTGTTTAAGCTGGTGAAATAGTGGAATTCAAAGAAATCCGGAAAATAAACTGCGGAAATTATCTCAATCGCTATGATATAAGCTATGCCACGCCGGAAGGTGAAGAAAAGGTCTATGAAATGTTCAGCCGCGACGGCAGCATAGATTCTGAGGAGAAGCTCACACATCCCCGAACCGACGCGGTGATTATCATTGTTACCGACAGGGCCAGGGATCACCTGCTGATGATCCGGGAGTTCCGGCTGGAGCTGAACCGGGAGATATACGGCCTGCCCGCCGGTCTTATCGATCCGGGCGAAACGCCGGAGGAGACGGCGATCCGGGAACTGAAGGAGGAGACGGGGCTGGATCTGGTGGAGATACGCGATGTGATGCCTCCCAGCTACTGCGCCGTGGGCCTTTCCAACGAAAAGGCTATCTGCGTTTTCGGGATTGCCGAGGGAAAAATTGCCCCCAGCAAGGCCACGGGGGAGGAAATCACCGCCAGGTGGTATTCCAGGGACGAGCTGCGAAGACTCGTGAAAAGCGAAACCTTCGGCTCCTGGGCCCAGGCATACACCTATATGTGGACAAAGGGATTTTGACCCCGGCGAAATGATGAAGGCGGCACTTTCGTGCCGCCTTCATACATTATGAAACCTGGTCGAATTGACTGTTGTACAGCTCGGCGTAAAACCCGCCCTTTGCGATCAGCTGCGCGTGGGTGCCGCTTTCCACAATGTCGCCCGCGTTCATCACGAGAATGAGATCGGCGTTTTTGATGGTGGAAAGCCTGTGCGCAATGACGAAGGAGGTGCGGCCTTCCATGAGTTTGTCCATAGCCGCCTGGATCAGGGCTTCGGTTCTGGTGTCCACGGAGCTGGTGGCTTCGTCCAGAATCAGCATCGGCGCGTTTTCGATCATGGCCCGGGCAATGGTAATGAGCTGCTTCTGGCCGCCGGAAAGATTTGCGTTGTCCCCAAGCACCGTGTCGTAGCCGTCGGGCAGTGTCTTGATGAAATGGTGCACGCCCGCCGCCTTGCAGGCGGCGACGACCGCCTCGTCCGTTACGCCTTCTTTGCTGTAAATGATGTTTTCCTTTATGGTTCCTTCAAAAAGCCAGGTGTCCTGCAGCACCATGCAGAACAGGCTTCGGACGTTCTCCCGGGTCATTTCATCAATGGGCGTGCCGTCTATGGCGATGCTGCCGCCCTGGGCGTCGTAAAAGCGCATCAGCAGGTTGACGATCGTGGTTTTTCCCGCGCCGGTTGGCCCGACGATGGCGACCTTTTGGCCGGCCGCCACGTCCGCGGTGAAATCCTTGATGACGACCTTGTCCGGGACATAACCGAAACGGACATTTTTGAAGGAAACGCTGCCCCTTGCCGTTTCCAGCCGGGCAGTCTTGCCGCTTTCGTCCGGCATATCCTCCCGGTCCAGAAAATCGAAAACCCGGAAGCTGGCGGCGTTGGTGGACTGCAGGCTGGCGGCCACCTGAGCCGACTGGGAAAGGGGCTGTGAAAACAGGCGGACATAAATCATGAAAGCCACGATATCGCCAAAGAGAATTCTGCCGTCCATGGCCAGGGCGGCCCCGACGACGCAGACCGCCACATAGCCGATATTGCCGATAAAGCCCATCAGCGGCATCAGCAGGCCGGACATGAACTGGGATTTCCAGGCGCTTTCATACAGTTTGTCGTTTATATCCCGGAATTTTTTTCTTTCCGTTTCGGCGGCGTTGTAGGCAATAACAATGTTGTGCCCGGAATAGATTTCCTCCACATGGCCGTTGATGGCGCCAAGCTGCTTTTGCTGCTGGGAGAAGTACTTTCGGGAACGGGACACGATCAGCATCATAAAAATGAAGCCCGCCAGAGAGGCGCCCATGGCTACTGCCGCCATCATGGCGTTTGTCTTCAGCATCATATAAACGGAGCCGAGAAGCAGGGTGACCGAAGCCACCAGGCTGCCGGTGCTCTGGTTAAGGGATTGGCCGATGGTGTCCACGTCGTTGGTGACGCGGGAAAGGATATCGCCGGTGTTTGCCGCGTCAAAATCGCTGAGGGGAAGCCGGTTTATCTTCCGGGAGATGGCGGAGCGCAGGCTTTTGGAGATATTTTGGGTGACGGTGGACATGATGAAGCCCTGGGTATAAGTCAGGGCAATGCTGGCGCCGTAGATGGCTGCAAGGGTCCAGGCGGTTTTGGAAACGGCGTCAAGATCCATCCCGCCCATAAGACCGGAAGCAATCAGGTTGGTTATCCGGCTGAGCCTTTCAGGGCCGGTTATGGTCAGAAAAGCGCCTGCGGCCGCGCAGGCCAGCGCGATCGCGATGACCGGGATATACGGCCCGCAGAAGGCGATGAGCCTCCCCCATCCCTTGGATAAAGGCCGGGGTTCGGCAACTCCCGCCACCATACCGGGACCGCGCCCTCCGGGGCCCGGGCCATGGCCGGGGCCAAACCGCTTCATCGGGCCTTTTTCGCGACTATTCATAGCCAAGCTCCTCCTCCGTCAACTGGGAACGGGCAATTTCCCGGTAAACGCCGCAGGTTTTCAGCAGGTTTTCGTGACGGCCTATGCCGGCCACGTTGCCCTCGTGAAGCACAATGATCCTGTCCGCATCCCGAATGGTGCCGATGCGCTGGGCCACAATAAAGGTAGTGGCTCCGGCCGTGTGCTTTTTAAGTTCGCTTCGCAGCGCTCTGTCGGTCTTGTAGTCCAGGGCGGAAAAAGCATCGTCAAAAATAAAGATTTCAGGCCTGCGGTAAACCGCCCGGGCGATGGAAAGCCGCTGCCGCTGACCGCCCGAAAGGTTTGTGCCGCCCTGGGAAACGGCGGAATCGTATTGGTCTTCCAGCTTTTCCACAAAGTCGGAGGCCTGGGCGATCCGGGCCGCCGCGGCGATTTCCGCCGGATCGGGGTCCCCGCTGTCCCCAAAGGAGATGTTGGAGGCAATGGTACCCTTAAAGAGTACCGCGCGCTGGGGGACGTAGCCGATTTTATCGTGAAGGTCACGGAGCTTATAATCCTTCACATTTATCCCGTCAATCAGGATTTCACCCTCGGTGGCGTCATAAAACCTGGGGATAAGGTTCACCGCCGTGCTTTTACCGCAGCCGGTGGAGCCGATAAAGGCCACGGTCTCGCCGGGCCGGGCCTCAAAGGACACATCGTGAAGAACGTATTCCGCGGCATCCGGATACCGGAAGCTCACTTGCCTGAACTCCACCCGGCCTGATGCCGGCGGCAGCCGGACGAGGCCCCCGTCGGCAATCAGCGGCCGGGTGTCGAGAACCTCATTGATGCGCCGGGCGGAGACCATGGCCCGGGGCAGGATGATAAAGATCATGATTAGCAGCATAAAGGACATGACAACCTGCATGGCGTAAGACGTGTAGACGATCATATCGGAAAACAGCCCCAGGCGCTGCCCCATGGCCGCCCTGCTGATGATGACGGCGCCAATCCAATATATGGAGAGGGTAAGGCCGTTCATTATGGCCTGCATCCCCGGCTGCATGATGGCCATCATGCGGCTGATGAACAGGTTTGTGTCGGTAAGATCCCGGTTTATTTTTTCGAATTTTTCCTGCTGATAAAGCTCCGCGTTGTATGCCCTGACGACACGGACGCCGGTGAGGTTTTCCCGTGTCACGCTGTTGAGTCTGTCCGTCTGGGACTGGACGATCCTGAACTTGGGCAGGGCAAAAGAAAGCAGCACGGCGGCAATGGCCACCAGGGCAAAAACCGCGCTGCCGGTGGCCAGGGACCACTGCCAGGTCTTGCCGGCGATCTTGCAGATCGCCCATACGGACATGACGGGGGCTTTGATCATGACCTGAAGCCCCATGGCGATCAGCATCTGGATTTGCGTGATATCGTTGGTGGAGCGCGTGATGAGGCTGGCCGTAGAAAAACGACCGATTTCCGTCATCGAGAAGGACTCCACCTTGTCATACAGCGCGTTTCGCAGCCGCCTGGCCATGTCCGCGGCCATCTGCGCCGCTAAAAATCCAACCACAAAGGCGGCGATAAGGCTGCCGAAGGCGCAAAGCAGCATGGATCCGCCGGCAGACCAGATGCTGGACATGGGACTGCCCGGAGTCTGCACCAGCATTGTGATTTCAGACATATAATCCGGCAGCTTCAGATCCAGCCAGACCTGAACCGTCACCAGAACGGCGCAGGCGGCAGCCTGAAGCCATTGTCTGGATTTCATGTGTTTCAGCAGCAGGGACATATCGGAATGCTATCCTCCAGTGCCCGGGGGCGTCAGAATGGGTTATACAAAAATATAGAATAGAGTCGCGGCATAGACAGAATAAGAATTTTATATGAATAAAATATGAATTTTAAACCGGCACACGGGAAAAAGGCGCTTTGGCCGGTCCGGCCAAGGCGCCTTTGATTCTTGTGAATTCAGATACACTTTGGTTTAGCCCAAGACTATGGTATCCTGGGCGGAGATGGACTCCAGATCAACCCCGCTGTATGTGCCGACAAATGCCCAGGATACTGAGATCGGAACCGTCAGCGTGCGGTTTTCGTCCGGCGTCAGGTTGACGGAAATGGAGCCGAGCCGGTTTTTGGCAAGGCCATCCGCACCGTCATAGTCTATGGGGTCCGTAATGAAGGAATGGCTGACGCCGTCTATGACGACCGTAGCGCCGTTATCCAGTGAGCTGTACTGCAGGCTGTAGGATTCGACGTACAGCGCCACTGTGAGGGTCACCTTTTCCTCATCCGAGGACACCGCCGTCCATTCGGCAATTAGGTTGAGATCGGTGCCGGTGTCCGACTGAAAGCTGCCGGCCAGGTCGATCGGCGTCAGGGTCGGCGTGGGGGTGGGCGGCTGCTCCGTGGGCGTGGGGGAAGGCGGCTGCTCCGTGGGCGTGGGTGAAGGCTCCGGGGTTTCCGTTGCCGGCGGGGCAGTTACGGTGGGCGCGGCGGATGGAGTCGGCGTCGCCTCAGAAATTTCGGATGTGCAGGAACGCAAAAACACAAAAAGTGCGATCAAAATAATCAGAAGTATCAGCAGCGAAGCCAGCAGGCCCGCTTTATTTTTTTTGGGGTTAGTATGTGCCATGTCGATCACGTCTCCTGTTTCGGCCGTTTATCGCTCTAAGGATACACCAGCCCGGTGCGTCTGTCAACAAATTGGGTGACCGGTGCGGCGCTGCGGGTCAGAGTGCCTTTGTATCCAGGGCGCGCATGGCGTTCAAAACGGCTATGACCATGACGCCCACATCCGCAAAAATAGCCAGCCACATGGCGGCGATCCCGGCGGCCCCAAGGATAAGGCAAAGGCCCTTTACCGCAAGGGCAAAGACAATGTTTTGCCTGACGATGCCAAGGCATTTCCGGGCTATTTTAATGGCCAGGGGGAGCTTGGCGGGGTCGTCGTCCATAATCACCACGTCGGCGGCCTCGATGGCAGCGTCGGAACCGAGGCCGCCCATGGCCACGCCGATATCGGCCCTGGCCAGGACAGGCGCGTCGTTGATGCCGTCTCCGACGAAGGCCAGGCGCTCACTCCCTACCTTTTTGGAAAGGAGGCGTTCCACCTGGGCCACCTTATCCTGCGGCAGAAGCTGGGCATGCACCTCGTCCACGCCGAGGGCGGCCGCCGCCTGCGCGGCGGCGCGGCGGCTGTCTCCCGTAAGCATGACCACGCGTTTCACGCCGGCGGCGCGCAGCCCGTCGACGGCCTTGCGGGCGGTTGGCCTGATCACGTCCGAAATCAGGAGATACCCGGCGTATACGCCGTTCACGGCCACATGTACCACGGTTCCGGCGTCCTCCGGCTCCGGAAAGGCCACGCCCAGACGGGTCATCAGCTTCGCGTTTCCGGCGGCCACCTCATCTCCCGCAACCAGGGCCCGGACGCCCTGGCCGGAAAGTTCCTCAACCTGGGAAACCCGGCTGCGATCCGGCGTCCGGGGGCAGGCCGCGGCGATGCTGAGGCCGATGGGATGGCTGGAAAAGCTCTCTACCAGGGCGGCTTTTTCCAAAATCGCGTCGGCGTCCATGTCTCCGGCCGGCCGGATGGCGGTTACCTGGAACTTGCCCAGGGTCAGGGTTCCGGTCTTGTCAAAAACCACGTGCTTCGTGTTTGCCAGGTCCTCCAGATAGCCGGAGCCTTTAATCAGGATTCCCCGGGCGGAAGCCCCGCCGATCCCGCCGAAAAAGCTCAGGGGGATGGAAATGACCAGGGCGCAGGGGCAGCTGATGACCAGGAAGGTCAGCGCCCGGGTTACCCAGTTCCCCCACATGGGGGGCAGGCCGAGAAACAGCGCTCTTACGGCAGGGGGCAGGATGGCCAGAGCCAGGGCCGCGCAGCAGACGGCGGGGGTATAGACCCGCGCAAAGCGGGTGATGAAAGCCTCCGAGTGGGATTTCTTTTCGGCGGAGTCCTCCACAAGGGCCAGAATTTTTGAAACGGTGGATTGGCCGAAGGCCTTGGTGGTCCGGACGCGCAGGACGCCGGAAAGATTGATGCAGCCGCTGATGACCGGGTCGCCGGGGAAAACGTCCCGGGGCAGGCTCTCGCCTGTCAGGGCGGCGGTATCTACAGCGCTCTCCCCCGTGATGACTTCGCCGTCGATGGGGATTTTTTCCCCCGGGCGGACTACAATGACAGCGCCGACAGGCACAGTATCCGGCGCAACACGCAGGGTTTCGCCGTTTTCTTCCAGGTTGGCGAAATCGGGACGGATGTCCATAAGCTCCGCGACGCTTCTTCTGGAGCGGCCGACGGCGTATTGCTCAAACAGCGTACCGGTTTTATAAAAAATCATAACCGCCACGGCTTCGGTATAATCACCCAGGGCGACAGCGCCAATTGTGGCCACGGCCATGAGGAAGTTTTCATCAAAGATTTCCCCGCGGAGAACACCCCCGGCAGCCCCCAGAAGGATGTCCCAGCCCGCCAGGAAATAGGCCGAAATCAAGAGAGCAAAGCGCCACGTTCCGGATACGGGAAACAGGTAACCGGCGGCCATGATCGCGGCGGCGAGAATTATGCACCAGAGCCGGCTTTTCAGGCTGCCCTCATGGCTGTGGGAGTGGCCGCAGGGACAGCCGCCCGGCTCGTGACTGTGCCCGTGATGGTCATGGTCGTGCGCCGGCTCGTGACTGTGCCCATGATGATCGTGGCCGTGGGCCGGGCCGGACTCATGCAGGCAGCAAGCGCCGCCGCCGTGGCTGTGGTCGTGGGAATGGTTATTCGTGGACATGTTCAACCCCCGCCTTCAGCATATTCTTCACGTGTTCGTCATCCAGGGAATAAAAGACCGTTTTCCCCTCACGCCGGGATTTGACCAGCTTGGCTCTCCTGAGGGTGCCCAGCTGGTGGGAAACAGCGGATTTCGTCATGCCCAGGACGCCGGCCAAATCACAGACGCAAAGCTCCCGGACGTCCAGCGCCCAGAGAATGCGTATCCGGGTCTCGTCTCCCAGGACTTTAAAGAAAGAAGAAACGATGGAAAAAACGTCCGGCGGAAGCATGGCTTCACGCGCCGCCTTTACCGCCTCCTCATGTATGGCGTTGCCGCCGCAGGAATGTACACGCATCGGATTTTACTCTCCAATCTATAATAGTTGAACGGCTGCTCAATCATTATATATGAGCAACCGTTCAACTGTCCAGTATTATTTTCTTCAATCCGGATTTATTTTGCGTATATGCCTCCCACGATGCGGTTGGAAAGCCGCCGCGGCAGGAGCTTGACGGCGCAGGCGGCGGCCTTGTAGGCGAAGCCCAGGGCATAAAGGGGCTTGCCGCCTGGTTTCATGGCGATTTTGGCGATTCTCGCGCCGGCGGCCTCCGGCTGCATGCCTGTCCGCTCGTCCCGCTCCATAAGCGCCACGGAGCGGGCAATGCGCCCGCCGTAAATCTCATCGCCGGTTTCGGATTTTTTCCGGGCCGCGGTAAAGCCGGAGGCGATGTCGCCCGGCATGACGGCGCAAACGGAGATACCAAAGGGACGGACCTCGTTTGCCAGAGCCAGGGCATAGGCGTTAACTGCGGCTTTGGAGACAGAATACCATAGTTGGAACGGGATGGGGATGATCCCCGCAATGGAGCTCATACAGACGATGCGCCCGCCCCCCTGTTCGCGCATATAAGGGATGACGGCGCGGGTCACATTGTCCATGCCGAACAGATTCAGCTCCAGCTGGGCGTGGGAGTCGGCGGAATCCGTCAGCTCAGCGGCCCCGGAGATGCCGAAGCCCGCGTTGTTGATCAGGATGTCTATCCGCCCCTCCCGGGCAACCGCCTGCGCCACGGCGGCCGCTGTCCCGGCCGCGTCGGTCACGTCGGCGGATATGTGGATAATCCCCTCGGCCGGGATATCCCTGCGGGAGAATTCATAGACGATGCAGCCGGCGTTTTTCAGCGCCGCCGCCGTGCAGCGGCCGATGCCGCCGCTGCCGCCGGTGACGATTGCAACCTTATTCATGGGAAAGCACATCCCTTATGATGTCCATTGCTTCGTCCAAAAGCGCCTCGGTGTGGGAGGCCATGTAGCTTGTGCGCAGGAGGCATTCGCCGGGGGCCGTGGCGGGAGGCAGAACGGGGTTCACGTAAACGCCCGCGTCATACAGGGCCTTGGCTTTGACTACGGTAACCTCCGGATCATAGGTATAGATGGGGATGATGGGGGTGGCCGATTCCCGGATGTGCAGGCCCCGGGCCTTCAGCCCACGTCGCGCATAAGCCGCAAGCGCCAGCAGCCGCTCCGGCAGTTCCGGATGCGCCCGCAGCTTCCGGAGCGCAGCCTGGGCCGCGGCACAGGCCGCAGGTGTGATGGAAGCCGAGAAAATGAAGGGGCGGGAGTTGTGGCGCACATAGTCGACGACGTTTTCGGAAGCGGCCATATACCCGCCAAGGCTGGCCAGGGATTTGGAAAAGGTGCCCATGATGACGTCCACCTCATCATCCAGGCCAAAATGGCTGGCCGTACCCCGCCCGCCCTTGCCGATGACGCCCAGGCCGTGGGCGTCGTCCACCATCACCCGGGCGCCGTATTTTTTGGCCAGGGCGACGATTTCCGGCAGATTCGCGATGTCGCCGCCCATGGAAAACACTCCGTCGGTGACGATCAGGCAGCCGGAGTCTTCCGGGACGCGCTGCAGCTTTTTTTCCAGATCCTCCATGTCGTTATGGAGGTAGCGGACCATTTTTCCGAAGCTGAGCCGGCAGCCGTCGTATATGGAGGCGTGGTTTTCCCGGTCACAGACCACATAGTCCCCACGGCCAACAAGGGCGCTGATGATGCCCAGATTCGACTGAAAGCCGGTAGAGAAGGTTACGGCGCTTTCCTTGCCGATAAAATCCGCCAGCTCGGCCTCCAGCTCCAGGTGAAGCTGGAGCGTTCCGTTCAGAAAGCGGGAGCCGGAGCAGCCTGAGCCGTACTGTTCGAAAGCCCGAATCCCAGCTTCAATGATTTCGGGATCGGTGGTCAGGCCAAGATAGTTGTTTGAGCCGAGCATGATGCGGCGCTTGCCCTCCATGACGACCTCCACGTCCTGCCTGGATTCAAGCGCATGGAAATAGGGGTAAATGCCCTTTTCCCGGTATTCCCTCGCTGCGGTAAAGTTACGGCACTTCTCAAAAAGATCCATTTATTTCACTCCCGTCGAAATCGGTCGAATATTTCAAACATTTTAACTAAAATATTTTAATCATTATACGCCTTTTATGAAAAGCCGTCAATTGAAACCACAGGCCCGTTTCCCAATGCTTTACTTTCATGGGAAAATGTTATAATATTATTAAAATATTTTGAGGGGTTCGGGGTTGATGCGTATGCTGGAAGACAGTTTTCTGGAGGTCTACAACAAATTCAAGCTGGAGTTTTACAGAAGCGTGTTTGCGCTGGTGCGGGAGCGGGAGGGGTCGCTGAGCGCGATGGAGGCGTTTTCCCTTGAAATTATCCGTGAGCTGGGGGAGCCGACAGTGGGGAGATTCGCTGAATCCCTGCACATCTCTCAATCCAACGCCACCTACAAGGTGGCCAGCCTGATCAGGAAGGGTTATCTGATGAAGGAAAACTCCGACGAGGACAGGCGGGAATACCACCTTATTCTCTCGGATAAATATTATGGCTACATTGGGCTGATGCAAAACTATATCGCCACCGTGATGGCGCGGATCAGGACGCGCTTTTCTGCCCCGGATGTGGAAAAGTTTTCGGAAATGCTGAGCATTATTTCGTCCGAGCTGATGCCGGAGGCCAACGAATCCCTTTAAGCCCGGGCAGGTGCGGAAAAGGCATGTCCCTTCCGGGACATGCCTTTTAGCTGACTTTAGGTGAGGATGCATTTGGTCTGTTTATCGAACACGTGGATCATATCCCGGCCGAAAGTGAAGTTCACGGTTTCGCCCGGGCAAAAGCCCGCCCGGTGGGCGTCCGGCAGATCCACGGTGGCAAGAACCATCACAATGTCCTTGTCCTGAACCTTGACATGCAGATGAATGGACGAGCCCATCATCTCGGAAAGGTCCACTGCGGCGGCGATATACGGTCCGCTGTCGCCCCGGCAAAGGGCGATATGGTCGGGCCTGACGCCGACTACAACCGTTCCGGGGGCCGCGTTTTTTTCCCGCAGCTTGCTCTGTTTTTCTTCGGACAGGGGAAATTGCGCGCCATAGAGGCCGACTGCATAGCTGTCGCCGTTTTTCAGAAGCTCCGCGTCAAAAAGGTTCATCTGGGGCGAGCCGATGAAGCTGGCGACGAAAAGGTTGGCCGGATGCCCCCATACCTCCCTGGGCGTGCCGATCTGCTGTATGTAGCCGTCCTTCATAATGACGATGCGGTCGCCCAGGGTCATGGCCTCGGTCTGGTCGTGGGTGACGTAGACAAAGGTGGTGTTGATCCGCTGGCGCAGCTTGATGATCTCCGCGCGCATCTGGTTTCTGAGCTTTGCGTCCAGGTTGGACAGAGGCTCGTCCATCAGGAAGACCTTGGGCTCCCGAACGATGGCCCGGCCGATGGCCACGCGCTGGCGCTGGCCGCCGGAGAGGGCCTTCGGCTTGCGGTTCAGGTATTGCGTAATATGAAGAATCTCCGCGGCCTCCCGGACTTTTTTGTCAATGGTGGCCTTATCGAGCTTTTTCAGCTTTAGGGAGAAGCCCATGTTCTCATACACGGTCATGTGGGGATATAGGGCATAGTTCTGGAACACCATGGCAATATCCCTGTCCTTGGGGGCTACGTCGTTGACCAGCCGGCCGTCGATGTAGATCTCCCCTTCGGTGATTTCCTCCAGGCCGGCGATCATGCGCAGAGTGGTGGATTTTCCGCAGCCCGAGGGCCCGACCAGCACGATGAACTCCTGGTCGGCAATGTCCAGGTTGAATTCCTGGACGGCGACGACGCCCTTTTGGGTTACCTCCAGTTCGGCGGTGTTTTCTTCGTCAACCACCGCGTCTTCGCTTTTTTTCGGTTTTTTCTTTTTGGTTTCTCCCGCTGTGTTGGGATAGATTTTCTTTACGTTTATTAAATTTACAGCCGCCATTTTTCGGCTTTAGCGCGAATGCCTCCGCAAAACACGCCTCGCGGCCGCCCGAAAGAGGACGCCGCATTACGCCAGGTCTCCACACTGGCGCACCGCAAGCCCGCGGGAAACTGCCTCCTTATTCAATGTCCGCCGCCGCACTTGAAGCCCGAAGGGCTTCGGTGGAGTGCGCAGGCGCCATGGATTGAACCGATTGTACAATATCCGCGGCAAAAAGTAAAGCGCCGCCTCCGGGGCGGCCGGGGCGCGAAGGGGCGTTTTGGGCCGCGGGCGGTTCTTGTTGCATTCACGGCCGTTTCAGAGGTATACTTCTGTTATATAAATCAAAGGACTGATGAGCATTAACGAGTCTTCCGTAAAAAAAGAACGCGCGGTTCTGGCAGGGCTTTCCGCAGCCGCCATGGACGAGGGCGAGCGGAGCAGCGAGATATCCATGGCGGAATTGGAGGCGTTGGTGGAAACCGCCGGGGGTGAAGTGGCGGCAACGGTGTTCCAGTCCCGGCAGAGCCCAGATCCCAGGACATTTCTTGGGGAGGGCAAGGTCGCCGAGCTAAAAGAGCTTGTGGTCAATAACGAATGCGATCTGGTGGTGTTCGATAATGAGCTGGCGCCGTCCCAGATGCGCGTGCTCGCAGAAGAGCTGGGGGTCAAGGTTCTTGACCGCTCCGGCCTGATTTTGGATATTTTCGCCCAGCGGGCGCGGACGCGGGAGGGGCAGCTTCAGGTGGAGCTGGCCCAGTACGAATATCTTCTGCCGCGGCTGACGGGCATGTGGAAGCACCTGGTGCGCCAGACGGCGGCGGGCGGCGCCTCGCCAATAGGCACCAGAGGCCCAGGAGAGACACAGCTGGAGAGCGACCGCCGCCATATCCGGCGGAAGATCCAGAAGCTCCGGGAGGAGCTGGAGCAGGTCAGGCAGGTGCGCTCCGTCCAGCGCCGCCGGCGGGAGCGGAACGCCATGCCCGTCATTGCCATTGTGGGCTATACGAATGCCGGGAAATCCACCCTGCTCAATCTTCTGACGGATTCCGGCATACCGGCCAACGACCGGCTGTTCGACACTCTGGACACCACCACCCGCCGGCTCCGGATCGACGGCGCCCGGGAAGCGCTGCTGTCGGATACGGTCGGATTCATCCGCAAGCTGCCGGCCCATTTGGTGGAGGCCTTCAAGGCCACCCTGGAGGAGCTGAATTATGCCGATGTCCTTTTGCACGTTATTGATATTTCCAGCCCCGACTATCCCGTGCAGATCCAGGTGGTGGAGGAGCTGATAGCCCGCCTGGGCGCCGGGGACAAGCCGTGCGTTCGGGTTTATAACAAGTGCGACGCGTATATGGGGCCTCTTCCCCGGGGCGAGAACGTGGTCTGCATCTCGGCCAAGACCGGCGAGGGCGCGGACGCGCTGATGGAGTGCCTGGCGGCGATACTGGGAAAAGACAGCCGCAGGGTCAGGCTTCGTCTGCCCTATGACCGCTCGGGCCTCATAGACCTGCTGCGGCGCGAGGGGGCGATCCAGACCATGGCATACGAGCAGGACCACATCAGCATCGAAGCCGTCGTCAAGCCGGACCTCTGGAGCAGGGTCAGGGAATTTGCCGAGGAGACGGAGAAAACAACCGATGATGCAAACGATTGAAACCCCGAGGCTGATCCTTCGCCCGTGGCGGGAGGATGACGCCGAGTCACTTTACGCCTACGCAAAAGACCCCAGAGTCGGGCCGGCGGCGGGCTGGCCGCCACATACTTCGGCGGCGGAAAGCCGGGAGATCATCCGAAGCGTTCTGGCGGCGGGAAATAACTATGGGGTAACCCTGAAGCCCGGCGGCGATGTGATCGGCAGCATCGGGCTGAAGGAAACCACGGCCCCCGGCTATGCGGGGGAGGCGGAGCTGGGTTACTGGATCGGCGCGCCCTTTTGGGGCAGGGGCCTTATCCCGGAGGCTGCCGCAGCCCTGCTCCGGGCGGCCTTTGAGCAGGACGGGCATGGGCGGATATGGTGCGGCCATTACGAGGGGAACGACAAGTCCCGGCGCGTCATCGAAAAATGCGGCTTCCGCTACTGGTTCAAATGCGAAAACAGCGTGCCCCTTCTGGGGGGAACCCGGATGGAATACTATTACTTCATGACCAAAGAGGATTTTTTGAATGGAAAGCTATCTTGTCCCGGCGGGGTACGGCGAAGCGGAATATAGCGACAAAAAATCCCGGTTTATCGGACAGGTGTCTCCGGCGGACAGCGAGGCTGCGGCCATGGCCTTTGTGCAGCGTGTTCGCGCTAAATATCCCGACGCGGCCCACAATGTCTGGGCGTATTGCCTGCGAAGCGGCGAGATGCGCTGGTCGGACGACGGGGAGCCGGGCGGCACGTCCGGCCAGCCCACGCTGAACGTCTTCCGCTCCGCCGGGGTTTTCGATGTCTGCTGCGTGGTAACCCGGTATTTCGGGGGAACCCTTCTGGGCTCCGGCGGGCTTGTGCGGGCCTATTCCAAAGCGGCTTCCATGGCTCTGGAGGCGGCGGGGCTGGCCCGGATGGCCCGGTGGCGGAAAATCCGCATCGGCTGCGGCTATCCTCTGTACGACAAGGTCAGGCGGCTCCTTGCGGATTTCGGCGGGGAGGAGATTGAGGCGCAGTTCGGCCGGGAGGTTTGGGTTTCGGCCCTGGTTCCGGCGTCCAGGGCGGCGGATTTCGGCGCGCGGCTGACCGACGTAACCGCCGGGAGCGCCGTTCTGAACGAGGAAAGCTGGATTTTTCGCCCGGCGCGGATATAATTTTTAAATTGTTTTAAAAAATAAAGGGAAAAAAAAAGATTTGTCGTATATGGGTATCGCAACAGATTGTACTGCGATACCCTTGTTTTCCGGGGCGGCGGGCGCCGTCCCGATCCCGATGAAGGAGGATGCGCGATGAGCTGCCCCAGAGAGATACGGGAAAAAGCCGAGGAACTGATTGTGTGCGAAGCGGGGATTCTTGCCCGTAACAGTACGGGCAGGCGGGTTTTTGAGCCGGAATGCGCGATACGCACCTGCTTCCAGCGGGATGTGGACAGGATCACCCACTGCAAGGCCTTCCGGCGCCTGAAGCATAAAACCCAGGTTTTCCTTCAGCCGGAGGGGGATCATTACAGGACGCGGCTTACCCACACGCTGGAGGTGTCGCGTATCGCGCGGACCATCTCCCGGGCGCTGGGGCTGAACGAGGATCTCACCGAGGCCATCGCCCTGGGCCACGATCTGGGCCATACGCCCTTCGGTCACGCCGGGGAGCGGGCGCTCGACGGGATCTATGCCGAGGGATTCCGCCACTATGAGCAGAGCCTGCGGGTGGTGGACAGGCTGGAGCGGGACGGTCAGGGGCTTAATCTTTGCCTGGAGACACGGATGGGCATCCTGAACCATACCACGGGCGAGATGAAAACCACCATGGAGGCGGATGTTGTCCGGCTTTCGGATCGTATCGCTTACATAAATCATGACCTAGACGACGCGGAGCGCGCGGGGATACTCCAGCCGGGGGACGAGCCTGCCGTTGTCCGGGAGCGGATCGGAAAGCGGAACAGCGAGCGGATCAATGCGATTGTGACCGACGTTATCGAAAACAGCGGCGGCGGCACGCTGGCCATGTCCCCGGGAATGGGCCTGGCCGTGGATGAATTTACGGACTTCATGTATTCCAATGTGTATAAAAACCCCGTCGCCAAGGGCGAGGAAAAAAAGGTGGAGAATATCCTTTGGGGGATTTGGGAATATTATGTAAACCATCCTGAAAACCTGCCCCAGGACTACCGGCGCATTGCCGAGGCGGACGGCCTGGAGCGGGCCGTGACCGACTATGTTTCCGGCATGACGGACAGCTTTGCCATGGCGACATACGGCGACCTGTTTATCCCGGCGGCCTGGCGGGTGAAGTAGGCGTCCGGATTTAAGCGCATGAACAGACGGGAGGTGAGCGTGCATGGCGTTTCCAGAGAGCTTTTTGCATGACCTGGCGGAGAGAAACGAGATCGAGGAGGTGGTTTCCGGCTATGTGAAGCTCACGAAAAGAAGCGGACAGAACCTTTTCGGGCTATGCCCCTTTCACAGCGAGAAAACGCCTTCGTTTTCGGTTTCGCCTTCAAAGCAGATCTACCATTGCTTTGGCTGCGGGAAGGGCGGAAGCGTGATCAATTTTATCATGGAGATCGAAAACCTCTCCTTTCCCGAGGCGGTGGAGTTTCTGGCCAGGCGGGCGGGGATGCCGATGCCGGAGCAGGGGGAAGATCCCATGCGGCCCCGCAGGGAGAGGCTTTATAATCTGAACCGGGACGCCGCCAGATTCTTTTACGGACAGCTTTTGCTTCCCGGCGGGGAGGCGGCGCGGGAATATATCTCCGTCCGCGGCATCGGACCCGGCGCGGTGAAGAGCTTCGGCCTTGGCTTCGCGCCGGATTCCTGGGATGCGCTGAACCGGGCGATGAAGGAGAAGGGATATACGGAGCGGGAGCTGACCGAGGCCGCCCTTGTGCGGCCGGGCAAAAAAGGCGGGGTGTATGATACGTTCCGCAACCGGCTCATGTTCCCCGTTATAGATGTGCGTGGCAATGTGACCGGCTTTTCCGGCCGTGCGCTGGGGGATGGGGAGCCCAAGTATCTGAACAGCCCGGAAACGGCGGTTTTCAGCAAGAGCCATCAGCTTTTTGCACTGAATTTGGCTAAAAAGTCTAAAAGCGGATATATAATTCTCGTCGAGGGGAATATAGATGTGGTTACCCTGCATCAGGCGGGTTTCGACAACACAGTGGCGTCTCTGGGCACCTCCCTGACCCAGGAGCAGGCGCGCCTGCTCTCCCGATATACCAACGAAATCGTCATTGCCTATGATGCGGACGAGGCGGGGAAAAAAGCCGCCCAGCGGGCGATCACGCTGCTGGAAAAGCTGGAGATGAAGGTTCGCGTACTGACGGTTCAGGGGGCGAAAGACCCGGACGAATATTTGAGGGCAAAAGGGGCGGACGCTTTTCGCAACCTGCTGGAAAAATCGGAGAACCATATTGAATACAGGCTCCAGGCGATTACCGGTAAATACGACCTTTCCGTAGACGAGGAGAAGGTGGCCTTCCTGCGGGAAGCCACGGATCTGATCGCCGCGCTGCCCGGGGCAGTGGAGCGGGAGGTATACGCCATGCGGGCGGCGGCCATGAGCGGGGTTTCCGCCGAAGCCGTGACCGGAGAGGTGGCCAGACGCCGCAAGCGGAAGATGGCCCGGGCGCGCCGGGAGATGGAGCGGGAGATCCTGCGCCCGGCAAGAACGGCGCAGCCCAGGACGGGGGGCATACGCTATGAAAACCTGCGCTCGGCGGCGGCGGAGGAGGGCGTGATCCGGCTGCTCTATCTGGATCCGGCGCTGTTCCTGGGACTGGACGGCCTCGAGGAAACGGACTTTTCTTCGCCGGAGCTGTGGCGGATTTACGTCCGGATGAGGGAACGGGCGGACACGGGCGGCATCCTGTCTGTGGCGGCCATGAGCGAGGCCCTGGGGCCGGAGGGGGCCGCCCTGCTGACGGATATCCTGCAAAAGCCCGAATCGGCGGCTAACGGCAAGAGGGCCCTTGAGGATTACATAGATATTATAAAGACTGAAAATGCCGCGCCCGGCACAACGCCGGAAGATATGCTGGCATACAGAGACAAACAAAGAAGTAAACTAAAAGAGAAAAAAGGGTATGGTGGATAAGGATGGCAACAAAGAATATGAAAGATCATGAAGCGGAGAAGAAGCAGGAGATGCAGGCCGCAGGGGCGTCTGCCCCCGCGGAGGAATCCCACAAGCCTTCCGGAAAGCCGGTGCAGGAGAAAAAAGCCGCTCATACCCATGACAATACCCGCATTCAGGAAGGCGACGGCAATGTGCAGACCGATGACGAAGGCGACGATGAGCACCACGAGAAGACCTGCGCGCAGAAGCTGGCCGAACTGGTGGAAAAGGGCAAGAAGACCGGCAAGCTGACAAGCGGCGAGCTTGAGATGCTTGAGGATATGAACCTTGACGCCGAAGAGCTGGATAAGTTTTACGACAAGCTGGCAAGCCTTGGCATAGACGCCTCCGGCGACGATGCGCTGCCCCCACTGGATGAGGACGCGCTTCCCTCCCTGGAGGAGATGGAGGAGATCGAGGAGGTCACGGAGGAGGAAATCACCGAAACCGATACCTTCGTGGACAGCTTTTCCACCGATGACCCTGTGCGCATGTACCTTAAGGAGATCGGCAGGGTGCCGCTTTTGACCCCGGATGAGGAGCAGGAGCTGGCTAAACGCATGGCGGGAGGCGACGAGAACGCCAAGCGGGATATGGCGGAGGCAAACCTGCGGCTTGTAGTATCCATAGCCAAGCGTTATGTGGGCAGGGGTATGCTCTTTCTCGATTTAATCCAGGAAGGCAACCTGGGACTTATTAAGGCCGTGGAAAAATTCGATTATACCAAGGGCTATAAATTTTCCACCTACGCAACATGGTGGATACGCCAGGCCATCACCCGGGCCATAGCGGACCAGGCCAGGACGATACGGATTCCCGTCCATATGGTTGAAACGATCAATAAGGTGATACGGGTCTCGCGCCAGCTTCTTCAGGAGCTTGGCCATGACCCCTCCGCCGAGGAGATCGCGGCGGAGATGAACGGCGGCAGGTCAGCCTGGGAAAGGCTGACAGCAAAGGAGCAGGAGGATAAGATCGCCAAAATACGCGATATCCTCAAAATTGCCCAGGAGCCGGTTTCTCTGGAGACCCCGATAGGCGAGGAGGAAGACAGCCATTTAGGGGATTTCATTCCCGACGAGGACGCGTCGGAGCCTTCCGAGGCCGCCAGCTTCTCCCTGCTTAAGGAACAACTGATGACGGTGCTGGATACGCTGACCCCCCGCGAAAAGAAGGTGCTGGAGCTGCGCTTCGGCATTGTGGACGGCCGCACAAGAACTCTGGAAGAGGTGGGCAAGGAATTTAACGTTACCCGGGAACGCATCCGCCAGATCGAGGCCAAGGCGCTCCGTAAGCTCCGCCATCCCAGCCGCAGCAAAAAGCTGAGGGATTTTCTAAGCTGAGAAAACAGATTGCTCAATACGAACGGGCGTGGATTTCAAATCTGAAATCCACGCCCGTTTTTCTGTTTTCCCGGCGGCGCGCCCGGCCCTAACGGGCAAGAGCGGCGAAAATCGCCTGGGGTATGCTGCTGAGGGAAAACTGCTTTTCCACGGCGCCAAGATCGTACGCGGCCTTCGGCATGCCGTATACGACGCAGGAGGCCGCGTTCTGGCCGATAGTGCGGGCGCCCGCGTTGCGCATGGCCAAGAGGCCCCGGGCGCCGTCGCTGCCCATGCCTGTCAGGATGACCCCCACCGCCTTGCCGCCGCAAGCGGCCGCGACGGATTCAAAGAGCACATCGACGGATGGGCGCTGTCCGCTGACCTTTTCGCCGGAGGATACCTCCGCCAACAGGCGGCCGCCTGATTTTTTTACCCTCAGATGCATATTGCCTGGGGCAATCAGGACTTTTCCCGCCTCTACGAGGTCGCCGTTTTCCGCTTCCTTGACGTGAAACCCGGTGGCGCGATCCATCCGCTCGGCGAACATTCCGGAAAAAACCGGGGGGATATGCTGCACGATCACGATTCCGGGCAGCGCCGTGGGGAGCCTTTTAAGTATGCTGAAAAGCGCTTCCGTGCCCCCGGTGGAAGCGCCCATCGCAATGATTCTTTTTTCCGTGGCCCGGGCGGCGGGCCGGATTATTTCAGGCGGATGCATCGGGTCGCCTATTGCTTCCGGTAAACCGCAGGCATTACGTATTGATAGGCGGTTAATTCCCGGCTCAGCGGCTCGGAATGCCCAACGAAAAGATAACCGCCGCTTTCCGTGGCGTCATAAAACTTGTTTACCAGCTCCCGCCTGGTCTTTTCGTCAAAATAGATCATCACATTCCGGCAGAAGATG
>DIRC01000035.1 GCA_002427465.1 Clostridiales bacterium UBA5446 | reverse complement strand
ATAGCCGCGGCGCTCTCCGGGGGCGGCAGCCTCGGCGTCGTGACGCTGCTCATCGCCATTTTGGTGCCGATATTCAACGTTCTTGCGGTGGTCACGCTTGCGGGGTTTTGCGGCAGGCGCGTAAATGTGGGGGGAACCCTGGCTGACATCCTCAAGAACCCGCTCATCATCAGCACGGCGCTGGGGCTTCTTATCAAGTGGATGGGGCTGACGATCCCCGGCTTTCTGTTTGCCGCGGTTAAGGATATGGGCGCCGCCTCCACGCCGCTGCAGCTTTTGATTCTGGGCGCGTTTTTTCAGATTCCCGGTATGAAAGAGCACCGGAAAAGCCTGGTCGTCACGGTTTTCGGCCGGCTTGTGGTCGTCCCCGGGCTCATGCTCTCCGCTGCGGCGGCCCTGGGCTTTCGAGGCATCGAATTTGTTGCGCTCATCGGCTGCTTTGCATCTCCAACCGCGACCAGCTCTTTTGTGATGACTCAGCAGATGGGCGGAGACGCCGGGCTTGCCGGGGATATCGTCGTCCTGACTTCGGCACTATGCCCTTTCACGATTTTTGGCTGGGCATTTCTCTTTAAAGCTCTGGGGATTTACTGAGCCGGTCTCTGCCCGGAAACGATGAAATACCCTGTTATATTGAGAAAATAATGATTGACCTGTTCGTTCCGATGTGGTATAGTAATTCCACCTGTCGGCCGGACAGGTTGTTTTTGTGCGCTTTAGTGCATAATAACAGCTGGCAAACCATGTGATCCGGCTATCAGGGAGGCAACAGGCCGCGATGCGCGGCGAATAAAACAAGGAGGTGCCGAATTAATGGCTGCTGACGCAAGAGTCAAGGTTGTCCTTAGGTGCAGCGAGTGCAAGGAGCGCAACTACTTCACTAAGAAGAACAAAAAGAACACACCTGACCGGATTGAGCGCAAAAAGTACTGCTCCCGCTGCAGAAAGCACACCGTCCACAACGAAACGAAATGAGGCTTTCTGAAAGGATGAGTGAAAATGGCTGAAGAGAACAAAAAGGCTGCACCCGCCAAAACTACCACAGCCGCCGTCAAAAAGGTGGAGGGTAAGCTTCCCTTCGGGCAGCGCGTATCCAAATGGTTCCGCGAAATGAAGAGCGAGCTGAAAAAGGTCATTTGGCCGACCTCGAAGCAGATCCTGAACAATACGCTGGTAGCACTGTCTATGATGGTGGTATCCGCTGTCGTTTTGTGGGGGTTCGACGAGCTGGCCACTATGGCTGTCAAAGCCCTGATCAACCTGGTGGGCTGATATGGCTGAAGAAGCAAAATGGTATGTGGTGCACACATACTCAGGATATGAAAACGCGGTTGCCGCGGCGGTTCTGAAGGCCGCGGAAAACCGGAAAATGCAGGACCTTATCCAGGAAATCAACCTTCCCGTGGAAATGGTCACCGAGCATACGGACGCGGGCGAAAAAACATATGAACGCAAAGTTTTTCCCGGTTATGTGCTTGTGAAAATGATTATGACGGATGAAAGCTGGCATCTTGTCCGCAACGTCCGCGGCGTCACCGGCTTTGTCGGCACCGCCGGGAAGGCGATCCCCCTTACCGAGCAGGAGATTTATGATCTTGGCGTTGAACGCCATGAGGTGCTTCTCGGCTACGATGTGGGCGATACCGTTAAGGTAACCGACGGCCCGCTGGAAGGCTTTCTCGGCGTCGTCGAGGCGCTGGAGCCGGAAAAGGACCGCGTTCGCGTCATCGTCTCCATGTTCGGGAGAGAGACCCCCGTTGAGCTTGAGCTGGATCAGGTCGATCCCGTAAAAGAATCATAAAGAAAGAGGTGCTTTAAGTTGGCACAGAAAATAGTCGGCTACGTCAGATTCCAGGTCCCGGCAGGCAAAGCGACTCCGGCGCCCCCCGTGGGCCCCGCCCTCGGCCAGTACGGAATCAACATCGGCCAGTTTACAAAGGAATTCAACGAGCGCACCAAAGCCGATATCGGCATGATGATACCCGTTGTGATTACCGTGTATTCCGACCGCAGCTTTTCCTTTATTACCAGGACACCGCCCACCGCCCTCCTCGTCAAGAAGGCTTGCGGGATAGACAAGGCCTCGGGCGTCCCCCAGAAGGAAAAGGTCGCCACCATCAGCAAGGCGGATCTTTGCAAGATCGCCGAACAGAAAATGCCCGACCTCAACTGTTCAGACATCGAATCCGCCATGTCCATGGTCGCCGGCACCTGCCGTTCCATGGGCGTCGTTGTGGGCGAATAACCGCCTGCTCCTTACGTGGGAGGATTAATCTCCGACGAACCACATTTTTAGGAGGAAACTCAATTGTTCAGAGGTAAGAATTATAAAGAGAGCGAAAAGCTCATAGATAAGCAGGCCCTTTACGACCCCCGGGAGGCCTTTGATCTGATCTGCAAGGCCAGCCGCGCCAAGTTCGACGAGACCGTCGAGCTCCACGTGAAGCTGGGGGTTGACTCCCGCCACGCCGACCAGCAGGTCCGCGGCGCCATCGTGCTGCCCAACGGTACCGGCAAGACCCGCCGCGTACTGGTGTTCTGCAAGCCCGAGCGGGAGGAAGAGGCCAAGGCGGCCGGCGCGGATTTCGCCGGGGGCGCCGATCTGGTTCAGAAAATTCAGACCGAAAACTGGTTTGATTTCGACGTGGTCATTGCCACGCCGGATATGATGGGCACCGTCGGCAGACTCGGTAAGGTGCTGGGCCCCAAGGGCCTGATGCCTTCGCCCAAGGCCGGAACCGTCACGCCGAACCTTACCCAGGCCATTGCCGAGGTCAAGGCCGGCAAAATCGAGTACCGTCTTGACAAAACCAACATTATCCACTGCCCTATCGGCAAGGTCAGCTTCGGCATGGATAAGCTTTACGAAAACTATGAGACGCTTATCACCGCCATCATAAAAGCAAGGCCCGCCGCCACAAAGGGCCAGTATATCAAAAGCTGCGTCACTGCCTCCACAATGGGCCCCGGCATCAAAATCAACGCGCAGAAGCAGCTGTAATCACGATTGCAAAGCGCCGGACGGCTGTCCGGCGCTTTGCTTTTACGGCGCCTAAAACAGCCTCCATTTCCCACCGGAATATGCTATAATCGTATACGACACTTTTTTGTGAAAGGAAGACAGCCCATGAAAGCAGTTCACACGGAAAACGCCCCGGCCGCCATCGGCCCCTATTCCCAGGCCATCGTCAGCGGCGGCATGGTGTTCACCTCCGGGCAGATAGCCCTTGATCCTCAAACAGGCGAAATCGTCGGCTCCGATATCGAGACACAGGCCGAGCGGGTGATGGCAAATCTGACGGCGGTGCTGAAGGCCGCGGGTTCAGACATTGCGAAAACCGTAAAGACCACCTGTTTTTTGGCCGATATGGGGGATTTCGCCGCTTTTAACGCCGTTTACGCGAAATACTTCACCGGAAAGCCCGCCCGTTCCTGCGTGGCGGTCAAGACCCTGCCGAAACAGGTTTTGGTGGAAGTGGAGGCCATTGCCCGGGTATAATCCAAAAAGGGGAGGCGCGGCCTCCCTTTTTTCTTTTTCAGAAGAAAATTTTCCGTCTGCTGTTATCCGGGCCAAAAAGGGGGGATACAGTATGTAGGGGCGGACGACCGGCAGACGGATTTCGGCAATCCTCGCCAGGGACTGCGCCCACACTTGAATTTATGTAGGCGGATAGTGTATAATCATGGAAAAAGGACGCTTGGGCTTCCGGGGCAGAGGAGATCACGTGAAGAGGTTTTTACAGCTTTTGTTCAGCCGCTTAACTTTTGTCGCGTTTTTCATGGCGCTCCAAATTGGGGCTATTGTTGCCATGCTGACCTATTTCCGCTCACGCTACGCCGATTTTTATACCCTTTTTACAATCATAGGGGCAATTGCCGTGATCTATATTCTGAACCAGGAGGAGAACCCCGCCTATAAAATCGCATGGATCATTCCCATCCTGGTGCTCCCGATCTTCGGGATTCCCCTGTATTTCCTTTTTGGAAAATCCCGGCTTCCCAAAAGCCTCCGCATGCGCATGTCCCACATCCAGTCAAAATATGACGTGGCATATGAAAATGTGGATTCCTGCCTGGAGGCCCTGAAGGAGATTGACCCAGCCGCCGCCCGGCAGGCGGAATACCTGGAATCTGCCGCCCTTGCCCCCATATTCCAGCATAGCGAAACCGAATATTTCCCCCTGGGCGACGACATGTTTCCGAGTATGCTGGCGGAGCTGCGCAAGGCCGAGAGGTTCATTTTCCTGGAATATTTTATCATTGCGCCCGGCGAGATGTGGGATACCATCCTCGGGATATTGGAGGAAAAGGCCGCGGCCGGCGTTGACGTGCGGGTAATTTACGACGATATCGGCAGCATCCTGACGCTTCCGAAAAACTATTACAGGCAGCTTGAGGCCAAGGGGATTCAATCTCATGCCTTCCACCGCTTCCAGCCCGCCCTGAACGGCAACTTCAACAACCGGGACCACAGGAAGATCTGCGTGGTGGATGGAAACGTCGCCTTTACCGGCGGGATTAACCTTGCCGACGAATACATTAACGTGAAGGAACGCTTTGGCCACTGGCTGGACTGCGGCGTCATGGTCAGGGGCGACGCGGCATATAGTTTTACGGTGATGTTCCTATCCATGTGGGACTATATCTGCCGGACGGATGACGACTTCAGCCGGTATCTTCCCGACGCGGACGCGATTGCCGACGCGAAGGACGACGGGTTCGTCCAGCCCTATTCCGACACGCCCACGGACGACGAGACTGTCGGCGAGATCGCCTATCTCAACATGATCAACCGGGCCGAGCATAGCATTTATATCTGCACGCCGTATTTCGTGATCGACAACGAGATCATGACGGCGCTGACCACGGCGGCGAAATGCGGCGTGGACGTCCGCATCATCACGCCCGGCATACCCGACAAATGGTACGTCTATGCCGTTACCCGTTCTTATTATGAAAGCCTTGTGAACGCCGGGGTGCGCATTTATGAATACACCCCCGGATTCATCCATTCCAAGACCTGCGTCTGCGACAATAAGGTCGCCATCTGCGGCACTATAAATTTTGATTACCGCAGCATGTATCTGCACCACGAATGCGCGGCATGGATGTATAAATCGAAGGCCGTACACCAGATGTACGATCACTTTTTTGAGATTTTGGAAAAATGCACTGAGGTTACGCCGGAAATGTGTGCCCGGCGGGGCTGGCCGCTGCGGTTTCTTCAAAGCCTTCTTCGGGTGTTTGCCCCCATGATGTAGAATTGCTTTTGTTCCCATTGACACGGGCATTCCGGCACATTATAATAAACACTGATTTTTTATTGAGCGGCCAGCCGCTGCGAGGAAGTTCGTATGATATGAAAAGTGTTTATGTCTTTTTCTTTGCCACACAATTCAGGACGGGAAAAGCCATACGGCTTATTACGCGCAATTACTACTCCCACGTGGCGCTTTCCTTTACTCCCGATACCAGTGCGCTTTATTCCTATGCCAGATACCGTTATCATGAGCCGTTGATATCCGGCTTCGGAATTGAATATACCGACCGGTACAACAACCCCGAAAAGCAGGTGGACATCAAGGTCTGCAAGGTGTCTGTAACCGATGCGCATTTCGAGAGGATACGGGAACGGATCGATATGTATATGAAAAACCAATCCGTGACCCGGTATAACTTCTTCGATGTTCTTGCGTATCCCTTCAACAGGCACATTGAGCTGGAGTTCACGCACACCTGCATCAGTTTTCTGCTGGAGCTTCTTGCAATGCAGGACGTACATACGATCACACAGCTGGAAAACAAACTTGACGACTGCGTGATTTACGAGGGACCCCTTCAGGAATTTGAGGCCACCCCCTCCTGCGGGCCGGTGGATTTTTTTGAGCGGCGCAGGCGGATCAAGGTATACGCCAGCAGCGCCCGGGTATTTGTGCTGCTCACTGCGAGCCTTATTAAAAAGTTTATCGCGTGACGGCCTGCAGAATACCGCATAACAGCCGTGCACCGGAGTGGCCGGTGCGCGGTTTTTCTTCCCGACCACAATACACAGCCGAACGGAGATCAATATGAAAGCTCTGAAAATTGCCGCGCCCGCCGCGGCCGCTTCCCTGCTGCTCAGCTATAAATGTTATAAAACCGTTTTCTGCCGCGGCCCAGAACCGGCGGAAGACGAAATTTTCGACGGTTCGCCTCTTGCATCCTACAGGGATGAGATTGACCGGGGGCTTCGGTTCATTGACGCGCAGCCCTTCGAGCAGGTATACATGACCGCCTGGGACGGCGTCAGGTTGGCCGGGAAATACTACCCCGCGGAAAATGAGCGATCCCTGGTGATTCTTTTTCACGGTTACCGATCCACCGCCAAGCGGGATTTCAGTTATATTTTCAGCCAGCTTCTGGGTGACGGACGGAGCGTTTTGCTGGTTGACCAGCGGGCGCACGGCCTGAGCGGTGGCGACACCATCGGCTTTGGGGTTCTGGAGCGGCTTGACTGCCTGGATTGGGTGAATTACGCCGTGGAGCGGTTTGGAAGCGACCTGCCAATCTTCATTTATGGAGTATCCATGGGCGCCTCCACCGTCCTGTCGGCCTGTGAATTCCCTTTGCCGGCCAACGTGGCGGGGATTGTTGCCGACTGCGGCTTTACCTCGGTGGAGGAAATAATCAAGGTCGGCCTTCGCCGAAGGGGGCGTCACGCTAGCCTTGCCTGGCCGCTGGTTCGGCTGGGAGCCCTTGTGTTCGGCCGCTTCGATCCGGCGGACGGAAAGGTGGAGGAGGCCCTGCGGCGGTGCCGCCTGCCCGTGCTGTTTATACACGGGGAGGGCGACAGACTGACCCCCTGCGACATGAGCAGGCGTAATTATGCGGCCTGTGCGGGAGAAGCCGTCCTTGTCACGGTTCCCGGTGCCGGCCACGGCCTCAGTTATCCGGCGGACAGTAAAAAGGTAGGCACGGCCCTCTGCGACTTTTTCGAGCGGTACGGCGGCTGAACAACCGGCGCCCCGGAATATGGAAACGCTGCGGCATTTCCGTGTTCCGGGGCGCTGTATGATTAGAAGATGGTTTTGATCTTAAAGATAAGGTTCTGGACGTTTAGAATGGTCTGTGCCAGATCATAGCGGGCGAAGACCGCGTCTGAGATACGGACGAGATCCGCGCCGAGAATGAGGGAAAGGGCAAAGCAGATGCCCCCCAGCGCTAGAACCGAAAGGGTGAGGATCAGGACGATGCGCCATGCTTTTTTCATGTCTGAGACTCCTCCTTTTCGTTTTCATAGCACCATTTTGCGCCGGTGCGGAGAATCAGATTGACAAAGCCGACAGTCAGGCGCAGGAACACCCAGACCGCAAGGAATGCGACGGGTACGCCAAGCGCGCCGATGACAAGGCCCGCGCCGATCAGCATCATAATGTCCGCAAATACGGAGATTCCCGCAAAGCTGAGTGAGACCGTAAAAATGCCGATAGAAAGAAGTCCGGCGCCCAAAGCAAGCAGACACAGGCTGAGGGCCGCCAGCACGGCGGTCACAGGGATGCAGACCAGGATTCCAAAGGCTGCGTAAAGTATAATCCGTCCGGCGATGGGGCGCGGCTTCTCAGGCGCCGAACGGTCGAAAGCCGGTTCGGGCGTATCCGGATCGCCGTCTTCGGCGCCGTCCCGGGGGCTTTCTTCCGGGGCGGGATCGGGGACCGGCTCGTCCTCCGGCTCCGCCGGCCTTGGCGTGTCGCGAAAATATTCCACCAAGCCGTCGGAAACGTCGGTCGCGGGCGGGGATTCCCCCGCCGGTTCCTCCGAAAGCGGCTCGGGGATGGGTTCCGGTTCAATAAGTCCGTCTGGTGCGGCCTGACAGTCCGGGATCTCGGAAGAAGCGGATTCAGGCTCCGGTTCTTCGGAAGGGATATAGCCGCGAAGCTCGCATATGGCTACGCGTGTCGGGCTTCCCAGGTTAGTAAGGAGCTCTTCCTCGTTCCCGGCCTTATCGAACATGTCGTTATATTTTGCCAGAGTTGACTCCCGGTCTCTCGCGGTCATGCCGGAGAGAAGCTTGGCCAGCTCGGCAATGAACTTTTGCCTGCCGATAACGGTCTCCTCCCAATTCATTGAAATAGTCATTTGACCGGGTACATTATAGATAATATAACGTACCCGGTCAAGGCGAAAATTATTAACTTTCCGTTGGGCGGGCGATTCTTTTTCGGGTTTGCGGGCGGAATGTCCTGTTTAATCGTCGGTATCGGTGAAGATTTCAAGCTCGCGCAGCTTGATTTCGTCCTTAAACACCTTAATGAGGTAAAGCGTATTGCCGTCCAGGGGACCGAAAATAAAATGTCCGTCCTCGTCCGTTACAAAGCGCGAGACGAGGGACAGCGAATCATCCGGACCAGGCAGAAAAAGCAGAACGACGGCGCCGGATACGGGTTCTTCCCTGCGGTCGAGTACCCGCCCGCAGATCGCCGCATGGGAATCCTCGTATAAGGTCAGCTCAGTGCTGATCTGCTCGCCGGGCATGGGGCGGAAATAGAATTTGCCATATGTACTCAAAACCGGGATCAGCTCCTTAATAATTCATCGGCTATCCTATTATATAGGCGGAGGGCGGCGGTTGTGCTTGACAACGCTATATACTTCTAATAAAATTAAGGTTCAGTTACGACGCCCCGGTTTTGGGGTGAAAGGAGTAGGTTTTATGGCAAAAGAGAAGAGGGTCGAGCAGATCACCGATATGGAGACGGATTTTGCCCAATGGTTTACGGACATCTGCACGAAAGCGGAGCTGATTGACTATTCCGGCGTCAAAGGTTTCTATATTTTGCGCCCGTACGGCTATGCGATCTGGGAGAACATCCAGCGTGCGCTGGACGATATGTTCAAGGAAACGGGGCACCAGAACGTATCCATGCCGCTTCTTATACCGGAAAGCCTTCTCCAAAAAGAGAAGGATCATGTTCAGGGCTTTGCGCCGGAGTGCGCGTGGGTCACGGTGGGCGGAAGCGAGGAGCTGCAGGAGCGGCTTTGCATACGGCCAACCTCGGAGACGCTTTTCTGCGAGCATTGGGCCCACGTCGTCCATTCCTGGCGGGATCTGCCCTGCCTGTATAACCAGTGGTGCAGCGTGCTGCGCTGGGAGAAGACCACCCGGCCGTTCCTGCGGGGCAGGGAGTTCCTTTGGCAGGAGGGCCATACCCTTCACGCCACGGAGGCGGAGGCCCGGGAGGAAACCCTCCGTATGCTGGAGGTTTATGCCAGCCTTTGCGAAAACTGGCTGGCCATGCCGGTAATCCGGGGGAACAAGACCAATAAGGAAAAGTTTGCCGGGGCGGTGGACACGTATACCATCGAGTGCATGATGCACGACCGCAAAGCCCTCCAATCCGGAACCAGTCATTACTTCGGGGACGGCTTTGCCCGGGCTTTCGACATTACCTTCTCCGATAAGGAGAATCAATTGCGGCACCCGCACCAGACCTCCTGGGGGCTTTCCACCCGGACGATCGGCGGGCTGATTATGACCCATGGTGACAACAACGGCCTTGTCCTGCCGCCGCGCATAGCGCCCGTGCAGGTAGTGGTTTTGCCCATCGCGGCTCACAAGCCCGGAGTCACGGAAAGGGCGCAGGAGGTCGTCTCCCGGCTGAAGGCCGCGGGGCTGCGCGTAAAGGGAGACTTTTCCGACAATTCCCCGGGCTGGAAGTTCGCGGAATGGGAAATGAAGGGCGTACCCCTGCGCATAGAGCTGGGGCCGCGGGATATCGAAGCGGGCGTCTGCCTGGCCGCCAGGCGGGACAGCGGGGAGAAGGTCACGGTGCCGCTGTCCGAGCTGGAAACCCGGGTGCCGGCGCTTCTTGAGGATGTGCAGAACGGCCTTTTTGAGAAAGCCAAAAGGAATCTGGCAGAGCATACCTATACCGCGGAAACTGTTGAGGAAGTCCGGGACATCATCGAAAACCGGGGCGGCGGCTTTGTCAAAACCATGTGGTGCGGCGACGAGGCCTGTGAGCTGAAGATGAAGGAGCTGGCCGGGGTTTCCAGCCGCTGTATCCCCTTTGAACAGGAGCATGTGGGCCGGGTCTGCCCCATCTGCGGCAAACCCACGGACACCATGATTATATGGGGCGTGGCGTACTAAACTCGTTTGCGGGCCTTTTGCGCCCGCAAGCCGAAAGCGCCTTCGCCGTGCGAAGGCGACCGCGGGCGGCGGTGTCCGGTCAAGGCAAAGCCCCGCCTGAATGGAAACGATCCGGAGAAGCTCCCGCTTCTCCGGATCGTTTTTATTTTTTAAAAATCAGCACGCCGGCTATCATGAAGATAAGGCCGAGGATTTTCGTCCAGCCAAAGGTGATTTTTTCCGTGCCCATGAGGCCGAAGGCGTCGATCAGGGCGGCCACAAGAAGCTGGGAAATCAGGATTGTCGAGATCGCCACCGTGGGGGAAAGGGTTTTAATCCCCAGCATGACCGTTATCGTGATGACGAGACCTAAAGCGCCGCCAAACCAGAAAAGCCGGTTGACGTCCGTCAGGGCCGAAAAACTGCCGTTTCGATAGATCAGCAGGGCGGCCAGGGAGAGGAGCGCCGCGGTGACCTGAACAAAAGCGTTGGCCTCCATAGTTCCGATCCCTTCGCCGAGGCGGGTGTTCATGACGCCCTGCAGGCTCATGGCGGCCCCCGCAAGTATGCAGAATAAAAAGCCTGTCAAGCTGTCTTTCCTCCTCTGGCCGCGGGTGGGCAGTTGGCAAAATGGATGAAACCGCGCGGCAGCCCGGCGTAATCTTTTACAATAATGTCCATTGTGCGCGAAGTGTGGATATGGTATAACAGGTGTGTGCTTGCGGGAAACATTTGACCGCGGGTGGGGGAATCAGGAGCGCCGCGTTCTGAATTTATGGTTCATGGAGGTGCTGTCATGCAGGAAAAGGGAAAGTCAAGGTATTATCTCGTCAGGGAAGACGCGCTTCCGGAGGTGTTTGTCAAAGTCACCGAAGCCAGGGAGCTGCTGGAGTCCGGCGAGGCCCGCACCGTGGCGGAGGCCGTCGAGCGGGTCGGCATCAGCCGAAGCGCGTTCTATAAATACAAGGACTCCATAGCGCCGTTCCGCGATATGAAAAGAGGAAGCATCGTCACATTTCACGCGGTGCTGCGGGATAAGATGGGGGTTCTGTCGTCCCTGCTCACTATTTTTGCCGATACCGGCACAAATATTCTCACGATCAATCAGAGCATCCCCACAAACGGCGTGGCGCTGGTGGCGATTTCCGCTACCACCGACAATATGCGCGTCGGCATGGACGCGCTTATCGCGGCGGTGGAGTCCCTCAGGGGCGTGATCAAATTCGAGGTGCTCGCCGGATGACGCCGGCGGGAAAAAATATGCGGCGCGGGCGCGGCGCGCCGGGAAGACCCGGGGCCGCCGGGCTGAATCCGGCAAGGAGAGGGCTATGATAAAAACAGCGATACTCGGCATAGGAACCGTGGGCGCCGGGACCGCCGAGGTTTTGACCAAGAATAAGGACGTGATTGCCAGGCGTGCGGGGCAGGAGATCGAGGTGAAGTATATCCTCTGCCGAAAACCCCGACCTGATCACCCGCTCGCGGACAGAATCGTCCACGATTTTGAGGTGATTGTCGGCGATCCTGAAATCGCAGTGGTTGCCGAGTGTATCGGCGGGGCGACGGTGGCCTATGAATATGACAAGCGCTGCCTGCTGGCGGGCAAAAGCGTCGTCACGTCCAACAAGGAACTGGTGGCAAAGCACGGCATGGAACTGACCGCCATTGCCAGGGATAAGGGCGTGAATTTCCTGTTCGAGGGCAGCGTGGGCGGCGGGATACCGATCCTGCGGCCGATTGTCCAGTGTCTGGCCGCCAATGAGATCACCTCGGTCTGCGGCATCCTGAACGGTACCACCAACTATATTCTGACGGAGATGATTCAGTGCGGCAAGACCTTTGACCAGGCCCTGAAAGAGGCGCAGGAAAAGGGTTACGCCGAGCTGGACCCTACCGCCGACGTGGAGGGAATCGATGCCGGGCGCAAGATCAGCATTCTGGCGGATCTTTGTTTCGGAAAAAATGTTGCGCCGGAGGAGGTCAAAACCGTCGGCATCACGGCCATCGCCTCGGCCGACATTGAGTATGCCCGGATACTGGGATATAAAATCAAGCTCCTCGGCCGGGCGCTGAGGACGGGGCCGAACTCGGTCACGGCCTTTGTGGAGCCGCACCTGATTTCAAAAAGCAATCCGATCGCCAATATTGACGGGGTCATGAACGGCATTTCGGTGAAGGGCGACGCCGTCGGTGAGACCATGTTTTTTGGGCCGGGAGCGGGCGCGCTGCCCACGGCCAGCGCCGTCGCGGCGGATGTGATCGACTGTGTCCGGGAGCCGAACACACGGAAATACCTAGGCTGGTGGCCTTCGGAACCGGGCTATGTCACGGACCCCGATCTTATTTCCAGCCGGTGGCTCGTCCGCACGGGGGCGGATCTCAGCGGGATCGGCGCCGCCTTTGGGAACGCGCGATTCATCACCGCCCCTGCCGGGGCGCAGGGCGAGTATGCCTTTGTGACGGACTATATGTCCAGAGCCGCGCTTGACAGGCGCGCCGCAGGTATGGACGTCCGGGCGGTTTACCGGATACTGGATTAGCACATATAATAGAGTGAACACTAAAAACACCCAAACATCGGAGGAATCGTCCAATGTTCATAGTACAGAAATTCGGGGGCAGCTCCGTGGCCGACGCCGAAAAGATGAGGCGGGTCGCCGGCGTTATTGCCGACACCTATGCCGAAGGCCACGATGTGGTGGTTGTACTCTCGGCCCAGGGAGACACCACGGACGATCTGATTGAAAAGGCCCACGAAATTAATCCAAGGCCGTCCAAGCGGGAGATGGATGTGTTGCTTTCCACGGGTGAGCAGCAATCCGTGGCGCTGATGGCCATGACCCTTGAGGCCATGGGGCTGCCCGTGGTTTCCATTACCGGCTGGCAGGTGGGAATCGAGACGAACGCCAATTACGGCAGCGCGCGGATTATGCGCATCTCGTCCGAACGCATCCGCAGGGAGCTGGATAAGCGCAGAATCGTCGTCGTCGCGGGATTTCAGGGAATCGATAAAAACGATGACATCACAACCCTTGGCCGGGGCGGCTCGGATACTACGGCCGTTGCCCTGGCTGCGGTGCTTCATGCCGATAAATGTCAGATCTATACGGATGTGGAAGGCGTATATACCGCGGACCCCCGCAAGGTTCAGGGGGCCAGGAAGCTGAAGGAAATCACATATGACGAAATGCTGGAGCTTGCCAGCCTCGGCGCACAGGTGCTTCATAACCGCTCGGTGGAAATGGCGAAACGTTACGGCGTTATCATAGAAGTTCTTTCGAGTTATGTTCGCAAGCCCGGAACAAAAGTTAAGGAGGTCGTGAAAAAGGTGGAAGAGATGAAAATCAGCGGAATCGCGAAGGATAATAATGTGGCGCGCATCGTCGTCATCGGCGTGCCGGACGAACCGGGCATGGCGTTCCGGGTGTTCAATACCATGGCCAGGGCGAAAATCAACGTGGATATCATTCTGCAGTCTTATGGCCGGGAGAACACCAACGACATCAGCTTCACCGTGCCCCTGGCGGACGCGGAGGCCGCAGAGGCCGTCTTGGACGAGGTGCGGGAATC
>DIRC01000044.1:43236-59554 GCA_002427465.1 Clostridiales bacterium UBA5446 | reverse complement strand
CAATTTTCTCGTCATATCAAGCTCGGCAGACGTGAAGGTTGATATCTAAAATCACCAATTGATCCACTAAAAAGTCGTCGGATTTGAGAAGATCCGACGACTTTTGTGTTCTCAAACCATTAGTATTACTAGGTTTTCATTTTTCTAAATTCTGACTCAACACCCGCGCGATGAGCAACAGCGGCAAGATAAAACCTTACCTTGCCGCTGTTGTTCATAGTATACCTCAATATATATCTATGTTAGTTATTAAATCCAAAATATCCACCAACAGTTCGTCTTCGATCTTGGCTGAAGATAAGAAATCTTCTATAGCTTTATAGTCTTTTGGCTCTTTATAAAACTCTCAATAAGATATGAATCTTGTGCCGCTTTCGATTGGACTGGTGATAGAATATTGGCGGTCGTTATAAGAAAATTCAATATCATAATCTATTTTTATTTAGCTAATTAATTCTGAAAGCTTTATATATTTCATCTGTTTAGTTATTTAGCGGCAAGTCCGGACCTCTTGGATTATCTGAATTTGACCAATCCCATATTTATATTTGCTCAACCTACTGTTGGGTTTGTAGCGAGTGGGCAATGACCTCCGGCTTCCGCCTCCGCCACCAGCCGCGCCGCCGCCCTTGATCAGGCATGCAGGTTCACTTTTGATATTACTGGCTTTTCGAAAAAGTCCTGACTCAGCACCGGTACCAAGCCACTATGGGCCATGCCTTTAAGGCATGGCCCATAGTGGCTTTTTCGGTAATTTGCGGGCTTGGCGCCTTTAAACCGGGGCATAATGCGGCCGCTCGAAAGGCCGTCATCCCTGCAGATTCAGATAAGCCACATTTCACATATTCAAGCTGATCTAAGAATACTGTAATGGTCTGATGTGTTTCGCTCAGCAACGCAGCCCCGAAGAGGAAAAATATAGAGCGCTGATATCAGCGCCTTGGTCGGGCGCGAATCGGCCATAGCACCGAGGAGGGGTATCTTTTATTCCGCCTCGTTTATGGCTTCCCACTCCCGCAGGTCGCGCTTTTTAATTTTGCCGCTGATGGTTTTGGGCATTTCGCTGACGAAATCAATAAAACGGATCCACTTATAGTTGGATATCCGGGCATTGCAGAATTTTTTAAGTTCCTTTTTCAGCTCTTTAGAGGGCTTATATTCCGGGGCAAGCACGACAAAGGCTTTAATCGCCTGTCCGCGCAGGGAATCCGGAATGCCGACGACCGAGCATTCCAAAACGGCGGGATGCGCCGTCAGAACGCTTTCGATCTCAAATGGCCCCACCCGGTACCCACCGGTTTTGATGATGTCGTCGCTGCGGCCGTTAAACCAATAATAGCCGTCCTCATCGCGCCATGCGGTATCGCCGGTATGGTAGACCCCGCCCCGCCAGGCATACTGATACAGCGCGTCATTGTCTATGTAGCCCAGGAAAATCCCCGGCGGCGTATTGCCGTTTTCATCGGGCAGAACGACGATCTCTCCCGGCTCCCCGTCCGCGGCGGACGTGCCGTCGGCGTTCTGCAAAGCCACCCGGTAGAGGGGGGTGGGTTTTCCCATGGAACCCGCCTTGGCCGGCATCCGGTCCAGATTGGCCAGGAGCGGAGTCGTCTCGGTTTGACCATAGCCTTCCATGATAAAAAGGCCGGTGGCGTCCAGAAATTGAGAAAAAACCTCGGGATTCAACGGTTCCCCCGCCGTGGACACATGACGGAGGCTCGGCATTTCCACAAGACCGGTTTTGACCAGGTAGCGGTATATCGTGGGCGGGGCGCAGAAGGTGGTGACCTTGTAGCGATTGATCACGCCCATCAGCTGTCGGGAATCAAAATTGTCGAAATCGAATACCATGACCGCGCTGCCGACCAGCCACTGCCCGTAAATCTTTCCCCAGGACGCCTTGCCCCACCCGGTTTCCGCAACAGTGAAATGCAGTCCGTCCTCGGCGGCCCTTTGCCAGTATTTGGCGGTCACAATATGGGCCAGGGTATAGCTGTGGCTGTGAATCACGCCTTTGGGATAACCGGTGGTGCCGGATGTAAAATAGGCCAGAATCGGCTCGGAGGCCAGAGTTTCAACCCGGGGAAGATACCATGAGCATGTCTTCATCTCCTCGGTCAGGTTCAGGCATCCGGGGATGGATTGGCGTATGGTCCAAATATTCTCGATCCCGGACTCGGCTTTTACCCGCAAAAAACGGGAGGGAACGTCGTCCTCGCAAGTGCAGACCACGGTTTTGATCTTCCCGGCCCTGCACCGGTAGGAAATATCGTCGCCGGTCAGCATATGCGTGACCGGGGCCATCACGGCGCCCAGTTTGTGCAGGGCGACGGCCACAAACCAATACTCAAAATGGCGCTTGAGCATCACTAAAACCGCGTCGCCTTTCTTCACGCCGCGCGCTTTCAAAGCGTTGGCGGCCTGATTGCTGAGGCGGCGGAGATCGCCGAAGTTAAAAATTTGTTCGTCCCCCCGGGTGTTGCACCAGACCAGGGCAATCTTTTGCGGCGTTTTATCGGCGATGGCGTCCACCACGTCATAACCAAAGTTATAGTTATCAGGGTACTGGAGGCAAAAGGCGTTCAAGTTCCCTTGGGCATCATACTGCTCCCGGCAAAATTGCTGATAAATGCTCATAAACGCTCCTTCGCCGTATAATCAAACGAACCATAACTCCGAAGACGCCGGTACCTTTGCGTTACCAGTTCTTCCACAGGAAGATCGCTTAGCTGCTGCAGCTTTACGGCGATATTTTTTTTGAGCAGCCGGTAAAAGGGAGCGGTTCCCAACCCGGCTTCGGGGAGGACGGAGTCTATCATCCCCAGCTGAAGGGCATCCTGAGCCGTCAGCTTCAAATACTCTGCGGCTTCGGGCGCGCGGCTGGAATCCTTCCATAGGATGCTGGCGCAGCCTTCGGGGGAAATAACGGAATAAACGGCATTTTCCAGCATCCAGACCTCGTCGGCCACCGCAAGGGCTAAAGCGCCTCCGCTGCCGCCCTCACCGATCAGGATGGAAAGAATGGGCGTCCCAAGGTCGCTGAGGCGCATCAGATTTTGGGCAATGGCATGGCCCTGCCCACGTTCTTCCGCGCCAATGCCGCAAAAGGCCCCCGAGGTATCCACGAAGCAAACCACGGGACGGCGGAATTTTTCCGCCTGTTCCATCAGACGCAGGGCTTTGCGATAGCCTTCCGGGTTGGGCGCGCCGAAATCCCGACAGACCCGTTCTTTTGCCGTCCGCCCCTTTTCAATGCCGATGACGGTGATGGGGCTGCCCTGCAGGAGCGCCACGCCGCCCACGATGGCGGCGTCGTCGGCAAAAGCCCGGTCGCCGTGCAGTTCGAAGAAATCGGTGAAAATGTTTTGAATATAGGAGAGGCTGGTGGGGCGGTAATTTGACCGCGCCAGTTTGACTCTGTCGTATGCCCTACTGCTCATGTGTCTCGCCTCCCCGATGGATGAAAAGCAGGCGTGAGACGACGGCGCGCTGATCCTGGCGGGGGACAATGGCGTCAACGAACCCGTGCGCGAGCAGGAATTCCGCAGTCTGGAATCCCGGCGGCATTTTTTTGCGCACCGTTTGCTCAATGACCCGGGCGCCTGCAAATCCCGCCGTGGCCCCCGGTTCCGCCAGAATGACGTCTCCCTCCATCGCAAAGCTGGCCATCACGCCCCCGGTGGTCGGATCGGTGAGGACGACAAGGTAGAACAGCCCGGCATTGGCGTGCCGCTTCACGGCGGCGCTGGTTTTGGCCATTTGCATAAGGGCTGGAAGCCCCTCCTGCATTCTCGCCCCGCCTGAGACGGTAAAGCCGACTACCGGCAGCCTGTGCTGGACAGCCAGCTCAAAAGTGCGCGTGATTTTTTCCCCCACCACGGTTCCCATGCTGCCCATCATGAAGTAAGGGTCCATGACAAACAGGCAGCAAGGCTCTCCTGCGATCAAAGCGCGGCCGCACAGAACGGCCTCCTGTAAACCGGAAAGGTTCGCGGTGGCTTCCAGCTTTTTGCGGTAACCGGGAAAATTAAGGGGGTCCTTGCCGGCAAGATCATCAAAATAGGAGACAAAGGAACCGGGATCGGCCAAGAGGCGGATTCTGTCGGAGGCTTTCAGACGGAAGTGATAACCGCATTCGCAGGTATTGGCGCTGTGCCAAAGCTGACTCAGCGCCGTTTGCCGGCGGCAGTTTGGGCACTGCTGCGACAGCTCGGAATCAGCGCCCTCCGGACGGGCGGGAATGGAAGTTCTCCCGCCTTGCTCCAGGGGGTTTTTCGGCTTTCGTAAAAAAGGGAAGGATGGCATATCGCATGACCTCATTGTGAAAAGAAGTGTAGATCGTAAGAGCCGCTTTGAAAGCGGCCGTCGCTTATAATGTCAAATTGCTCGTCAATATTGTGGTCTATCCCTTCAATCACCAGCTCGCAGAGCGCGGCCTGCATTTTGCGCAGGGCCTCTTCCCGGGTGGAGGCATAGACAATCAATTTTCCCAGAAGCGGATCATAGGACGGCGAGACGGCGGAACCGGCCGCCAGATAGGTGTCAAAGCGGACAAAAGGCCCCCCCGGGACATGCAGAAAATTTACCCTGCCGGGGGCCCGGGCGTTGATGCGGCATTCTATGGAGGAGCCTTTCAGCAGCACATCCTGTTGGGTAAAGCTCAGGGGAATGCCGGTGGCGATGCGAATCTGCCACTTTACCAGATCGATGCCGGTAATGGCTTCCGTGACGCAATGCTCTACCTGAAGGCGCACATTCATCTCCATGAAATAGTAATTGCCCTCGGAGTCCAGCAGAAACTCAAGCGTGCCCAGATTCTGGTACCCTATTTTCTTCACCGCTGCCGTAATTTGACGGATCATGTTTTCGCGCAGCGCGGGCGAGACGGCGGGGGAGGGGGATTCTTCGGTTAATTTCTGATGGTTCCGCTGGATTGAGCAGTCCCGTTCCCCCAGGCAAATCAATTCCCCGGCCTCATCGGCGATAATCTGCATTTCAATATGCCGGGCGGGATGGATGTACTTTTCCAGGTATACCGCGCCGTCGCCAAAGGCCGCCTTACCCTCGGAGACGGCTGAAAAATAAGCGCGCTCCAGCTCCTCCTCGTGCATGATGAGGCGGATGCCCCGGCCGCCGCCGCCGCAGCGGGCCTTGAGCATGACCGGGTATCCGATTTCCCGGGCGGCCGCAAAAGCGTCCTGAACCGAATTCAGCACGCCGGAGCCGGGGATCACGGGAAGCCCGGCTTCCGCCATCAGTTTTTTCAAATTTTCCTTGTCGCCGAGCCGCTTCATGCTGTCCGCGGACGGCCCGATAAACGCCACGCCGTGTTTGATGCACAAAGCGGCAAAATGGGCATTCTCAGATAAAAATCCATAGCCGGGGTGAATGGCCTGTGCGCCGGAGAGCAGGGCGGCGCTTAAAATCCGCTCCTCATTGAGGTAGCTGTCCGCGGGCGCAGCCTCGCCGATGCAATAGCTCTGGTCAGCCAGGGCGACGTGCATGGATTCCGCGTCCGCCTTGGAGAAGACCGCCACGGTGGAAATCCCCATTTCCTTGCAGCTGCGGATAATGCGGACGGCGACCTCGCCCCGGTTGGCAATGAGTATTTTTGAAAACACGGCTACACCTCTGACAAAGCGAAGGAAAAGCTTGCCTCAACACAGAGCAGGCCGTCCACGAAGCCTTTGCCCTTGGCGAAATAAAACGGGGGCATAGCGCGGGTCAGGACACATTCGGTTTTCAGGGTATCCCCCGGCCTGACGGAGCGGCGGAAACGAACTTTATCAAGCCCGGTAAACAGCGGAAGCCGCGCTTTGCCCCGCATTTCCCCCGCCAGCAGCACGCAGGCCGACTGGGCCAGCATTTCGCAGAGCATCACGCCCGGCACAACGGGGTTTCCGGGAAAATGCCCCTTTAAAAACCATTCGCCGCCATTAATGAAGACGCTTCCGCGGGCAACGCCGTTTTCGCAGAACGCCTCCTGGATAAGAAGCATGTTGTCGCGGTGTGGCAGGACAGCCTTCAATTCCTCCTGATTCATGGCGTCTCCTTTCGAATGCGGAACAGCGCCTGGCCGTATTCCACTACCTGCTGATTGCTCACGCAGATTTCCGCAAGAACGCCGTCGTGCTCAGAAAGAATCTCATTCATCAGCTTCATGGACTCAATGATGCACAGTACATCCCCCTTGCGAACCCTGTCGTTCACGCTGACGAAGGAGGGCTGATTTTGGGCCGGAGCAGCATAGAATACTCCGACCATGGGAGACGGGATGCTGACGAGGCCGGGGTCGGGCGCGGCGATGGGGGCCAGAGCTTCGGAAGCCGCGCCGGGGGCCGTCACGCGGACTGCGGCGCCGCCTATGGGAGCCGCTCGTTCGAGACGGACGGTTTTGCCGTTTTCGCTGATTTCAAGCCCGGTAAGATCCAGGTCTTGCATGAGCTTCGCATATTTTTTGATGCTGTTTTCTTCCATAAGCCATCCTTTTTTATCAGACTTTCCGAAAAGCCAGGCAGGCATTGTGGCCGCCGAAACCCAGGGAATTGGAAAGCGCCAGATCAATCTCGGCCTTTCTGGCGGTGAGGGGGACATAGTCCAGGTCGCATTCCGGGTCCGGGGAAAGAAGTCCCACGGTAGGCGGAAGGATTCCATCCCGAAGCGCCAGAAGGCTGGCGATGGCTTCCGCGGCACCTGACGCGCCCAGCATGTGGCCGGTCATGGACTTGGTTGAACTGACGGGGGTTTGAACGGCTTTTTCGGCGCCCAATACGGTTTTGATGGCTCGGGTCTCCATGGCGTCGTTAAGGGGCGTGCCGGTGCCGTGGGCGTTGATATAAAGCCTGGTATCGGCGGTAAATCCGGCTTCTTCCAGCGCGGCTTTCATTGCGTCCACGGCGCCGAGGCCTTCCGGATGGGGCGCTGTGATATGAAAAGCGTCGCAGGAGGAGCCATAGCCGCAGACCTCGCCGTATATGGCGGCTCCACGGCCGAGGGCGTGCTCATATTCCTCCAGCACCAGGGCGCCGGCGCCTTCGCCGATCACAAATCCGGTTCGCCGGCTGTCAAAGGGCAGGGAGGCCGCGTCGGGGTCCGAGGAGACGGAGAGGGCCTGCATATTTATAAAGCCCGCCACGCTGCACTCGGAAACGGCGGCTTCCGCGCCTCCGGCGATGACGGCGTCACAGTAGCCGTGGCGGATGGCGCGCAGCGCTTCGCCGATGGCGTTGGAGCCGGAGGCGCAGGCCGTCACGGTGGCCAGGGCGGCGCCCCGGCAGTTAAACCGAATCGCAATCATGCCGGAGGCCATGTTCGCGATCATCATGGGGACAAAATAAGGGGACACCCGTCTGGGGCCCTTGGCGCGGAGCTTATCCATTTCGGCGGCAAAGGTCTGTATGCCGCCGATTCCCGTGCCGAAGTATACGCCGATCCGATCGGGGGGAAGGGTACCCATGATTCCGCTGTCCTCCACGGCCTGGCAGGCCGCGGCCATGGCGAAGCGGGCAGCCGGATCGCTTCGGAGAATTTCCGCGTTTTCCATGTAATCTCTGGGGTTGAAATTCTTTACCGCCGCGCACAGCGTCGCTTTATATTCAGTAGTATCAAAGCAGGTAATAGGCCCAATGCCATGCCTGCCGCTTTGCAAAGCCCGGCTGAAGCTGGCAATGTCATTCCCGATCGGGCTGACAATGCCCATGCCGGTTACCACGACTCGTCTGGTCATATGAAAGCACATCCTTTCGCTGATGATAATGCCCTACATGGCAAGCCCGCCGTCCACCCGCAGGACTTCGCCGGTGATATAGCCCGCGCCGTCTCCCGCAAGAAACAGGGCCGCTCCGGCCACATCTGAGGAAGACCCCAGGCGGCCCAGGGGGATGGATGAAGCGAGACGGTTTTCCATCCCGATATTCCGCGTCATATCGGTTTGGATAAATCCGGGGGCAATGGCATTGCAGGTGACGCCACGGGGGGCCAGCTCCCGGGCCACCGATTTCGTCAGTCCGATGAGACCGGCCTTCGAGGCGGAATAGTTGGCCTGGCCGGCATTGCCCATCAGACCGGAGACGGACGAGATATTGATGATTCTGCCGCCCCTGGCGCGGATGAACAGCGGCGCGCAATGGCGGATCATGTGAAAAGCGCCTTTGAGGTTGGTGTCCAGCACGGCGTCAAAGTTGGCTTCTTTCATGGTGGCAATCAGGGCGTCCCGGGTAATGCCGGCATTATTGACCAGAATATCCACTTTGCCGAAAGCCTCTTTGACCCGGGATACAGTCTCTTCGCAGGCGTTCCAGTCCGACACGTCGCAGCGGTACGCTTCGGCGCGGACGCCGAAGCTCCGGCATTCCTGCAAAGTCTCCCCGGCGGCCGCCTCGTCGGAGGCATAGAGCAGGGCCAGATCAGCGCCGTTTTGGGCGAATTTGACGGCGATGGCGCGGCCGATGCCCCGGGACGCGCCGGTGATGATGGCGGTTTTATCTTTCAGCACGGGCGGCACTCCTTTACGGCAGATTCTAAATCCGCATATTCTTCTATGCAAAATGTCCGGACCTTCGGGTCTATTTTTTTAATCATCCCGGAGAGCACGCGGCCGGGGCCCGCCTCAAAAAAGGTGTCCGCCCCCTCGGCGATCATGTTTTGCACAATCGTTTCCCAGCGCACCGGATTGCAGATCTGCCGGGACAAAAGCAGGGCATAGTCTTTTTCATAGGGCAGGCCGGTGTAATTGGAATAAAGAGGGATGGCGGGCGGCGCAATAAGATGCTGCTGCAGCGCGAGGGCGAACCCGCGGGACGCCTCCCGGAAAAACGGCGAATGAAAGCCGGCGCCGACCTTCAGGGGAATCGCGCGGCCCCCGGCCGCCCTGACAGCGTCGGCAAAGGCCGGAAGCTCCGATTTGAGGCAGGCCACCCCGGTTTGGCCGGGGCAGTTGTAGTTGACCGGGTACGCACGATCGAACTCGCGGCAAAGCGCATCCACCGTCCCGGCGTCCAGCTTTATCACGGCAACCATGGCGCCGGCAGCCTTTTGGGCGTCGGCCTGCATCAGCTCACCGCGCCGGGTCACCAGCTCAAATCCCGACGCCAGCGAAACCGAGCCGGCAATAGTCAAAGCCGCGATTTCCCCCAAAGAGAAGCCGGCCGCCATATCCGGCCGGACCCCTGCGGACTGGAGGGCGCGGGCCGCTGCCAGCTCGCAGGCAAACAGGCATGGCTGGGTGTTTTGGGTTTCCCCCAGCGCTTCCTCCGTGCCGAAAAAGCAGAGGTTAGAGGTCCCGGGGCGAAGGCGGTCGATTTCGTCAAACAGGGCCCGGGCGGCGGAATTATGCTGAAAAAGCGTATACCCCATGCCGGGACGCTGGGCGCCTTGGCCCGGAAATACGAAGGCTATTTTTCCCATCGGGCGGCTCCCTTCAGGAGCGCTTCCGCCTGCTGGCAGAGCTCACGGACGATCTCGGCGGCGGGCTGCTCCCGATTCACCATGCCCGCAATCTGTCCAGCCAGAAAACATCCGTTTTGCAGATCCCCCTCGCGCGCGGCAAGGGCAACCCGGCCTGCGCCCATTTCCTCCAGCTCCTTATTGGAGATGCCGGAATACTCCGCGTCAAGCAGGGTGCGTGTAAAAGGGCTTTTCAGGCTGCGGATCGGGTGTCCAAGGCGCTTGCCCGTGGTGACGGTGGCGAGATCGTTTGCCTTCAGCACCTTATCCTTGTAGTTGCGGTGTACGGAGCATTCATCGGCGGCCAGAAAACGGGTGCCAAGCTGAACGCCGCAGGCCCCCAGCATAAAGGCGGCCGCCATGCCCCGGCCGTCGCCGATTCCGCCCGCCGCAATCACGGGCAGGCCGGTTGCGTCGCAAACCTGAGGCACCAGCACCATGGTGGTCAGCTCCCCGATGTGGCCGCCGCTTTCACAGCCTTCGGCAATGACGGCGTCCGCGCCAGCGCGGGTAACGAGCTTTGCCATGGCCGCGGACGCTATCACCGGGATCACCCGGATTCCGGCGGCTTTCCAGAGAGCCATATATTTTGCGGGACTGCCCGCTCCGGTGGTCACCACCGCAACTTTCTCTTCGGCGGCAATTTGCGCCGCCTCGGCGGCAAAAGGGCTAAGAAGCATGATATTGACGCCGAAGGGTTTGTCCGTCAGGGATGCGGCAATGCGTATCTGCTCGCAGATATAGCTTCCGGGGGCGGTTCCGGCTCCAATGATGCCGAGGCCGCCTCCATTGGATACGGCGGCGGCCAGTTTTCCGTCGGAAATCCATGCCATGCCGCCCTGAAATACCGGGTATTCAATACCCAGAAGATCGCAAAGAGTCGAGTTTATCATCCGTTACTCCTGGCATTTTGCCTCCACCAAGCGCACCAAATCACCAACGGTGCTCACCTTCTGATCCAGCTCGATCTGGCGGTTAATGACGTCTTCCAGATTCATCAGCAGCTCGACGGTGTCCAGGGAGTCAATGCTTAGGGACTGAAAGGTGGTGTCCATGGTGATTTCAGATACATCGCAGTCGTTATGCTCCGCGATGAGTTTTACAATGGCGTTGAAGATCATATGTGTTCCTCCGACATTTTGTTTTGAGACGAGTTGGGCGCAAAAAATTGCGTCAGGTTATCAGTGATAACCTGACGCAATTATAAACATCGCCCTTTGGTTTGTCAACAGTTGTTTTAGGAGGAAAAATCAGGGAAGGTCGAACTCCCTGTTGACGGCCTGCCGGACATACGCCATATTTTTCTCGCTGTATTCCATTTCCCCGTTGTCAAACATCAGGGCCGCACCGTAAATCAGGGAGCGGACAATATACAGCTTATATGCCATGACGTCTTCGGGCATATCCACGGACCGGCAATACTCCCGCACCAAAGTGTGGGCGGTGTTGCTCAGGCGGTGCCGCAAGCCCGCGTGCTGCTGGTCAAAATCCGGGTCCTTGAGCATGATGATGGAGCGGAAATAGGAATTTTGCACCAGAAACTTCACGTATTCAACGGAAATTTCGGTTAATTGGGCGCGCAGATCACCGGGGGATTTGGCCATGATCTCGGGAATGCGGGATTCCCAAAGGCTGATCAAATATTCGATAATCGCCGCGATGAAACTGTTTTTGTCCTCAAAATGCTTATAGGGCGCGGCGCAGGGAATACCACATGCGGAAGCGACGCTTCGAACGGAAAAGTCTTGGATGCCATGCAGGCTCAGCTCCTGGAGTCCGGCCTGTATTAGCCGCTCACGGACGGTTTTATCAGATTCTGTTATCATCAAACATCGCACCTTTTAAAGATAGTAGAACAGGTAAAGCGGCTGCGCTGTCCCCGGCTTTGTATGTCATTTTACCATGCCCACCATCAAAAGGAAATCATAAGTACAATCTTTTTACAATTTTGCATTCGGCGGCGCCCTGTTACCTTTTTTAGCATAGATTACAGGTCTTCACAGGTCATGGGCCGGTTGAGTTTTCCCAAATCAACCAGGGTGCCGGACACAGATTCTGAAATCGGAAAGCACACTTTTTTTATCTGCAAATTCTCATAGGTGTTAAAGAAATACTCGCATTTATTCATATCGATAAACGCGGTATATTGTGTAAAATCGTCTGTTCCCCGGGCAGTTAAAACGGCCCCCCTGGGGACGGATACGCTTTTCATGACATGAAAGAAGGAGATGAGCGCGTCCTCAGGAGTACTCGGTTTTGGGATATGCGTTTTTAAATAAGCCGTACGAACAAAGCGCTCCGGCGACGTATAGCCGCCGGGTAACGGTATAGTACCGCCGGCCTGGCCAAACGGCGCAAGCCTGATTTGCCCCCAGACCCTTTCCTCCACCTGATACGGCGACACTTCCACATAGTTGCGCAGATTGGTCATATGCCAATGCAGATCAGGACTGTTGGCTAAAACCCCAATCGGATTGTGAAAGAGCGCCTCGCCTTGTTCCGTTTGCTCAAGCACGATACATCTTCCGCTTCGATCGGCGGCAATCCAATGCAGCGGAGCCACAGTCTGTGTAAGGGGGTCCTCCGACCCTATGATATGTATCCGATCCATCTGGCCGCAAAGGTCTTCCACCGATGCGCAGTTGCCGAGAATATAATGAAGAAAATCATAGGACGCTAACTGTATTCCGTCGAAATCCCGTATTTTGGTATTATAATGCGCATAACCGGCAAAGTACAGGGCCGCGGCCGCGAATCCATGTTCGTTAACGCCGTCGAAAAATCCAAGGACACCGTCAAGCTCTTGACCGATTCCGATAAAGCCGTAAGAATCAGACATTACGCCGCCGGTTACCGCGTTTTTCCATTTATAGTTTCGCGGGACATTATAAAAATGGGGCTGAATAGCATAAGAAAAATCCAGGTTTCTTCCCATATAACTGGCTTCGTCTAAAGAGCGCAAGGTCATAGCTGTGCACATCTGCTTTTCCTCCCGCAATAATTGAATTCGATCCATTGTATGCGCACAGCAGCGTTTCGGGATGAACCATATCGTTTTCAACTATCCGCCTGCGCGGGCATCATGCAATGCCTGCCGAATGCCTGCTCGGAGCGCAAACGGCGGGAGCCGTACCCCGGCTTCTGGGTTTTGAATTGCTTTGCCTGTTTGGTACAATTACTATTTTGTGCGGACATTTGTGTGCAACTTCACGTTTTTGCCAAACAAATTTTTAAATACGGCTCTGTAGATTGAAATTACTGGCATAACCGCGTATCCTTGAGTTAGAGGATGTTATTATCTACATGATTCAATTCATCAAATAAGTCGATTTGCAGAGGAGGCTGTCATGAAAACCATTAAAATACCCTTTTACACTTCCACGATGGACCTGCACGTAGACGAGAAGAATCTGAAAGCGGTGCTTTCCGCAAAAATGCATGACTTAAAAACTGATAGCAGCGAGGAGCAATTAATTCTGGACGCTCTGGCCAATCCCATCGGGACTCCGCGGCTGTGCGAATTGGCAAGGGGGAAAAAAAGAGTCACCCTTGTTACCAGCGACCATACCCGGGCGGTTCCCAGCAAAATCACCCTGCCGATATTGCTGGCTGAAATCCGCAAGGGCAGCCCGGACGCGGACATCACCATCCTGATCGGCACCGGTCTGCACAGGCCCACGACGGAGGAGGAACAGCGCCGGATGTTCGGCGACAGCATTGTTGACCATGAGAAGATCGCCATCAACGACGCTTATAACCCGGAGCAGTTTGTGTCTGTGTGCACGCTTCCGTCCGGAGCCAGGTTTCAAGTTAACCGGCTGGCGGCGGAATGTGATCTTCTGGTGACAGAGGGTTTTGTTGAACCCCATTTCTTTGCCGGATTTTCCGGCGGGCGCAAGAGCATCCTGCCGGGAATCAGCAGCCAGCAGACGGTAAATGAAAATCACTGCTACCATGCGATTGCCAATCCCTATTCCCAGACCGGTATTCTGGAGCACAACCCCGTCCACGAGGATATGGTGGTTGCGGCCCGGGCGGTACATACGGCGTTTATTCTCAATGTGGCCCTGGACGGAGAGAAAAAGGTTATCGCGGCGTTTGCCGGGGACTTGGAACAGGCCCATGCCGAGGGCGTGGCCTTTATCCGCAAATTGTCCCAATGCCCCAGCGTCACCGGCGACATTGTGGTGACCAGCAACGGCGGATATCCGCTGGATCAGAACCTCTATCAGAGCCCAAAGGCAGGGGCGACAGCCGAAGCCTGTGCGGGAGAGGACGGCGTCATCATCATGTGCTGCAGCTGCGTGGACGGTATGGGCGGCACCCATTTTGAAAAGCTTATGAAGATGGGGACGCCGGCGGAGCTTGAAGCCTATCTTTCAACCCTCCCGTCAGATGAGACCATTCCAGAGCAGTGGTGCGCCCAGATTTATGCCCGCATCCTGAAAAAGCACAAGGTTATTCTGGTTACCACATACATGAGCCCCGAGGAGGTTCGCAGCGCCAACATGATTCCGGCAAAGGACCCGGACGAGGCGCTGGCTATCGCCTACCAGCTTAAAGGCAAGGACGCCAGCGTTGTAGTCATCCCGGACGGCGTGAGCGTTTTGGCCGTTAAGCCGGAATAACAGACAGAAGGGACAACGAGCATGGAACTCAAACTGGCGCTGAAAGTCAATGATCTGGACAATGTGGCTACCCTTTTTGCAAACGCCGTCAGGGACGGAGACGAGGTGGAAATCCGCGACAAGAAGGGCGGCCGGGACCACGTAAAAGTCCGGGGGGACGTGCCGTACGGCCATAAAATTGCCACCCGGGACATTCATGTGGGAGAGGATATTGTCAAATACGGCGAAGAAATCGGAATCGCCACGCACGAGATCGCCAGGGGAGACTACGTACATGTTCACAACTTGGACAGCAAGCGCGGCCGCGGAGATTGGAAGGAGGGCAGGTAGTATGGAGTTTATGGGGTATGTCCGCCCCGACGGCAAAGCTGGCGCCCGCAATTTAACTGCGGTGATCCCCAGCGTAACCTGCGCCAACGATGTCGCCCAGGCCATCTGCCGTCAGGTGCAGGGTACGGTGGCCTATCTGCACCACCAGGGCTGCTGCCAGCTTCCGCCCGATCTGGAGCGGGTGACCGATACTTTGATCAGTATCGGCAAAAGTCCCAACGTAGCCAATGTGCTGGTGGTCAGTCTCGGCTGCGAGGGGACGGATTACGAGCGGATGGTAAAAGAAATTTCAGAAACCGGCAAGCGCGTGGAAATCATCCGCATTCAGGCCCTGGGCGGCGTTTCCAAGTCCATTCAGGCCGGCACCGACCTGGCTCGCCGGCTGGTGATCGAGGCCAGCGGCCTGCAAAGGACTTCCTGCGGGATCAGCCAGGTGATCATGTCGATTAAGTGCGGCGCCTCGGATACCACAAGCGGCATAGCGTCCAACTGCGTGATCGGCTATGTGGCCGACAGGCTGGTCGATCTGGGAGCCACGGTCGTTTTCGGTGAGACGACGGAGTTTATCGGCGGAGAGCATCTGCTGGCCCGCCGGGCGGTTACCACGGAGGTGGGCAATCAGATTCTGAAGATCGTGGAGCAGATGGAGACCCGGGCAAAAAGCCTCGGCTGCGACATGCGCAAGGGGCAGCCTACACCCGGCAATATTGAAGGCGGCCTGTCATCCATTGAAGAAAAAAGCCTGGGCGCGATCATGAAATCCGGCTCCAGGCCCATTCAGGGCGTTTTGGATTATCCCCAGGCCATTACAACGGAAAAGGGACTGTGGATCAAGGATACCCCGGGGCGCGAACCGGAGATCCTGACCGGAATGGCCTGTACCGGCGCCCAGGTCATGATGTTTTCCACCGGCCGCGGAGCGCCCCAGGGTTTCCCCAGTATGCCGGTCATCAAGATCTGCGGGAATCCGAATACATATGCGCGCATGGAAGAGGATATGGACATTAACGCCGGCCTGATCCTCACGGGGGATAAAACCATAGAGCAGGTGGGCGAGGAGAGCATTCAAAAAATGCTGAAGGTCCTTTCCGGCGAGATGACCAAAAATGAGGCGATCCAGTATTTCAGCGCGATCGATATCCATACCCTTGGCCCGGTCATCTGACGGAGTCCTGCCGGCCAACGCGCCGGAATGCGCGCCCTGATATTAGAATAAGTCATAGAAATTATTTAAACCCTCCCCGGCGTCTGAAACCGGGGAGGGTTCGAGTTTTATGGACTAAAATTGTGCGGCGGCATATGCCGAAGGGATCGGCCGGCCCCGCGCCCTGCGCAGCCGGTTATTCGCGGCAGATTAGATTTCGGTTTTCCAGAGTCCGTGCAGGTTGCAGTATTCATATGCCGCAAGGGGCGTTTCGTCCACCAGGGCAAAAGCAGCCTCGGGAGTATTGTCCGGCAGCAGGCATTTACGCTGTACGCCTTTGTCGGTCTTGAGATATATCCACTGAATATAATGTTTTTCCACCATCGGGTGGGCAACGGAGCCGACTGCGACATGCACTTTATCGCCGGTCACGGTAACGACCGGGAGATGCTTTTCGGCGCTTGCCTCGACGGTATTGGCGGTGAGTTCGGTCATTTCCTCGCCGCAGCAGATCATATTGACACCTGAGCTATGTATCATTTCAACAAAATTCCCACAGTGCCGGCAAATAAAAAAACGGCTTTCACACATGGTTTTTACCCTCCTATAATCAAATTCATATTAGGATCGTATGGAATATCCGGTAGTTCCGCCAACACGTGCCAAGGTATGCAGCGTGTCGGCCGCTTACATCTTATTATACCATAATTGCGAAGCAATGGCGGTATAATGCGTCGTCATTTTCGGCTGCCCCGAAGGGGGCGAGAAAATG
>DIRC01000044.1:33981-42995 GCA_002427465.1 Clostridiales bacterium UBA5446 | reverse complement strand
GCGAGAAAATGGACTTAGAATCAAGATATAATAGCTGTAATACGGCTATTATACCACAAGACGCCTGTCTGTCAAAGCATAATTGTATGCCCATCGCGCCGGAGATCTGAAAAGGGCGGGTCGGGCCGGCTCATGTCCGCTCCAGCCGGTATAGATCCGTCCTTCGGGCAAAAAGCAGCGGCAACTGCTGCCGGACCTCATGGACAAGCCCCAGATCCAGCTGGGCGTACAGGATGGTTTCCTCCGGGCCCGCCCTGGCAAGAATATCCCCCCAGGGAGAGACTATAATGGAATTACCATAGGAAACATAGGACCCTTTTTCGTCCCGGGCGGGCGCGCAGCCGCAGGCGAAGACCTGGTTCTCCACAGCGCGGCCCCGGAACAGAAGCTCCCAATGGGCGGGGCCGGTAGTCATGTTGAAGGCCGCCGGGCAGAAAATTACCTGGGCGCCTTCCAGGGCCATCAGACGGCACAGCTCCGGAAAGCGGATATCAAAGCAGATGCATAGGCCCATCCTGCCGAATTCGGTCTCAAAGAGCGTGATCTCATTTCCGGCCGTGAATGTGGCGGATTCCCGGAAGCTCTGCCCGCCGGGAACACTGATGTCGAACAAATGCGCTTTCCGATGGAAAGCGGCCTGGTTTCCATTCCTGTCGAATACAAAGGCGGTGTTGTATGTCAGGCGGCCGTCCGCCTCGGGCATTGAGCCGCCGATCAGCCAGATTCCGTGCTCGCGGGCGGCATCCGACAGCATTTGCCAGATTTGTCCACCCGCCGGCTCGCGGTTTTCAATGAAGGCCCGGTTCTGATATTCGCAGCAGAACATTTCGGGGAGCACCGCCATATCGGCGCCGCCTGCTGCGGCTTCGCGGATAAGCTCCCTGGCGCGGGAAAGATTTTCAGACTTTCCGGGAGAATTCTTCATCTGAATAAGAGCGGTTTTCAAGTTCATCGCCTCCTGCACTACTCTATCTGATCGGGCCCGAGGGCGTACGGAAAATCCTGCGCAGGGATAAAAAAGCGCTGCCGCGTTCATAATGGCGCGGCGGCGCTTGCGTTCGCGGCTATTTAATTGGGGAGGCAGTCGATGTATTGGCAGGCGGACACTGCGGCGGTGGCGCCATCGCCAACGGCCGTTACAAGCTGACGGACGCCCTTTGCCCGGCAGTCTCCGGCAACGAATATGCCGGGGGTAAAGGTGCGGCAATCCTCGCCGGAGGCGAACCAGCCTTTATCGTCCAGCCGTGCCACGTTGCTGAAAATATCGTTTTTGGGTTCGAAGCCTACGGCCACGAAAAGCCCGTTCACCTGCAGTTCCCGGGTGGTTCCGTCCACCAGGTTTTCAACGACGATGCCTTCCAGCGCGTCATTTCCCATGAGGGCGGTAATCTTCGAGTCTGTGATCAGAGTGATGTTCGGGATCTTGCGGATTCTTTCCACGGTAACGGCTTCGGCCCTGAAGGTATTGCGCCGGTGGATGAGATAAACCGTGGGACTAGTGTTTGCAAGGAGAATCGCATCCTGCAGGGCAGCGTTGCCGCCGCCGCTTACGGCCACCGGTCTGCCGGTAAAGAAAGCTCCGTCGCAGACGGCGCAATAGGATACGCCTTTTCCTGTGAGGGCTTCCTCGCGGTCAATGCCCAGTTTTCTGTGTTTGGCACCGGTAGCGATAATCACCGACTTTGCATCGTAATCGCCGCTTGTGGTGTGGACGGTTTTTTTATCCGTGCCGTCAGTGATTCCGGTGGTTTCCGCCAGGTCAACCTTTCCGCCGCTGGACATGACCTGTGAAAGCAGGCTGTCTGTCAGTTCCAGGCCGGAAACGACCGGGATTCCGGGGTAATTTTCCACGCGCGGCGATGTTGCAATCTGCCCGCCCATGCTGTTGTTTTCAAGGATCAGGACGGATTTCCCCGCCCTTAGGGCGTACAGTGCGGCTGAAAGCCCGGTCGGGCCGCCGCCGATGATTACGATGTCGTGCATACTACTCTCCTATCTATTCTTTGTTTTTGCTATGCGCCAAGGTATTGCTTTATGGCGACGGGGCCGGTATATTTTTCAAAGCTGTCGCCATTGACTACGACCAGGGTGGGGGCCTGACGGACACTGTATTTGTTGGCCAGGTCCACGTTTCCTTCGGCGGTGATCCTGCTGTATTCCCGCCCGGCCTCGTCCAGCATCGAGACGGCCAGGATGCAGTTCGGGCAGGTGGCGGTGGTAAAGAGGACCAGGCCTTCGTCAGCGTTCCTGGGTTCGTCACTATGCTGCCCGCCGTCTTGCCCGGGCGTCAGGGCCGCGTGCCTGACCGGGTCTATATGGGAATTTACCGGGTCATAAACGCGGCGTTCCTGATATTCCTGGGTTTTTCCGGCGTTCCAATTCTTCACCGGGCGGTAGTATCCGGTAATGCGGGAATAGACTTCGGTGGTTTCGCCGCATTCGGGGCATGTAAACTGCTCTCCGGAGAGATAGCCGTGGTTCTTGCAGACCGAATAGGTGGGGGAAAGGGTGTAATAGGGGAGCTTATAGTTTTTGGCGATTTTACGGACAAGGGCTGCGGCCGCCTGCCAGTCGGGTAGCTTTTCACCCAGGAAAGCGTGGAATACCGTACCGGAAGTGTAAAGGGTCTGAAGCTCGTCCTGAATATCCAACGCCTCGAAAACATCCTCGGTGAAGCCGACGGGCAGATGGGAACTGTTGGTATAATACGGTGTGGCGCCGGGCTCGGCGGCGGTCAGGATATTGGGGAATCTTTCCCTGTCATGCTTCGCCAGGCGGTATGAGGTGCTTTCCGCCGGAGTGGCCTCCAGGTTGAAGAGGGCCCCGTACTGCTCCTGATAGTCCGAAAGGCGCTGGCGCATGTGGTTCAGAACGTCCTTCGTGAACTGCTGGCATTCGGGGTGGGTCAGATCGGCGCGGATCCACCTGGCGTTCAGGCAGGCTTCATTCATTCCCACAAGGCCAATGGTGGAGAAATGGTTGTCAAAGGTACCCAGATAACGCCGGGTATAGGGATATAAACCCTCGTTCAGCAGTTTTGTGATAATGGTGCGCTTAATATTCAGGCTTCTGGCGGAAATATCCATCATATGGTCAAGCCGCCTGTAAAAGTCCGCCTCATCCCGGGAGAGATATGCCAGCCTGGGCATGTTGATGGTCACTACACCGATGCTCCCGGTGCTTTCGCCGCTGCCGAAGAAGCCGCCGGATTTCTTGCGCAGCTCCCGCAGGTCCAGACGCAGGCGGCAGCACATTGAGCGAACGTCGGAAGGCTCCATGTCACTGTTAATATAGTTGGAAAAGTACGGTGTGCCGTATTTGGCGGTCATCTCAAAAAGGAGTTTATTGTTCTCGGAAGGGTTCCAATCGAAATCCCGGGTGATGGAATAGGTGGGGATCGGGTACTGGAAGCCCCGGCCGTTGGCGTCGCCCTCGATCATGATATCGATGAACGCCTTGTTTACCATATCCATTTCGGATTTGCAGTCGCCGTAGGTAAAATCCATTTCTTTTCCGCCGACTATGGCGGGCAGATCTTTCAGGTCCGCCGGCATCGTCCAGTCCAGGGTGATGTTGGAAAAGGGTGCCTGGGTGCCCCAGCGGCTGGGGGTATTGACGCCGTAGACAAACGACTGGATGCACTGCTTGACTTCCTTATAGTTCAGGTTGTCAACCTTGACAAACGGCGCCAGGTAGGTGTCAAAGGAGGAAAAGGCCTGGGCGCCCGCCCATTCGTTCTGCATGATGCCCAGGAAATTGACCATCTGATTGCAAAGGGTGGAAAGATGGCTGGCCGGAGACGAGGTGATCTTGCCGGGAATGCCGCCCAGCCCCTCTTTAATGAGCTGTTTCAGGCTCCAGCCCGCGCAATACCCGGTGAGCATGGAAAGATCGTGCAGATGGATGTCTGCGTTTTTATGCGCGTTGGCGATCTCATCGTCATAGATTTCCGACAACCAATAGTTTGCGGTTATAGCGCCTGAGTTATTCAGGATCAGCCCGCCGACGGAATATGTGACGGTGCTGTTTTCCTTAACGCGCCAGTCGGTGACGTTGACATAGGAATTGACGGTCTCCACATAGTCCAGATATGGGGATTTCATATTGCGGAGTTTTTCACGCTGCTTGCGGTAAAGGATATACGCCTTGGCCACATTCTCGTAGCCGCCGCGGGAGAGCACCGTCTCAACGCTGTCCTGGATATCTTCAACGGTAATCAGATTATCCAGGATCTTATGCTGAAAGTCGGCGGTGACCTTCAGCGCGAGAAAATCGATGACATTTTCGTTATATTCCGTGCCGGTGGCCTCAAAGGCCTTTTGGATGGCTCCGCTTATTTTGGGGATGCTGAAGTCGACCTGCTCGCCATCCCGCTTAATTACTCTGTACATTTCGTCCTCCTCTTTGTACCTCTGCCGTCATAAGCCTCGTATTTTTACCGATGGAACGAAGGGCCTTGCGGCATCCGCCAGGGATGCCAGCTCATCTTTGGAAAACGCCCCGATTCCATGCCCGTCGATGATATCTCCAGAGTCGCAGAAGTTTTGAATGTAGTATTCGCGCGCGCCTGCGATCCATTTTCCAATGCTGCGGAAATCCTCCGGTTCGTGCAGGCCGCGTACCGCCGTAGTGCGAAATTCATACTCGACTTTTCCTTCCAGCAGGAAGGCCGCGCTTTCCCTGATCGGGTTGAGGCTGATTGCCGGGGTCCCCGTGGCGGCCGGGTATTTTTCGGGCGAGTTTTTGATGTCCATCGCGACACGATCGGCCAGGCCGTCAAAGACGACGCTGCGCAGCCTGTCGGGAAACGTGCCGTTCGTATCGAGCTTGATTTTGTATCCCAACTCTTTGATCCGCCTGAGCAGCGCCGGAAGATCGCGATGAAGCAGCGGCTCTCCGCCCGTGACGGCGACGCCGTCCAGCAATCCCCGCCGCTTTTGCAGAAAAGCAAAAAGCGCGTCTTCCGAAAGGTGCGGCCCATCCCTGTCCGGCAAAACGATCGAAGCGTTATGGCAGTAGGGGCATCGCAGGTCGCAGCCTGCGGTGAATATGGTACAGGCGACCAGCCCGGGATAGTCGAGTAATGTCAGTTTTTGCAGCCCTGCGAGAATCATTCCAGATGCGCTCCTTGTTTTGGAGATAAATGTGCGCCCTAAACATATCACATATTTTGTGGTATGGCGAGCGTCTACATCACAATATATAGCGGTTTTTGCCCAATGTCAATGATAAAAACGATATTGGTATCCATCCGTAACCTTTTTGTAAAAAGCATTGGATTTTCGACATCAATCGAATAAATTAAGCTGAAAATGACCTTGATTTTTTGGCAAAACTGTCGGACAATGGGAGAGAAAGGGAGGGAGTGCCATGCAGGCAGATTGGGATAAGGCAGATTGGGATAAGCTTGAGCAGTGCCTCGACTATATTCGCGGAAAAACGGAGTTTGTCCCACTGGTGGCGCTGGTTCTGGGCAGTGGGCTTGGAGGCTTTGCTCAGGAGCTGGAGGCCGTATGTACGGTGAATTACAAGGACATACCCGGATTTCCGGTTTCGACGGTGCCGGGACACGCCGGACGCTTCATTTTCGGATATGTGGGGGGCACGCCGGTTGTCTGTATGCAGGGCAGAGTCCATTATTATGAAGGCTACGCGGTTTCCGATGTGATCCTTCCGGTGCGGCTGATGCGCAGGCTTGGGGCGCGGATTCTGTTTTTGACCAACGCCTCCGGGGGCGTCAACCCGGACTATGACGCGGGAGACTTCATGCTGATAACGGATCATATCATGACCTTCTTCCCGAATCCGCTGATAGGTCCGAATATGGAAGAATTGGGTACGCGTTTTCCCGACATGTCCTCGGTCTATGATAAGGATTTGTGCCGGATCATAAGGGAAACGGCGAAAAAACAGGCTGTCCCGCTGCGGGAAGGCGTATACGTCCAACTGACGGGGCCGAGCTTTGAAACGCCTGCGGAGGTAAGGATGCTGGGCATCCTTGGCGCGGACGCCGTGGGCATGTCCACGGCGGTGGAGGCTCTGGCCGCAAATCACTGCGGAATGCGGGTCTGCGGGGTAAGCTGTATCTGCAACAAGGGGGCGGGACTTTCCCGGACTCCTCTGACTCACCAGGAGGTTCAGGCCGCGGCCGACAGGGCCGCGCCGGTCTTCCGGAATATGGTGCGCGAGAGCATCATTGCCATGAATTCCAACAATAATGAAGAAAAAAATGTGATTTAATAGTATTGTAACAACTCTGCTGTTTTTTCCGTAACAACTGTCTGCTAGTATAAGACTTGCAAGAGACAGTTAATCTTTTTCATTTTGTCCTCATTCCAATATATAGCGGAACGGAAGTCGCACCGTTCCGCTATATTATTTTATTCAAAGGTCAGTTGCCATCCTGTTTCTTTGAAGGGCGCCAGATCCACCCCAGGAGCGCCCACCGCCCATAGATATTTTGGCGCGCCGCTGTCCGCGGAGCCGCAATAATCGGCGAATCGGCGCCATGAATCGGGAAAAACCGCTCCGGGGCGGCCTTTTTTGAAGACCGGCGTCATGTTGAGCACCTTTTCGTACCAGCCTGTCAGGGAATCCGACGCGGGCAGGGTGGCGACAATGTCAACGCCGCTGTCAAAGGCGTGTTGGGTCAAATCCCGTACTACCATGGCTGCGGCGCCCATACCCCGGTATTCGGGATATGTGGCTACCGCGTAGATATAGGCGCACGTTTTTCCCAGGGCCGCGACTCCCGGCAGGCAATACCCCGCGCAGGCGAGCCTGTCTCCGGAGAAGGCGAGACACGCCAGGCCGGGGGCGTAAAGCGTCCGGAAAAAAGTGTCGATAAACGCTTTTGAGTCTCCGAATACGGTATGCCAGAGCCTCCCCAGCTCAAGCTCGTCCCCAGGGGCCGACCGGCGCAGCGACAGCTGCGGTTGCGTGTTTTTCATTCAAACCTCCGTGGCCGTGTATTTTCTCAGCAGGTATTCGGGATAATAGTCCATTTTTGCTTTGCGGAGATTTTCCAGTCCCAGGTCTTCCTCCCGGTTAATATAGATCACCTGGGGGTGATCCCGGAGCACCTGACGCGAAAATTCGCGGCAGACCATGGGATATGCGCCGTTTATGGCGCCGAACGCCTTTTCAAAGTGTACGTCGAAGGTGTCGCTCGCCGCCGCTTCGCCAATGGTGAAGCCGACAATCTTTCCCTCCACCCGAAGGACGCCGCCCTCAAGGCCAAGCAATTCCCAATGGCTGAACCCTCTGAGGATGGCGGCTTTTTCGTCTTCAATACCGTCGGGGGGAACATCGAACTCACCGATCCAGGCATCCAGCATGTCGATGCAGCCGGGGATCAGCTCCGGGGTCAGCCGGACAAAATCCCAATTCATTTCTTTTTCAAACTTGTTGCAATGGTTGCGCTTGGCATGGAGTTTGCGTCCGGAAAAGGTGGCCAGCTTTTCGGCCAGATAAATATAGTCAAAACTATCCCGATCCTCGGTGAACCGGAACCGGTTAGGGTAGGTGGCATCCAGAAGGGCCTTATGCTCGTCGGTCACCGCCCGGATTGACAGGGGGGAGCCGTTATGGGCCTCAAGGGATTTCATCAAATCGATGGCCGGGGACAGCTCGCCGCAGCCGATGGGGAAAGCGAAAAACGGCAGGTCTGTATATCTCAGCCGGATGATCATCCGGTCGCCCGCGGCCGTAAGGTGTTTTTTGTATCGGTTATCCCACATATAAATGTTTCCGAAATTATAGTCGGAGCTTCGGGAATTTTCTCTTCTCAGGTAGGATTCAACCCAATATTTGTCGGATACGTTGGGGGAGCGCAATTCGGTCATAGATTTGCTGCCTTTCAATAAGTATGTGTGCAGACGGATTTGATCTCCGCCTGAATGGTTTTGAGGTCTGTGAAGGTCTCAGGCCGTTTTCCGGGGTCACGCAGCAGGGCGGCCGGGTGGTACAGGGCCATGACGCGGCGCCCGTCCACCTGAAACCATTGGCCGTGCTCCTTGGTGATTTTAAAATCGCCCCGGATATATTTCATGGCGGAAATGCGCCCAAGGCATATGATGAGCTTGGGGTCAATCAGGTCGATCTGGGCCTTCAGCCAGCCGGAGCAGGCCTGCTGCTCCAGTTCAAGGGGATCGCGGTTTTTAGGCGGACGGCATTTTACCATATTAGCGATATAGATTTTCGTTCTGTCCAAGTCGATCAGGGCAAGCATATCGTCCAGGAGCTTGCCGCCCCGGCCTACAAAGGGCAGGCCCTTAAGATCCTCCTGTTCGCCGGGGCCTTCGCCGATGAACAGAATCTCGGCGTCCGGTTTTCCGCCGCCGAACACAACGTTTGTCCGGGTTTCCCACAGCCCGCACTTTTTGCATGCCAGACACCGGGCTTTCAGTTCTTCTAATTTCTCCATAAATTCCTCCGAAAATACCAGGCGCCGGGGGGCTCAACGCTGAGCGAGCCCGCGCAGGATTTCGTTATTGTTGTCCGACGGACAGTCTATCACATGATCCAGCAGCTTGTCCAACGCCATTCCCACCTCGCGCCCTGAATAGCCCAGTGAAATCAGGTCGCTGCCGTTTATGGCAAGATCGGCAAGCCGCCAGCATTCGCCGCTTTTCAGCACCCTGCGCAGCCGCCGGTTCCGGGGATATGCCGCTAAGGCGGCGTCGGCGCCATGGTCTTTCAAAATCCGTTTCCAATCCCGGGAGCCGGACTGCAGGATCGCCGCCGCAGCCGCGGCCGTATCCACGGTTCTGCCGTCAAAGCGGAGGGCGGCAAGAAAGGCCCTGGCCGACGTTATGCATCCCGATTGTACCAGCGTTTGGCAGAGGTGGGCGAGGCGGCTATATTGGGGCAGGCTGCGCAAGGGCGTAAGATCAGGGTCGCCCCGGGTCAGCCATGCGTCCAGCAAACCGGCCGCGATCATTTCGCTGATGACGTCCGGCCCTGGTGAAAACAGTGTCTTTTTCAGCTCGTCCCGCACCCGCTCCGGCGACAGA